>NZ_VBTN01000018.1:0-18037 GCF_013277805.1 Pseudomonas sp. MS15a(2019)
TGAACCGGCTGTAGCCACCGTCATAACCATCGGCTTTGATTTGCGCCAACAGCGCCTTGGCACTGCGCCGCTGTTGCTTGGGGCGCAGCGAATCGGCTTTTAGCGCCTGCTCCAGCGTGGCGTGAAAAGGGCTGAGTTTGTTGAAGATCGCGCGGCGTTGGTAGACCGGCGGCTTGGCCTCAGGTGCTCTGACCCACTTGCGAATCGTGTTGCGCGCCAACCCGGTGCGCTTGGCTATCTCATGCAGCGACAGCTTGTCGCGGAAATACATCCGGCGAATTTTGCCCATCATTTCCATACTGATCACCCTGTGTTCTCCTGCTCAAAAATTGAGCAGAAGCAGTTGAACACCTGGGTCAGTTTTCAGTCGGCAGAACAGCCTCTACTGGGTCAGTTTTCGGTCAGCGGCAACAGATTAACCATGTTGCTGGCTTGCCACCAACACCGCTCAAGGTACGGGTGGACATTTCCCCGGAAATTTTCGAAAAGGTCGCTTTGGATGACAGTGTGTTCGTTTTCGTACAGACGCTATCGGGCTCCAAGGTACCTCTCGCTACCATACGACTTAAGGTCTCAAGTCTGCCGGCCGAGGTGGAGTTTTCAGGCGCTGATGCAATAGTTACCAGCAACACCTTATCGCAGACAGCCGCGATTCAAGTGACTGCTAGGGTCTCTAGGGGAGGGAAGAGTAGGTCGGGGGAATGGTTGGGCCGAAGCTCGACGACATTAAATTCGAAGAGCGCTAGGCTGAAGCTTACGATCAACCTTCCGGATATCTGATCGACTGCACCGCAAAGTGCTGTTGCCAGGTACTGTAAAATAGAAGAGTGAGCACTTGATTTGCTGGTGCTTTCAAACAACGGTGTTGTTTTTTTAACAGCCGAACTGGAAAGGGAGGCTGAGCTGCTCAGTGATCACTTTATCCGTTGGCTGATTTACGCCGGCATGTTCGCTACAGGCACTGAACGACAACGCAGATGGTATGGTCTGTGCGTTCTGACTCGTCAAGGATCGGCCAATGGATCGTTTGTCTAATTTGCTCTCGCGGTTCGGCGTGCGGGCCAATCTGTTCTATGACGGCGACCTATGCGGCTCTGCATCTTACGATGGCGCCGAGCGGCGAGGTTATATCCATCTGCTTCAGGCCGGCAGCGTGACGTTGCTTGGTCCCGATCGCAAGGATTTGCAGCTCACTCGCCCTAGCTTGATTTTTATGCCACGCCCCGCCAAGCATCAATTGTTTGCGGGTGAGTCCGATGGCGCAAAGTTGTTGTGTGCTTCCATGGAGTTTGAGGGCGGAATTGATAATCCTTTGTCGGCTTCATTACCGGACTGTTTGGTGCTCGCACTCGATGATCTGCCCATGCTGGCAGACACGTTGGAGTGGATGTTTGCCGAGGCGGCAAATGTGCATTGTGGAAGGGAAGCCGCGCTTGAGCGCTTATTTGAGCTCCTAATCATTCTGTTGCTCCGTTACCTGCTCGATCATCACCAGTTGCGCACCGGAATGATGGCTGGACTGGCCGACATGCGGCTTGCCCGATCGCTTTTACAGATGCACAACTCCCCGGAACATGCCTGGTCAATAGCAGAGCTGGCCAGTGAGTCAAATATGTCACGCGCTGCGTATGCCGTGCATTTCAAGAGTGTCATCGGACAGACGCCTGCTGATTATTTGTTGAGTTGGCGAGTTAGCCTGGCTCAGAAGCTGATGCGAGAAGGGCGCTCGATTACGCTGATTGCAGCTCAAGTCGGCTACGAAAGTCCTTCGGCGCTGTCTCGCGCATTTAGACGCAAGACGGGGTTGAGCCCTCGTGACTGGTTGAAAGATCTGGCGGGGGAAAATGATGGCAAAAAGGCCTAAGGCATTACTGCCTTAAGCCATTGAAAAAATTATGCATTAATTTTACGTTTTTCCAGTTCAACCAGCGAATGGCCTGCCACAAATATCGAAACAGCAAGCAACCCTAAGTCTTTAAGCAGAAACTGACCTGGCGCAACGGAAATCGCCGGAAACCCTAAACTAGGCTCAATGACGCCCGGAGTGGAAAACATAAAGCTAAGGGTTGTGAAGAACAGGCCTGCAGACAGAGCGCCTCCTACCACGGATAGTTTGGGCGACAGCATGCGGCCTGCGATCAGAGTGCCGATCGAAATCTCTAGTATGCCGAGCAGGCTGGAGAACATGTCGACCGAAAAAATGCTATACACCCATCCCAAAAGCGGGCTGTTGCTCACCAGTGGAACCAGGCCCTCGGCCTCGTAGTGGGTAAATTTCATGCCGCCGAACCAGAAGTAAATAATAGCGAGAGCCAAGTACGCGCCATAGATACCTAGCCCCATAGTTTTGGTTCCAAGCGTTAAGTGGGCCTGTACGCTGGACTTCGAGTTTTCAATGCCTATGGTTTTCATGTCTGAGCTTCCAGTAGTGAGTGAGAGTGTGTTGGCTGCCGAACGCCGTATGCGTTGGCGATGAGATTATTATGGCTGGCATCTCTAATCAAGAGGCATCAGAAAGTATTGATCTTGCCCAGTCCCAGTGGACACCCCCGTTAAGCGATAAACTGCAACGAGGTGAATCATGGCAAGACAAGCAACCCCAATGAAACAGACCCGCACCCGCCATTCCCAAGCCTACAAGGACGAAGCGCTGGCTTTGGCCGACCGCATTGGCGTTAGCAAGGCTGCCGAACAGCTCGGCCTGCATGCTTCCCAGCTCTACGGCTGGCGGAGCAAGAAGCACCAGACTCAGGCCGGCAGCGAGCGCGAGCAGTCGCTGGCCGACGAGAATGCCCGACTCAAGCGGCTGTTGGCCGAGCACGCCGAGGAGCTGGCCATCGTAAAAAAGGCGGCCGCGTACTTTGCCAAGAGCCTCAAGTGAAGTACGCCTTCATGAGGACTCATACCGCGCATTTCTCGATCCAGGCCATGTGTCGCGTGTTGGGCGTTGCCCGCAGCGGTTACTACGCTTGGTGCTCTCGCAGGCCGTCAATGCGCCAGCGGCGAAGAGCCGAACTGGATCGGCAGGTCGCTCAGGCATACAGCGCACGCAAGGGCCGCAGCGGGGCTCCACGGCTGTGCCACGACCTGCGGGAAGCCGGCCTACCCTGCAATCGCAAGACGGTAGCCGCCTCGATGCAACGGCAAGGACTGCGTGCCAAGGCCGCCAAGAAGTTCAAGGCCACGACCAATTCTCAGCACTCCCTGCCAGTGGCAGAGAACTTGCTCAAGCAGGATTTCAAGGCATCTGCGCCAAATCAGAAATGGGTGGGTGACATCACCTACCTGCATACGGAGGAAGGCTGGCTGTATCTGGCAGTGGTCATCGATCTGTATTCACGGATGGTGATCGGCTGGGCCATGAACGAACGCATGACGGCCGACTTGGTTTGCGATGCCTTGCACATGGCGCTGTGGCGACGCAAGCAGCCTAATGACGTGATCGTGCATAGCGACCGCGGCAGCCAGTACTGCTCAGCGGCTTACCAGGAGCTGATCCGCGCCCATCACTTGCGATGCAGCATGAGCGCCAAAGGCAACTGCTACGACAATGCCTGTGCAGAGAGCTTCTTCCACAGCCTGAAGGTCGAGTGCATCCACGGCGAGCGCTTCACGAGCCGCGCCCAGATGCGTGAAACCGTGTTTGAATACGTCGAAACCGATTACAACCGCCAGCGGCGACACAGCACGCTGGGGCACATCAGCCCAGAGGCCTTCGAGGCCAGGATGTGTGCTTAAACCCGTGTCCACGGCTGCTGGGCAAGATCATATTGATTTCAGTGCAGATCGTCTTGGGCGGTGCAATTCGCGATGAAGGGATCGCCGTGGAGAGCGATGAGTGCACTATTTCGATAAAGGAGTCGTTTTACATAGGTCGATGAAGCGCGTTGCGGCATCGCCTACTGTCATTTCTCAAATCTGACTATGGGGCTTGGGGCGAAGGGCGGCACTGACTAGGCTTAGAACAGCTACCAACTAGCCGCGCGGCCGCGATGCACAAAGAATGGTAACTGAGCCGTGAGTGCGGTGGGCGCCCGCATTTATTTCCAAACCCTACAGATACATCGATCTTCGACTTCAACCGGGCAGATAGCTGTTGCAGCAAGCCTATCAATCGACTTTGACGTGTTAAAGAGGATAGGTTTTCCAGGGTTGGGGAACAGCCAATGTCATCAACCTAAGCTGCAGCCCTGCCCAAGGCAAGCCCCCCGAAGCAGCCAGCCGCCATGGCCGTCGGGCGATGACCAGGCCTCTGCCGCTCAATCAGGCGGTCTAGCTGGGCTGGCGGTGATGTGATCATCGTCTGTTCCGGCTGTCTAGGCGAGATTTCTCGTTCTCCGGACGAGCCTATGCCGACCGCTTGTGGCCAGCTTTTTTGCACGGAGGTTGGGCGGTGGTGTTTCTTCAGCGCGTCGGTTTGTAGCCCTCACAACCTCGGCTGGCTGCGCGTTTGCGTTGGCGCGCAAAGCTACGGCCTGAGCGTACGGCACTGAGGCTTTTAGCCATCAAGGCCAGCACATTGCTCAGCCCCTGAGCACAGTGCCGCACCAGCAGCTCGACCAGGGTATTTTTGAGCCGTGACACGCCTTGGGTGAAGTTGACTTTCCATCGCAGCTTGCGACCTTTGTGGCGCTGTTCGATGACCGGCTGTAGCAGGTGCTGCATCAACAGCGCCAGGTTCTTCAACAGTTGAGCGGCATGAAAGTCCTGCTTTACAGCGGTCACGCTGCGGCCGCTGAAGTTGTCCAGCGTCAGGGTTTGTTTGAGGCGACGGAAATCGGTTTCGATGCCCCAGCGGCGGTGGTAAAGCTCGGCAAACACCTCAGCGGGAAAGGCTTCTCGATCCAGCAGCGAGGTCAGCAATACTTCGCTTTCGCCGTTGGCCAACTCGACCCGGATCAGTCTCAGCTCGATCTGGCTGGCAGGATCAACGCCAGCCTCGGAGCAGAACAGACGTGCTTCAGGATGGTTGGCCACGAAAAGCTGTGTGTCTTCAACTTGGCCAGAGTGTAGAAACGCTTTGACCTGGGCGTTATAGCCACAGGGCAGGCGCATCAGAAAGTGCCGCTGTTGCTGCGCGAACAGCGCGAATAACCAGTGCCCAGGGTAACCACGGTCAAACAGCGTCAGGCTGTCAGCCGGCAGGTGCTCAAGGTGCAGATGGGCACAGTCGCGCTCGCCGACGGTCAGGGGCACGATCAGGCTATGCAAGGTTTGACCGTCAGCGACTTCGTAGAGTGTGGACAAGCGAGCCATGGGAAAGCCAGAGTGACTGCCAAAGAAGGTCGCCATGGTCGACTCCAGGGGTAAATGCACGGTCGAGCCATCCACCGCGAGCACCCTCAGCCCACGCCACTTCTGACGCAGCCCGAAGCAGTCAATTTGTTGCTGCAGGAGGCGATTGAGACTTTCAAATACCTCGGGGTTGAGCTTTTTGCGCGCTTTGCAGAAGGCCTGCGCAGTGACCATTTGCGTCTCAGTCGACGCCTGATTGAGTACGCGATAGAACTGATCGAGTTCGGTTTGCAGGGCCGTGCGCGGCTGATTGAGCAGGAACAGGACGAGGTTCTTGAAGGTGAGCTGGCGTCGGCGGGTAAAGTCTTGAGGATTCTGGCGGTGGGCGGCGATGAAGGCGGGACAATCGAGCGGGCTGGTTATTTTTTGTACAATTTTCAAGCCAGGGTTTGGCTGGCGGTGTCAAGCGATGCGGTATAGGTAGTCAAAAGGGCTTCTCCCATGCACTGATTTGAGCGCTAATTATATGATATTTATGGATAATTTCCAAAGTTGATGACATTGGGGGAACAGCATGCCCTGCAGAACGACACACGTCACTTTTGTTAAATTAATAAGCTAGCTACCTATTGGGCATAACCTTGCAATTTGCTTCAATTTACGCACATGCACTTGCGACCTCAAAATGCAACGTAAGCCCCGAATATCTCCATTATTGTCGCCGCCAGCCTTAGTTACAGCTGCTATGATGAATGAGATCGAAAACTGAAATCCCCCACTAGAATTGTTGACTGGAGTCAAAATGAATAAAAAGCGGCCGGTTAATCTTGATATTCGAACCATTCAGCTTCCTCTCACGGCGCTTACATCGATTCTGCACCGGATTTCAGGAATTATGCTCTTTATTTTTCTGGGACTGATACTGTATATGCTGAGCAAATCGTTGGAGTCAGAAAAGGGTTTTAATGAAGTCAAGGAGATTTTTTCTTCACCTTTCGGCAAAGTTAGTTTCTGGTTGGTATACTCTTCATTTATTTATCATCTCGTAGCCGGAATTCGACACCTAGTTATGGATGTGGGTGTTGGTCATACTTTGAAAGGCAGCAATCGCGCCTCTACTATTGTTTTAGTAGTGTCGGGTGTTTTAATGGTTGCTGGCGCCGTATGGATTTGGTAGCTGTGGAGTCGTAATGCGTATTTACAAGGACTAAAAGCGTCCTTTAAAGCTAACTTACGAAAGTATTTATAATCGACGGTTCACGCTTAAACGGTTGAATCCTTTCGGGCTTCCGAATAGCTGTTAGCTGAAAGCTATCATGAGCTAAGTTTTCTGTGCATCATCAAATGTGTTAATGGGAGCGCCATAGTACTAGGTACAAATATGGCTCTAGGACAATGTTAGATGTTTTGGATTTTGAGGCGGATCGCTCTTATCGAAGATCGTCTAATTCGCTCTGAAGCGCAGGTTTTTTGAAACTATCACCTGGTTGGCACACTGTGCGAATCAACATCAGATATGAGAAAGCCAATCAGGTGAACACTACCCTCGAGGGCTCATCTGTCCAGTTAAAGCCTCGAGTCTTTCTGGGTGCGCAAAAGACAAGAAGGTTATATGGGAAAATTATGAGGCCTGGATACCATGCGTCATGGGCGTGCCGATGCTGTGAGTGACAGAGCGAGAAGCAAGTGAAAGTCCCTGAAGTAGGGGCGGGATGCGCCCGAGTGGCATTTTTTGTCTTAAGGTAGATCGCGTAGCTGTTCTTCAGAATAATCTTCAGAGCGTTGACGACAGCCATCGCTGTGCATTCCTCAAGAATAGAATGTGTCGGAAGGGTGGCGTCATTGGTGTTAGTCATCGCTTAGGATTTCTCAATCTGGCTTACACGGGCGCCTGTACCGATATCCCCGCGGATGGCGACGTATCGATGTTGAATTCCTCGCCAGACGAAGTGCAATGAGCTGCGGCTATAGGCTTGCGCAGCCTTAGATAGCCGGCCGTCGCAGGCGCGCCGGTTGGCCGGGATCTTCTTCTGCCCGTCAGGTGTCCGGTCGGAACTCCAGCACGAACGCTACGACCTTTTCGGCGGACATTTCGCACGGCTTCAACAATGTCCTATCTGATGTAACGCGGAAGAGGTTGAAGCTGACAATGTCAGTCCCGTCCAACTCCCTGGCGAACAGACTGTTGCGACGTCCGTCCCCAGATCGCCGGACGATCAAGCTGAAACGCCGGCCTTCATAAGTCCCTTCTCTGTATCCCTCCGCAAGCTTCGCGAAAGCGGCATCGAACTCGGAATGCTCCATGTCATCCATCCTTATTGATAGAACAGAGGCGCGGCGGGTGCGAGACCGCCAGTGCCGGGTCGCGCTAAGGTGCCGGGCAGATTCCTGCAGCCGACGAGGCCCGGGGTGGGCAGGATAATTGAGATGTCGGCGCCCGCATGGCTATCAGCGAAGTCGTCCGTCCAGTCTGCTAGGCAACGTCCACGCCTTTCCAGAAAGCGATGTAATCCCGGATACCCTCGGCATCCGGAGTGGGGGCGGGATAGGTCCAAGCGGCGTTCACGTTGAGCGCGTCACCCGCGCGAACATGAAAGAAGCGCGCGGCGCCTTTGATCGGACAGACAGATGTGTGCGGGCTCATCTCAAGCAGGCTCAGGTCGACTCCTGACGGTGGGAAGTAGTGATTTCCCTCGACGATGACTGTTTCGTCGCTTGTGGCGATAGTAGTGTCTTTCCAGATGGCTGAGACCAACGGACTCTCCTTTTGTATTCATCAACCGGCGAAGGCTCGCGGGCTGGCTGCCCCAAGCCGCACCTCCTCAGGTGGCAGGCGGGTTGCGCCCGAGAAGTTTGTCGAGCTCGCCTCTGACATCGAGCGCGAATAGCTCATCGGAGCCACCGATAAGGGTGCCATTGATGAAGATCTGCGGCACGGAGCTTCGCCCCGACGCTTCCGCCATGGCCTGCCGGTGAGCCGGATCCGCCTCAATATCGAGCTCCTTCCATCGCACGCCCTTTTCCTTGAGGAGCGCCTTCGCTCGGCGGCAGAACGGGCACCAATTCGTGGTGTACAGCAATACATCAGTTGTCATATTGCATCTCCGGCAGTTGCACGCGGATCGCTGTCATGGCGTTGATCTCCAATTCGCGGCGTTCAAAGATGGCGACTGCACCTTGGCCGACATCGGAGCAGATGCTGACGATTGGCCGCTATCCAGGCGACATGGCCCAAAGTGCTTTCACCGCCAGGCAGAGGCCGCACGCGCCTCCTGTAGCGCCGAGCCGATGCTCTAAGGTAACCGAGCCTCGATTGGGACGGAAGCGGTCCCGCTCGAATCGCCCATCATGCTGGTCGAGCATATCAGGACGACGGATAGTGCAGGAACTTTCAAATTGAGCTTGATGTCGAGCCAGGTATCGCGAGCGAAGGCGTTCTAGAGGCCGGGGGGTACGAAGACTGTGTTCGGCAAAACGGTTCACGTTGATCGCCAAAGCTTCCCAGGGCGCACGTCTACGATCGGCGCGACGTGAGATAGCTCGCGCCGCTAGCCCCCGTAGCGCTCCGTCTTGATGATGGAGGCGTCCAAGCCCGCCAGCAGCGCGCTATCGGTTGCGATGTTGACGAATCCGTTAGACCCGCAGACGAACACTTGCGTCGGCTTTCCCTGAAGCCTGGTTAGAATTTCTTGGACCATCATGCCGTCGATCCGTCGCGCAAAGTCCGATGCGCGAACCGGTTTCTCGCGCGTAATCGCGAGCGCCAGGACGAACGCCGGATCGCTGATTTCGATGCAATGAAGTTCTTCTGAGAAGAGAACGTCCTCGGCGGTTCGTGCGGACAGGAGCAACGCTGTCGGAACGGCTTGGGCCAATGCGCGGCGCTGCCGGATCATTGCCATCAACGGCACGAGGCCGGAGCCTCCCCCGATCAACAGAACCGGATCTATGGCAGGCTCAGGCCAAAGGAAATGGCCACCGAGCGGACCGCGAACTTCGATTTCGTCACCAATCGCCGCGATGTCGTGAAAAAACGGCGAAACTTCGGCATCCGGCATGCGCTCGATAGCTATCTCGACGATCGGGGTCGAAACTGCCGATGACGCGATCGAGTAGCTGCGCATTGCACTGTAGCCGTCGGGCGCGGTCAGCCGGATATCGACGTGCTGACCTGCGGTGTGCGCGAACGGCTTGCTCAACCGAAGGAAGAAGCTCTTGATACTCGGTGTTTGCTGGATGATGTCGTCGATCACGCATGATTGCCACGAACGGACTTGCGCTTCGTTTTCAGTCATGGGTGTATCGTTGTTCGCGCCACGGATCGCCGTAGATGTGATAGCCGTGCAGCTCCCAAAAGCCGGCCTCGTCACGCGTCGTGAATTGCAGCGCATTCACCCATTTGGCGGATTTCCAGAAGTAAAGGTGCGGCACTAGAAGACGCGCCGGCCCCCCATGATCGCGGGAAAGTGGCTTGCCCGCATAACTGAGGGCGACCATCGCTTTCCCGGAAAGCAGATCCGTCAGAGGGACGTTTGTCGAATAATTATCGTAGCAGTGCGCCAAGACGAAATCGGTAGGCCGATCAAGCTCTGCATCTGCAAGGATGTCTTCAATGAGTACACCCTCCCAAACGGTATCCAGTTTGGACCAAGAGGTGACGCAGTGAATATCCTTTGTCACCTGGGTCTTTGGTAGAGTGTTGAATTCGCCCCAATTCCACGTTTTGACGGGCTTCGGACCAATTTTGACTGTGAATTTCCAGTCGGAGGGCTCTACCCTCGGCGTAGGGCCGGCCGACAGAACAGGGAAATCCTCCACCAGATGCTGACCTGGCGGAATCCGATCGGACTGGTCGCCTGAACCGCGACCGGTGAAACCTCTGGTGACCATAGTGACCCCTCTTGCTCGATACGGCAGACCGAAGCCGGCCTTCATTTCAGTACTCTGCGTAAAGCATTTGCCCGCACATCCGCCGAATAAGCCAATCGACTAAAAATCAGATACAGATGCTCTATCATCGTAAAAAATCGCGTATCGAACATAGCGTCAGGCCAGCATGATTCCCAATACCCAATGGCTATAGGGTAGATAACCCCAAGGCTGCGTACGCTGATCTGCGGTATGCGGAGCGGAAGTTGCAGGTTCGCTCTCAAACGGATGGGCAGCGTGCAAAGCTCAAGGCTCACCAGCGCATGGTTGCCCAGTTCGCGCTCGCCGGCAGCTTGAGTATATTAAGGACGAAATGTCGATCTGATCTATTCTGGCTTCAGGAAATAGGGAAAATAAGGTCGGACGTTCGCGCACCGTCGCGACGCGCGATCATCCACTAAGCTTCTGTATCGGGGTTGGAGGATCAGATGAACGAGATCGAACGACAAGCGCCTGAGCTGCGGGTGCAAAAATGGATTGGCAAAGATGGGGAAAGTATCGCGCCGTTCAAACTGTCAGATATCGGGCCCGGCCCGAAAATCTTGTTTGCCTTCCAGCATTGGTGCCAAGGTTGCCATTTGCATGGGTTTCCGACGCTACAAAAGTTGCATGCAGCGTTGAGCTCAAAAGACGTGGGGTTCGCAGTGATCCAGACCGTCTTCGAAGGAACGCATGAGAATACCTTCGAGAAGTTGCGCGTGAACCAGCTCAAGTATGAGCTTCCTATCGTTTTCGGTCACGACGAGCAACCGACCGGCTCGCCGTTTCCAACCTTCATGGAAGACTACCGCACACGAGGAACTCCGTGGTTTACGGTTATCGACGCTGGCGGTAGCATTGTTTTCTCGGACTTCCATCTCGACGCGGAGCGACTAGTGAAGCAACTTGAGCAAGGTTAATCGTTGGAAGGTGGGCAATCATCCTGATTGCCACCCATCCCCTGATGCCCACTACAGGCGTTGCGCGCTGTAACTCTGTTGATCAGCGTGCGAAAACCCGGATCCGGATAGGAGGAGCGTCAACGATTGAATCAATCCGTTGGGAGAGGGCGGCTCCGCTCCGTCAGCTCGGCAATAGATAACCCATTCTCGCCGAGCAACTCTCTGATCCGATCGACGATATGAGCCCCTAGCGCCGCTGTCTTGGTCCCCCCCACAGATTCCCAAGATGCGAGTTCACACGCCGATACCTCGTGGTCAGCGCCGAAGTGCTTCTGTCGGTATGTCACCGCCGCCCTTCAATGATAAAGGCGCGGTAACGGGAACCGGCAAAGCGATGAGCAGCGATGGTTTGGTAGGCGGGACTGTCATACCAGTCGCGAGCGGCCTGCATCGTCGGGAAACGCAAGATTACGGCCCCTTCGATGGGCGGCCCCTCCAAATGCTGGATCGCGCCATAAGCGGCGAGAAAGGTAACGTCGTGACCATCGAACGATGGTCCGACGCCTGCAGAATAGGTTGCGAGTGCATGTGGGTCGCTGGTTTCTTCCCGCGTAAAGACGACGAACGCTTCCATCATTAGGCCTCTCAAAGGTTGGATCTGTTGGCCATTACCACCGGTGATGGCCTCACAGTCGTCAGGCTGGCAACTGGAACCCGATTTTCATGAGTGCCTCGACGCACGCATCCTGATCCTGCTGATAGTTGCCTCCGGAGATGCCTATGCCGCCGATCAACTTCCCATCCTCCAGAATCGGATAACCGCCGCCGACAGCGACCATCCGAGGGCGATAGGCTAGCGGCGCCACTTTTGGATCGTTGGTCACATAGTCGTTCCAGACATGGGTCGGGAACCCAAACGAGGCGGAACTCCAGGCCTTGTCGATGGCAACATCGACGGTAAGGAACGGCGCATCGTCGGTGCGCTCGAACGCGCGCAGGTTACCGGTGGCGTCGACGACGGCGACGGCAGCCGGGATGCCGATGGCACGGGCCGCAGCGAGCGCCGCGTCGATGAGGGCGACTGCGGTTTCGCGGTTGATCGAGGCGGTGGCAATAGATTTGGTCATGGGATTCTCATCGCTGGGGCATAACCCGTTCGGCTTTTTGAGGTTGGACAAGATGTTTGGCGATCGCGGTCGTTAGAAGCCTTCGAGGACGATCTTGCCTTTAGCCGCGCCACTTTCGATCAGTGCATGCACCGTCTTCAGATTGGCGGCATTGATCGGCGACAGTCGCCGGGTCAGCGTCGTGCGGATTTTGCCGTCGTCAACCAGCGCTGCCATCGCATCCAGAATCTCGCCCTGCTCATTCATGTCGGGCGTGCCGTAGATCGACCGCGTGAACATCAGCTCGTGGTGGATCGACACCGCCTTGCGCTTGAAAACCATGATATCGAATGCCTTGGGATCGTCGATCAGTCCGAACCGTCCTTGTGGGGCGATCAGTTCGGCGATGTCGGCGACATGTTGCTCGGTATGTGTGGTCGAAAAGACGAAAGCGGGAGCACCGATGCCGAGTTCGGCGATCTGTGGCGCGAGCGGACGAGAATGGTCGATGACGTGGTGAGCTCCAAGCCCTCTTACCCACTCTTGGGTTTCCGGTCGAGAGGCTGTGGCGATGACGGTGAGGTCCGTGCGCTGTCGCGCGATCTGGACGGCGATCGACCCAACCCCGCCCGCGCCACCGATGATGAGGATCGCCTCCGCCGCACCGGGTACGGGCTTCGCCACGTCCAGGCGGTCGAACATCGCCTCCCAGGCCGTCAACGTCGTCAGCGGCAGCGCCGCCGCTTCCGCCCAGGAGAGCGACGCAGGTTTGTGACCGACAATCCGGGCGTCGACGAGATGGAACTCCGCATTGGTACCGGGCCGTGTGATCGATCCGGCATAATAGACCTCGTCGCCTAACTCGAACTGCGTGACGTCGGGGCCGACCTCGCGCACAATCCCGGCGGCATCCCATCCCAGCACCTTCCAATCGCCATCTGCCGGCGGCGTGCTGTTGCGGACCTTGTAGTCGACCGGGTTGACCGAGACGGCCTTCACCTCAACCAGGATATCGTATCCTGCAGCGACAGGCCGAGGCAGATTGATGTCGACCAGCGCGGCATCCGCGGCGATGGGTCCCGGAACCTTGTAACCAATGGCTTTCATAAATGTCTCCAGCTTGCTTGATCGGATGACGCGAATGCTCGTTAGTCAACTTCTTCTACATTGAGGTCCCGACTCTTGAACTGGGTCGCGGTAGCAGATTTCATCGAACACGTCGATCAACAGGCCCTTATGCTCGGTCGCCGGATCGGTGATCGCGTAGAGGGTGGAGGCGTTATCGCCATCATCACCGCTTCCGAGGCGAAACGCCGCGTCGACGCAGATGCCGCACGGACCGATGGTTGATCCTGGCTCGAGATCGACGAGATTGCTGTCCTTGACGCGCTATTCGCGGTCTTAGCCCTTGGCGATGAAGGACTGAACTGCTTGTAGAGCGTCGGTCAGCTGCTATGTCATGGACGCACCTTCATCTTGAGTTGGATTGGACAAGCTTCCGTATAAGGCCCGCTGTAACCGTCAGATGACGGCGAAGAAAACGATGGGCAGTATTCACAGCCACTTAGCCTTCTTGAAGCGCACAAATAGGAAAACGCACGATATCGCTATCACTCCGAGCACGACAAAGTATCCGTAGGCCGTGTCCAGCTCCGGCATGTGCTTAAAGTTCATGCCGTATATTCCAGCGATCGCCGTCGGGACTGCCAGTATTGCCGCCCAAGCCGCCAGCTGGCGGGTGATCACCCCCGTCCTTTGCGCTTCAAGAAGGCTGCTGGCCTCAAAGACCGTGGACAGGACAAGCAGGAGGCCGTCGACCATGGACTGCACGCGGTGGACATGGTCCGCGACGTCGTGGAAATATGGTGTCATTTCGGCGCTGATGCAGGGAAAGTGGCCGCGAACGAGCTTTCGCACCAGCTCGGCCATAGCCCCGAGCGTGCGCTGGAACCGCGTGAGTTCGGACCTTAGTTCGAAGATTCGCGCCACCTCTTCTGGCCCGAGGAAATCGTGCAGCGACCGTCGCTCCATCGCCAGGACGTCGTCCTCGATCATTTCGAAGATGGGCAGATACTGGTCGACCACGCGATGCAAGATCGCGTGCAGCACATAGTCGACACCCTTGCCGAACTGCGTCGGCGATGCCTCGAGTTGCTCCCGAAGTTTGCCCAGCGCTCCGGCATTGCCGTGCCGCACGGTGATAAGGTGATTGTGACCGGTGAAGATCGCCATCTTGCCGTAGCTGATCCGGTCGCCGACCAGCTCGGCGGTCTGCGCGACGACGTACAACTCATCGTTGTAGACCTCGAGCTTGGGCGGGCACAGCGGGTGCATCGCGTTGTCGATCGCCAACGGATGAAGATTATATGTCCTTTGGATCGCGAGTAGTTCCTCGGGGGTGGGTTCGCTAAGCGCGATCCAGCAGAAGCCCGAGCGACTCTCGCCCAACTTGACGTGCTCATCGAGCGCGATTTCGCGAACTCGCTTGCCTTCGTTGTAATAATAGGCGGCGATGATGCTCATGCTGGCCTCGCGGGAATGTGGAGGCCACGCTGGACGGCCGGTCGAGCCAGCCCGCGTCCAAGCCATGCGCGGACGTTCGAAAAGCTGCTGAGGCCAAGGATGTCACCCGCAGCGTAGAATTCCACCAGCGCATTCACCCAGCCGAGCGTCGCGATGTCCGCGATCGAATAGTCGTCGACGATCCAGTCGCGGCCTTCCAGCCGGCGATCCAGAATCCCCAGCAGACGCGTGGATTCGTCGATAAAGCGCTGTTGCGGCCGCTTGTCCTCATAGTCCTTGCCGCCAAATCGCAGGAAGAAGCCGAGCTGACCGAACATCGGCCCGATGGCCGACATCTGAAAGAACACCCACGCTAGGGTCTCGTAACGCTGGCCTGGTTCGGTGGAGATGAACTGACCCGTCTTGTCGGCCAGATAGAGGAGGATCGCACCGGATTCCCATAAGGCGATGGGTCTACCGTCAGGGCCAGCCGGATCGATGATCGCCGGTATGCGTCCGTTCGGGTTCAGCGACACGAACGCCGGATCCTTCGACTCGTTGTTCGAGATGTCGATCAGGTGGGGCTCGTACGCCAGGCCAGTCTCCTCAAGCATGATCGAGACCTTGACGCCATTGGGCGTAGGGGCTGCGTAGAGTTGCAGGCGATCGGGATGAGATGCCGGCCAGCGCTGCGTGATCGGAAAGGACGAGAGGTCTGGCATAAATCTGCGATCCTGGTGTTGCGATGGCGACTGACTGGAACGAGCCGTCACTCTGAAGTAGGGTTCGATGACCGCGTCGCTGAACGACGCGGTCACGAAGATTGCGGACCGGATCGGCGCAGTGGCAACGGCAGTGAAGCCTATTCCGCCGCGGTCCCGGCCGCTGGCTGTACGTCGTCAACCTTTTGGCGCTTCGGAAGCACCCAGCCGGGACGGACGAAGTGGCAGGTGTAGCCGCCCGGGCGCTTCTCCAGATAATCCTGGTGATCGGGCTCGGCCTCCCAGAACTCGCCGACCGGCTGGACCTCGGTCACCACTTTGCCATCCCACAGCCCCGAGGCATCCACATCGGCGATCGTATCCTCGGCGACGCGCTTCTGCTCCTCGTCGACATAATAGATGCCCGACCGGTAGGAGAGCCCACGATCATTGCCCTGGCGGTTCAGCGTCGTCGGATCGTGGATCTGGAAGAAGAATTCCAGGATGTTCCGGTAGCTCGTCACTGTCGGGTCGAAGACAATCTCGATCCCCTCGGCATGCGTGCCGTGATTACGATACGTGGCGTTCGGAATATCGCCGCCCGTGTAACCCACACGGGTCGAGATGATGCCGGGCCGCTTGCGGATCAGATCCTGCATGCCCCAGAAACATCCTCCTGCGAGAACAGCGCGCTGATGCATGTTAAGCCTCCTCTACTTGATCGAGATATTCACCGTATCCCTCGGACTCCATCTCGTCGCGCGGGATGAAGCGAAGGGACGCTGAGTTGATGCAGTACCGCAGACCGCCGCGGTCGGAAGGACCATCGGGGAACACATGGCCGAGATGACTGTCTGCGTGTACTGACCTGACCTCCGTCCGGACCATGCCGTGTGCGCTGTCCCGCACCTCGTTCACGTTTGCCGAAACGATCGGCTTGGTGAAGCTGGGCCAGCCAGTACCCGAATCGAACTTGTCCGTCGAAGCGAACAGTGGCTCTCCCGACACTATGTCGACGTAGATGCCAGGCTCCTTGTTGTCGTTGTACTCGCCCGTGAAGGGCCTTTCGGTGCCCGCCTCCTGGGTAATTCGGTGTTGCTCGGGAGTCAGGTGGTCGATTGCTGTCTGTGACTTTTCAAACTTCATTACAGTCTCCAATACTTATCTAGAGGGCCAGGCACGCTACCGCTAATTTTTTATGTCTCCTGATTTGCTCCTACAATGGTAGTGGGATGGCAAACGAGGTTTTACTAAGTGTTGGAAAATTAGAGATTTAAATTTCGCGTCTATTAATTCTAGCGCAACTGAGTGGTTAAGCAAGTACGTAATCAGTAAATATTAAAAAAATAACACAAAAGCACGATTATATAATACAGTGTCAGTGTTTTATGATAATCAACAACGCCTGTTTAGATGCTGGTAGATGCGAATTTTTTGGCGTACAGTCAAAATTTTCTGATGGTTGCTTAGTGTGTTGGCGCTGATGGAAAATTGACCCACCCTGCCGATTGAAATTTGACCCAGGGCGGATTGCTGATTTTGTTACCAGCAACTGTGGATAAGTCTACCAGCGCAGCTGCTGTTGCCCCCACTCCTTCGCTAGCCCAGTTCAGTTGTTTAAGACCTGCCACACGCAGCCATGTAGCAGGCCGTCGTCGCCATGAAATCAGAACGGCTCATCGTCCTCCGGTTCCTGGCCGCCCTTACGCTTTCGCTCCCGTGATTTGATCTTGGCCTGGGCCGCCAAGCTACTGTGTTGCAGGCGATAGGACTCGTTACCGGTTTCGACGATGTGGCAGTGGTGGGTCAGCCGATCCAGCAGGGCGGTGGTCATCTTGGCGTCGCCGAACACGCTCGACCATTCGGCGAAGCTCAGGTTGGTGGTGATCGCCACGCTGGTGTGTTCGTACAGCTTGGATAGCAGGTGAAACAGCAACGCACCGCCGGCCTGGCTGAAGGGCAGATAACCCAGTTCGTCGAGGATGACCAGATCCATGCGCAGCAGAGCTTGGGCGATCCGCCCGGCTTTGCCGTCGTGCTTTTCGCGCTCCAGCAGATTGACCAGATCGACCGTGGAGTAGAAGCGCACGCGCTTGCCGTGCCGGGTGATGCCGGACACGGCCAGCGCAGTGGCCAGGTGGGTTTTACCGGTGCCAGGCCCACCGATCAGCACCACGTTCTGCGCGGTGTCGGTAAAGGCCAGACTGGCCAGTTCGCTGATCAAACGAGCGTCTGCGCTGGAGGCGCTGAAGTCGAAGCCGGCCAGGTCGCGGTGCATCGGCAGCTTGGCCATGTTCATCTGGTGGCTCACCGAGCGCATGGCGCGATCTGTGTGCTCTTGTTCCAGCAGGTGTTCGAGCAGCCACTTGGACGAGGCTGTGTTCGACTCACCCTGTGCAGTTAACTCCGCCCAGGCCGTGGCCATGCCGTGCAGGCGCAGCTCCTTGAGTTCCGCCATCAAATCACGCATGACCGACCTCCTCGGCCTGGCCACGCAGGCGGTCGTAGCGCGCCGTGTTAGCGACGGGGGCTTCCTTGAGCGACAAGTGGGTTTCGACGCTGGGTGGTGGTTCGGTCGCGGCCAGGCGCGCCACGACATTGAGGATGTGTTCGGCGCTCAGGCTGCCGCTCTCCAGTACCAGCTCAACGGCTACCAGCACGGCATCGAGCCCGGCGACCGGTA
>NZ_VBTN01000019.1:0-13003 GCF_013277805.1 Pseudomonas sp. MS15a(2019)
GGCAGGTTTTTAGAGGTGCCCTTTGGTGGCGATCACCACCTGCTCGGCGCTGACCGAGGAACCGTCCGCCAGGCTGGCCTGCCAGCGTCCATCCCGAGAATGGAGGCCAGTGACCGGGCTGCGCTCGTGCAGGCGCGCGCCCGCCGCCTCAGCCGCCCAGGCCAGGCCAGGCCACGCAGATAGGACAGCGGCTGGATGCCGCCGGCCCGGCCATCGCGCCAGCCGCCGGCGAAGGCCGTGGTGCCCATGCGGCTTTGCAGCGCCTCGGCGTCCAGGCAATCCGCGGGCACGCCACGGGTCTGCCACTTGCGGGCCCGGGCATGCGGCCCCGGCACGCCCTTGGCGGAGTAGGACACCTGCAGTCAGCCCTGGCGTACCGAGGTGCAGTGCATGCCATGGCGGGCGATGAGGTCGAAGACCAGGTCCGCGGCACCCGAGATGGCCGCGATCAGGGGCTTCGCTCGGGACGGGCCGAACAGCCGTTCCAGTTCATCGGATCGTACTTGAGGGTCGGATTGACCTGGCCACCGTTGCGCCCCGAAGCGCCCCAGCCCAGTTGGTGAGCCTCCAGCAGGCAGACATCGACACCGGCCTCGGCCAGATGCAGGGCTGTGGAAAGACCTGTATAGCCGCCGCCGATCACCAGGACGTCGGTGCGTTGGGTACCCTGGAGCGGCTGCAGGGGTGGGCCAGGGATGGCGGTAGCGGCCCACAACGAGGGCGGCAGCGGTTGTCCTGGGGAGAGACGGGCAGCATCCATCAGCGCGCACCCCCGCTGGGTGTCAGGACCCGGCGCAGGACGTCCTGGGTGCGAGGATGCTCGGGCGCACCGAGCACCTGCTCTGCCGGGCCGCTCTCGACGATGCGACCGCCGTGCAGGAAGCAGACGCGGTCTGCCACCTCGCGGGCGAAGCCCATCCCGTGGGTCACTCGTGGGTCACCACCACCATGGTCATGCCATCGGCGGCCAGGTCGCGCATCACCTGGAGCACCTCGCCCACCAATTCGGGATCGAGCGCCGAGGTGGGTTCGTCGAACAGCATGGCGGCCGGCTTCATGGCCAGGGCGCGGGCGATGGCTAACTGTCACGACAACGCGGTCGCGGAACGCTTTTTCCAGTTGCTGAAGCGGGAACGCATCCGACGGAAAACCTACGGAACCCGCGAAGAAGCCCGCAGTGATGTGTTCGATTACATCGAGATGTTCTATAACCCCAAGCGACGGCACAGCAGCGCTATGCAGCTATCGCCAGTGGAGTTTGAAAAGCGCTATTTCCAGAGCTTGGAGAGTGTCTAGGAAAGCTGGGGCGATTCAGCTCAACGAGTTGTGGACGAAGGTGGCAATCGTCCTGGCCAAGACTAATGATGAGTTTAGGGAGAATTTATTAGGCCTTGCTGACCGCCATTTTGCAGAGTCTGAAGCTGGTTTGACCAAAAAGTCTGGGGGTGATTCAATACGCCCATTCTCTCTCGAAGATATATGGCACGGGCATCTTCGTGAGGCGAGAGTCGATGATTCTAGTTGGCCTTGGGTGGAAATATTAGCTGAGCTGGATTTCGACAAGCTTTTTGGCTGGCTGGATCAGGCGAAAAATCTCTTATTAATAAATCGAGTACTCGATAGTCCAGAGCTTTATCACAACTACGATTTGTGGGAGCGGCTTACTCTTCAAGCTTCTCAAAGCTTTAAAGACGATGGGTCGTGGAGCGGGGCGCTATTGCTACCTAGCTTAGTGAGATACGGAAGCGCAACGATCATTAATATCGCCGATAGTCGTGAGTATCCACCTGAGGTGTTGAAGGCTCATGCACAATCATTGCTTAGCCGTTTCGTAGATGTCCTTTCAAGCAGGGCAGATTTTTTGGGATTGTTCAAGCGTTGGGGCATTTGGCTAACTCGGCAACATCTGAGGTTTCCTGACAAGAGCGTGCATCAAGAGCGAAGGTTGGAGGGTCAAGATATATTTTGGGCATTGGCTGACAAAGTCCGCTCTCCTTACTGTCCCGCTTTCTCCGATCAGTTGGATAGTTCTTGGGAACCGTGGGTTTACCAGTCCATGCAGGCTTTGCTACATTCAAGAGACCCTGAAAAGGTTCCGCCGCCTGATGTCAGTAGCTTTATCGAAGAGTGGAGTTTGACGCCGACCGAGTGGGAATCAGCGAAAGGGGATATGCTGAGGGCGCATATTCGTGAATATAATGAAAGTCTTCCAAACAGCTATGCATGCCGAGTGCTAGGATATTCTGTTGCGTTACGCAGCCAGTTTGCCACTGACTGGATCAATATGTGGGATTCAAGTTCGAGTGTTAGAGAGATTCTCGAGTTTCGCCCAACGTATAGGATTTCCGAGAAGTGGCGGCCTTCAGATGTTTCAGATCTGATGGGTACTCTAGTCGACGTAGGCCTCGGAATTTTAGACTGTAACGCGAATGAGCAGGAGCCGACCGATCCAGTTGCTCTCAAACAGTCCGCTGCGCTCTATAACGCGTTGTGGGAGGCTACTAATGAGATGATGAGTATCGATTTCTACGGAGAGGAGTTCTGGCAGGTTATGCAGCAGCATCTTGTCATTCGTCGTCTCCAATGGGCACTCGAGGCAGAAAGTGAAAATGGTGAAGATTACGCTAAATGGCTAAATGACACCGCTTATCCGACCGCACACGGGGCGCTTGCCCTGTTATCAACTAATTCGTCTTCCTTTATTTCTGTGCTTCCGTTGCTTCTGCAGAATAACATCCCGAAAAAAGACTTAAAGGAACTGATTAGGAAGGCGGGCATCGATTTAAATCCTATTGCCGATAGCGCAGCTAGATTTCGTGATGGCCCTGAGAGGAAGCTCAAGATTAACTCCGGACACGTCCGTTTGATCAACGACCTAGCTTAGTCAGGAATGATCTCAAGTTTTGGGCTTTTTCGAACAGTCCGGCGAGCTTCCGAGGGAAGCTCGCGTTCTTAGTGGCTCTCCTTCCGTGCTGGACCTCGTCGCTCCAAGTGCCCGTGGTTAGCGATGCTGATTTTACAGCGGGTGTCGCATATGGCGCCCACCTGTTCCTGTTGCTCTATTGCCGTGAAGAAGCTCTTTCACGAGGGCTTTTTTGGGCTCGCTGGTCGGGCGTCGCTACCCCGCGGTGATGCATTACCCGGCTTTGGTGGCCGATCGCTATAGGTCACACCGCCTCCATCTTTCACGGCTGAAGCGTTGTTAGCGCCCTAAAAGGGAGTGAATCGAACGCTTTTGGTCCGCGCGAATCCCTAGCCTTGTGTGCATCGAATCAATCCTCCGGATGCGCGCATGATCTTGTCCGTCGCTACGCCCGAAGCTGTCACGAGCTCGTTCACCCCCACATCCAGCCTATCGGGCCTGCTGGACACCTACGGCGACGTGATGACGCCGGAGCAGATAGCGGAGGCGCTGGAATACAGCGTCGGCTATGTCCGCAAGAAGATCGGCTGCGCCAAATTCCAGCACCTCCCTTGGGTAGCAGCGATCGCCCCACACCGGCGCCGGCAAGGGCTCAACTGGGTCTACGGCACGCATGGCGTTGCGTCCTTCCTGGACAGCCAGCGTAGCTCGCTGGAGAGCATTAGCGCCCCTTCGAAACATCTACCTAAGCTCCTGCAGGCGTATGGACCGTCGATGCCGGTCGCCCAGGTGGCTGATGCACTCGGCTACAGCGTTACCTACGTCAGCAAAAAAATCGGCAATGCCGACTATCAGCACCTGCCGTGGGTAAGCGCGATCGGATCGCACCGACGCAAACGAGGCTCGCGCTGGGTGTACGCGACCGTCGCGGTCGCCTTGTACCTGGACGGTAGGAAATGAGGCGCGCGCTTTTGGCTGTAGCCGTCGCTGCAGTACTCTCGCCGGCTGCATTTCCAGGTAACGCGAGCGCGGCGGACAACGCTGCGGATGGCGTGAAAGATTCTTTCGCTGCGCCTGGTAGCGAAAGCTTCTACCGCGGTAAGGCAGAGGGCTGGTTTTGGTACAAGGATCCGCCCGAGGAGGAGCCGGAGCTCGAGGTAAAGGCGCCTACCCCTCCTCCGCCCCCACGTGCGCCCATCCAGAAGGCTGAGCCACCGGCCCCTCCGCCGGCGCCGCCAGGGCCAGAGCTGTTCAGCGTCGCCTGGATCCGCGACAACCTGCCCAAGTATCGCGACCGCGCGATCGACAATCCAACCGATGCCAACGTGCAGGCCTACTACTACCTGCAGCGCGTGATGATGGACAAATCGTCCAAGTTCTCCGAGCGCTCCAGCCAGGTGATCATGCGTGATCCCTTCCTGGACGAGGATAGCCGGCGGCCGGTGGCCACCTACGCTGCCAATGCGCTTAATCGGGAAGTCTCGAACAACCGAGATAAGGTGCTCAAGGGCCTGGCCAACAAGGTCGGCCTCTTCTTCTTCTTCAAGGGCAATTGCGTGCTCTGTGCTGAGCAAGCGGCCGTGCTGCAGTCCCTCACCGCGGCCACCGGCATCCGGATCATCCCCGTCTCGCTGGATGGCGCGCCCCTCGACAACGGGCTGTTCGCGAATTACCGCACCGACGATGGCCAGGCCAAGAAGCTCGAGGTCTATCAGGCCCCTGCCCTCGCCCTGGCGATCCCGCCGGGCCGCACCGAGATCGTCGGTTACGGCGCCATCACGCTGGACGTGCTGTTCAACCGGGTCTTGATCGCTGCGCGCGAAGCCTCGCTTATCGACCAGAAGACCTTCGCCTCCACCCAGCCGTTCTTCGACAACGGCCTGCTGACCCTCGAGGACAACGACGGGCTCAGCCAAGACCAGATCGACCAGGACCCCGCCGCATTCGTTGAGAGCATGCGCCGCAAGCTCGCCCGCAAGACCATAGATGGAGAGGTGCCCCATGAGGCGCAGCAGTAAGCAGTCGTTGTGCGCAGCCGTGCTGGTTGCGGCCCTCGCGCCCCTGGGCGCCTACGCCAACATCGAGAGCCAGCTGGACTCGATGTTTAACTCGATGTCCAACAGCACAGACCCGGGCATGTACCAGACGGCGACTCGAGGCGTGGTCAGTGGCGGCTCGATGCGGATCCGGAATCAGATCGCAACGGCGCCGGTGGTCTCCTTCCGACCACCCTCCTTCCAGGCCGGCTGCGGCGGCATCGACATGTTCGCCGGCTCCTTCTCGTTCATCAACGCGCAGCAGTTCGTTCAGTCGCTGCGCTCCATTGCCTCCAACTCGGTCGGCGTAGCGTCGGGCTATGCGTTCAAGCTGGCGCTCAAGGCCATGGGGCCTACGGTGGAGAACACCATCGCCAACCTGCAGGAGACGATGCAGGACCTCAACGGCCTCATGTCCAATAGCTGCCAGCTTGCCCAGGGCCTGGTGACGGACGCGTTCTCGGCCTTCGAAGGTAAGGAGAATATGCAGACTGCCACCGGTAACACCATCAAGGGATTGGCCGATAGCTTCGGATCGCTGTTCTCCGGAAGCAGCAACTCCAAGTCGCCGATCGAGATGAAGACGGATGCCGGTAACGTAGTGAGCTGCGAGGACACCGGCAACGTCGTCTGGTGTGCAATGAAACAGTACAACAGCCAGCAGTTCTTCAAATACGGCTCTCAGCAGACCGACGAGCTCATCATGTCCTTCACCGGATCCGTGATCATTCCCGGGCTAGAGCAGGCTGAAGATGGAAAAGGCAAGGTGATCGTCACTAAGCCGCTGATGCCGACTGGCATCTCGCTGCAGGACATCGTCGAGGGTGTCAAGACCGAATCGGTGCCGGTCTATTCGTGCAAGGAAGATGCAGTCTGCCTGGAGCCGCAGCTCTCTAACCTGGCCTTCGACGGCCTGGCGCAAAAGATCATCAAGATCTTCAACGGATCGGGAAACTCCGTCGGCATCGTCACGAAGTGGGCGACGAATACCGGCACCTTTGGTTCTGATGAGACCGGCTTACTGAACATGATGCAAAAGCCCGGCTTCTCCGCGATGGTGCAACGCCTATCGCAAGGCAGCGAGTCGATGGCGAAGGGGTTTGTTACCGGCCATTCCAAGATGCTGGCGCTCGAGGGCGCCTACTCGCTCGTCAAGTCGTACATCGATACGGCCGAAGCCGTGATCACGAAAGGCAAGATGGTCGACAAGCTCGGCATGCCTGCCGGTGATTTTATCGGTAAGGCGAGGGAACGGCTGATGCAGGAATACCAGGTGCTGCTCACCCGGTATGGCAACGAGAATGACCTGCTGCTCGACTACCAGGCGCGCATGCGATCGCTTCCTCCGCCTGCGGCGTTTATCAACGTCGAGAAACCTGTGCAGGGGGGTGAGTGATGGAGTTCTCTATCTATTCCATTGGCTCCGCTACCTACCTGGAGAGCATCCTCAACGCCGTGGCCATGATCTCCGGGTCGGGCAGCATCGAGTCCCTCGCCAAGGTGGGGTTGTTGATCGGTACCCTGTTCCTGGGATTCCAGGCGGTCTTCAAAAACCAGGCTATCCCCTTCCAACAGGTTGGCGTGGCGCTGATCCTCTACATGGCGCTCTACGGGCCTACCGGGCGCGCCGTCGTAGAGGACGTCTATGACGGTACCGTCGTGGTGGTCGACAACGTGCCTATCGGTCCCCTCTTCGTGGGCTCCGTGGTCTCCAACATCGGCTACAAGCTCACCAAGGAGATGGAGCAGGCCTTCTCGACGCCGGCGATGACTACCTATGGGTTCGCTGATCCCCTCACCACCCTAATGAAGGTCCGCGGCGCGACGCGCAATGTGTTGGCTATGCCGTCTGTGATGGGCGAAAGCAACGCGGGCGGCGATTTCGTACGCTCATGGACGAACTACATCAAGGAGTGCACTTTGGTCGGTGTCGGGCGCAACATGACGGCCTATGGCGCCCTCATGCGCAGCAATAGCCCGATCGACGCTATGCGCTTCGATAGCGACGTTTACGGTACCGAGATTTACGAGGGCAAGACGGGTACAGGCACCTACTACAACTGTTCCCAGGCCCATACCCGGCTCAAGGCTCTCAGCGTCTCGGCACAGCCGGGCGTCATGGATGATGTCTCGAAACTAGCGTTCCAGAAGCCGGGCAAAGTCGTTACAGGTGACGATCTGACCACCCGCGTGGACGATGCGCTGCGTGGCCTGAATCTCCAGGTGGCGGATGCACGTGCCTTTACCATGGCGTCCATTCTGCTGCCGATCTTCGAGCGTGCGCCCGCCCAGAAAGCGCTGGAAGACCAGCAGAGTGCCTACGCGATCATGCTCGCCCAGGCTCAGGCGCAGCAGGCCACGCAGTGGGCCGCCGAAGGCTCGATGTTCACCCGGTACGTTCGCCCGTTCCTGACCTTCTTCGAAGGACTCATCTACGCAATCACCCCGTTGATGGCGTTCCTGCTCGTGATGGGCACGTTCGGCATGAATCTCATCACCAAGTACATCACCATGCTGTGCTGGATGATGCTGTGGCAGCCGATGCTCGCGATCGTCAACCTCTACACGAACTGGTACACCGGCACGGTCATGGAAGGCCTGCTCGCGACGACCAGCACGGTGACAGACGGCAACGCGCTGTCATTCGAGATGCTGAAGCAGATGCTGCCGGCCTTGGATAGCGCGATCGGGGTGGCTGGCCTGATGGCTTCATCGGTGCCAGTGATCAGCATGTTCCTGGTTTCCGGCAGCGCGTTTGCGTTGACGAGCATGGCCCAGCGCCTCGGTGGCACGGATCAGATCAACGAGAAGATAGTGACGCCTGACGTCGTGAAGCCCACCGAAGGTTTGGCGACTACGCCCTATATGACGAACGACTTCGTCAATGGCACTAGAGTTACCGGATCCGAAAACACCCGTGGCAACATCAATATTGGGCAGTCTCTATCTAGCGCAGCCCAGTCGCAGAAGTCTGTTGCTGAAGGAGCATCGGAAACCTTTACAAAATGGTTGACAAGTGCTTACGGTAAGCAATTTGAACAGGCAAAAAATATCAACGAACAGGCCGCAGTAGGCCGTAGCGTTGCCAATTCATTCGGGCTATCAAATGACGCAAGTTATCAAAACTCCGTTAATGAACTGCGCGCGCGGGGATTCAATCAGAATCAGATAGATGCGGTCACTGGCAGCATTGCTCTCGGGGGATCGGTCAGCGGCGGCCTAGGCCTTGGCAATATGGGAGGTAAAGAAGGGGCGGACGGAAAGGCTAAGGGCGGAATTGATTTTGGGGGTTCAGCACAAATCAATGGCACTACTCAAAGTTCGACTACGCGCAATGATGGTCAGAGCTCGAATGATGTAATGCAGGCAGCTAAAGCTGCAGGCTTAGTCGAGTCGATCTCAAACTCCTTGCGTCATGAAAACTCGTCAAGTCTTGCGACGTCATTCCTAGGATCAGAAAAGTTAGGTCTCAGCCAGTCGGATCAAGAAACATTGTCACGATCTGCCCAGCAAGCTATAAGTACGCAGAAGCAGTACACCGAAACTGCGGGCTATCTTCAGCAGTCTGGTTCCTCACTTTCGATGACACCAGATGCTTGGGCTGGAAAATTAATACGCAAAGGCAAGGCCGATGCTGTAGTTGCTGAAGCCGTCAACAACTATGGCTCGCAGATGAAAGAAGCAGAGCGACTTTTTGACACCGTTGATCCGAGTCGCAGGAGCGTCGCAGCTGCACTGCATACTCTGGCGAAAAACAATGACCTCGGTGTTCTAACGAGTGGCGTTTCCGACAGAGACATGTACACAAACCCAAGGCACAGTGGTGAGCTTGGAGATCAGCCTACCTCCCTTCAACACTCGAGCTTCACCAGCCTTCGCGAGCCGGCCGCGCGCGACCTAGACGCTGAAACATCCCGTGCTGGGCATTCTGTCAACGAAGGAAGTTTTGGAAGTCGATTTGATTCCGGAAACGCAGCCGCTCGCGACGAAAAGCAGGTCGAAGCAATTCATGATGGCCATAATGCCGATGTTAATAAGAAAGCCTACACGTTCGGTAATCGGGCGACCAGTGACGGCGTGTTCGAGGCGACAAGGCGTCTTGAAGAGAAAGGCAAGGGCTTGAGCGACCTTGGTGAGTCCGTTATGAGTGGCATTCCGCAGAAATTTATGAATGCACTAAGTAGCGCCGCGGGTACGCGTGGAAATATAGCTGAGTATCAAAATGAAGGCATGCGCCTTGGATTGGATAAGGATCAGGCGCATGTGTTTGCTGCTGCTCGAACCGGCGAGTTGAATAATAATGACCGGGGGGCATTCATGGAATATGCAAGGCATAGAGGATTCAACGACAACATGGCTTCGGGTATGTTTGATAATCTAGTTCAGGCCGGATTGAACGATAATGGGTCAAGCGCAGTTATCAATGATATTGTCGCGATTAACAACAGCGAAAAGCTAGATAGAGAGTTTGTTCTTGGTAGGTGAAGAAAAGGCTGCGAAAGCAGCCTTTTATCAAAGGTAACGGTCGGGTGCAGGTACTTCTGTCCCATAATTCATATTTCGCTGTACGTCTTCCGAGCTTCTCGCGATGCTTGGTGTGTAGGGGTCAGCAAGTACCGTATGGTCAATAGTGAACCTGTCATCCAGTGCGTCAGGAAAATGATTTATGCTATTGCTACCTGACTTGCATTTAAGGTCCATCACTAATGTTAGCGCGCTGGCTAGCGATAGCAATAAGGCCGACATGCCTGGATGATAGGCAATGGCGATAACGATGCAGCTAGCGAGCAGCGTCGCTGAAAGCAAAATCACATTTCTCCCACTACTCAACTTCGAGTTGGTGGCAGTGCCGAAAGAAGCTACCGCATACAAGGCCATTACTGCAAAGTATAAGTACTGGTCATGGTCCATCTTACTGCTATTGCAGTAGACAACGCCGTAGAGAGTGCCGAGTATAGCGATACCATGCCGCACAAGAGAAAGTGCTGCACTCTCTTTTAGATTGCTCTCAAGCTTCTCTATACGATGACGAAAGAAGTTACTCCAGCGTTTGGCAGTCTCTTGCTCCAAAAAGTCAACCGCGTTGATAACATAAGCAAGTTCTTCTTGAGTCGGATATGACTCCATGGCTATCGCCTTGAGCCGACCAACTGTGCGGGATATTGATGGAGGGATATTACTAAATCGATCAATCTCGAATTTTTCCAGACTCACTGCCGACGAAGGTAGCTTGAGATATCTCTCCAAAAGAGCTTCGGCTTTCCGAAATTCACCAGCGATAATCGGATGCATGATGCACCTCCTGATTCGATAGACCTATGGTATCGCAGGTCCCAAAAACGCAAGGGTCGCTAAGCCGCCGTTCGCGCCGCTGATGCGCCCTTCCCTCCGTGTTATGGGCCGCCGCTAAGGCGAGCCAAGCTCTGCGCCAGGCGCCGCTGCTTGATCGCGTGCGAGAAGGTTCGCCTCGAAATGGCCGATAGCCACACGCGCCGCCTCAGCAAAGCTTGCGATTGACAGGGCCACCCACAGGAGATGCGGTTCGGCCTCGTCGTCCAGATGATCGACTGACACCGCATAGGCGCCGCCCCAGCTGGATGAATCCTGGATCTGGACGCGTGTCGGTTTCCCGCAGTGCTGAAGCACGAACTCGGGGTCGCTAGTATCGGTCCCGGCTCGTTTCTTGAAGCTGTAGCTGGTCATGGGGCCATGCCGAGATAAGGGGAAAATTCACTCACATCTCTCCTACCTGATTGATTTATCGGGCCTTTTCCATGATGGGGATTTTTATGGAAGCATGACGAGATAACGGAGAAATTAAGACATTCAAACCATAAATGTTTGATTTCTAGGCTTTGTGTTGCTCTCACATGCTTGCGCATGTTCGCCCACCCCCAATAAATCTCAAGATATCCTTCTCCCCAGTGATGGTTCGAGGCGGCCTGCGCGACATCTTCCATTTTCGGTCTCGAATGTGGGCTCGATGGCAGCTGTAAACCTTCTCTCCTCGGAGGTGAGGATCATGCGGCACGTTGCAATGCAGCCAACGGAAACGACTTCAGACGTTACCTGTGACGCTTGTTGCCAAAGCACAAGTATTGAGGGCTATGGCCAGCAGTTTGGCGTTCTTCAAGCGTGTTGGAACTATGGTTCCAAGCATGATGGTGAGCGTTATGAGGTTCACCTCTGCGAGCCCTGCTTTTTCCGAACGCTGGCCATGCTACGTCGGGAGCGAATGGTTAACACCATGTTTGATGATGATCTTGACACCAATCAGGATGAGTTCGGTTTGGTGCGCAAGGATGATTTTTGGGCCGAAGGTTGAGTATGCCGGCCAAAGACCGGTTCGTAGCATCTCATTCACGACGATGCGACCCTGACAAATCCAGTCCGTCGGCGGCGTTGCTCCGTTGACGCCCGCCCAAGTTAAGGCGTGTCTGCTTCTGGCCCCGGTAACGGTTCATGGCTATCCGCACCGCCTTTGGCAAGCGGTGAATGCTCAATCAGCTTCAGTTGCAAGCCAGAAATACATGGTCTACTTCAGACCATCCCTAGCGGTCTGGCGCGTCGATCAAATAGCCCATCCCACGCGCGGTTTGTATGAGCTTAGGTTCGAACTCATCATCGATTTTTGCTCTCAGCCGTCGTACCGCCACCTCAATCACATTGGTATCGCTGTCGAAATTCATGTCCCATACTTGGGAGGCGATAAGTGACTTTGAGAGCACTTCCCCGCGACGCCGAAGTAATAGCTCAAGAAGAGCGAATTTCTTTGCAGTTAGGTCTATTCGTTTCCCCGATCGCGTAACCCGACGCCTGAGCAGATCGACCTCAAGGTCGAGGAGTTTGAGTATTGTTTGGTTGGGAGCATTATTGCCGCGGCGAAGCAACGTACGGATCCTTGCTAGCAATTCGGAGAAGGCAAACGGCTTGATGAGATAATCATCAGCGCCCAACTCCAATCCCTTTACTCGATCCTGAACCCCGTCTCGGGCGGTGAGAAAGAGCACGGGAACCTCATTACCGGCAGCGCGGACTTTCTGTAAAACCTGCCACCCATCCAGGCCAGGCATCATCACGTCTAAGATGAGCAAGTCGTATGTGGTATGAAGCGCGTGCTGAGCAGCATCGGTCCCGTTTTCAACTCTATCGACTGTGAAGCCTGCCTCTGAGAGCCCCTGCTGTAGGTAGGTGCCTGTTTTCGGCTCGTTTTCAGCAACAAGAAGCTTCATGAAAGTATTCCCTCCGGCATTTGGAACAGTGTGCCGATTGTCAGGGCGTGCAGCCAGTACCTTACAGAAACGTAATGCTCGCATCATCTGTCTGACAGCTTGTAGCGTTAACGTCTACATCAGCAGTTGCTCCCACACTCTGCTTTTTGGCCTTTCCACGCTCCTTTGGCCTATCGGCGCCTAAATGGCGCCTTTTTTTTGACCGCTGGAAGCAAGGCCGCTTGCGCTCACTGCTTGTCTGCATTGCTGACGAAACCGTAATGTCCAAATCAGCATTTTGACAGGTACGCTCGGTTAGCTTAGACACAAGCCCAAGCCTCTGTTTATGGAGCTGCGCTGGGTCTCCCGTGTCTTCGAACGAGGTAACAAGTAATGAAATTTTTCAGATCCCTTTCTGTACTACTCGCCATCGCAGCAAGCTCTTCCTATGCAATGGCAGAAGGTGGTGGTGATCGTACCTTTGCTCGTATGGAGCAGGCTCGCCAAGTAGCGATCGCTAATTATCAGGCTGACCAGAAGGACCAAGCCCAAGAGGTAGCCTCAGAGGCAGCCTCAGCGAAGCACGCTCACGCTAATTGCTGAGGCGAAACCTTCGGCAAATGTGATCACGCAGATTCTGAACTATGGCAGCTACTACGAATGTTGAAGCTGCCACGGTGTTGGCACTGCAACATCAGTTGTTAGAACCGACGAAGTCGGTATTAGCTACGCTGAACCTTGTCTCGTTAAAAACGTTACCTAGCACCCCCGCACCAAGCGGGTGAACCGTATATTGGCTAGTTAAAAATCAATCTTCTTTAACGGCTAAGTTGATAATTGTTGAATGAATCGCCCCAGCTTTCCTAGACATTCTCCAAGCTCTGGAAATAGCG
>NZ_VBTN01000002.1:0-304262 GCF_013277805.1 Pseudomonas sp. MS15a(2019)
GGAATCAGTAGACCACTACACAGATGCCCTACGGCTGCAGGTAGCGCACCATCGCATCGCCGATCATGGTCTTGTGCCGCCGCAACACCGCCGGTGCTTCCATGTCGATGTCGTGGATGCGGCCGAAGGTGTGGCGGTTGGAGACGCGGTAGAAGCAGAACGAACACATCAGCAGGTGCACATCCACGGCATCAAGACCGCTGCGGATGTCACCGCTGGCTTCGCCGCGGACCAGGATGCGGCGCAGGGCTTCTAGGGCCGAGGAGTTGAGGCTGGAGATGGTCTCCGACTGCGCCAGGTGGCGACCGCGGTGGATGTTCTCGATGCTCACCACGCGGATGAAGTCGTCGTGACTGCGGTGGTGCTCGAAGAGGAACTCCGCCAGGGTGCGGATCGCCTCCAGCGGCGGCAGCCGGTCCAGCGGCAGTTCGGCCTCGTTGCCGCGCACGTCGCTGTAGAGCTTTTCCAGCACCGTCAGGTAGAGCTGCTCCTTGCTGCCGAAGTAGTAGTAGATCATCCGCTTGGAGGTATGGGTGCGCTCGGCGATGGCGTCCACCCGCGCGCCGCTCAGGCCCAGGTCGGCGAACTCGGCCACGGCGGCGGCGAGGATGGCCTGACGGGTCTTCTCGGGGTTGTTCTTGCGCGGGGTACGGAGCGTAGGCGCGAGCGCCGGAGTGTCCTGCATCGGGTCTGACTCTTGGCTGGGGAGAGACGCGGGTACCCACAGGTACCCGCCTGGCTCAGAATTCCAGGGGCGCCGGGCGACCCTGGCGGGCCTGCAGCATGGCCGCCAGGCGCACCGGGCTGTTGGCGGCGCCGTAGCCACTGTAATCCTTGCGCTGGAGGATTTCGAAGAAGAATCGGTCGGCGAAGGACTCGGTATAGACGTGGAACAGCTCGCCACCCTGGGCGTCACGGTCGTAGAGCACGTTGTAGTAGGCCAGGCGACTGAGGAAGTCGTCGTCGAAATCGAAGCGCGCCCCCAGGTCGTCGTAGTAGTTCATTGGGATCTCCAGCAGGGGCACCCCAGCGGCCTTGGCCTGCTCCACCGCCTGGAAGATGTCCTGGCAGGCGAAGGCGATGTGGTGCACCCCCGAGCCGCGATAACTGGACAACGCCCGGGCGATGGCGGTGTTGCGATTCTCCGAGATGTTCAGCGCCAGGCGCACGCTGCTCTGGCGATTCTTCAGGGCGCGGCTCTTGACCAGACCATAGGGATCCGGCACCACCACCTCGTCGTCGGCGCTGAAGTCGAACAGGCTCTTGTAGAACAGCACCCAGCTGTCCAGGGCATCGGCGGGCAGAGCGATGGCCACGTGATCGACATGGGTCAGCCCGAGGCCACCGCTGGCGCCGGCGCTGACATCGAAGTCGGTGTCATAGAGGCTGCGGCCATCCGCGCCGCGATCGGCGAGATAGATCAGGCTGCCGTCCGGCGCCCGCACCGCCGGGATCTCCCGCTCGTTGGGGCCGACCAGGCCGCGATAGGGCTGCGCCCGGTACTGCTGGGCACGCTCCAGGGCGGCCTGGCTGTCGGGCACCCGTAGCGCCATGGCGCACAGCGAAGGGCCATGGGCCTCGAAGAAGTTGTGGCCGAAGGAATAGGGTTCGGCGTTGAGCACCAGGTTGATCTCGCCCTGGCGCAACAGGGTGACGTTCTTCGAACGGTGCCGCCCGGCCTGGGCGAAGCCCAGCTTGCCCAGCCAGCGCGCCAGTTCGGCACCATGGCCGTCGTCCACGGCGAATTCGAGGAATTCGGTGCCTTCCAGGCGCGGCGCCTCGGGTGGAGCGAACAGCGGCGCCGCCACCGAGGTCTCGTCGCGCTGCAGCCGCGCGGCGGTCTGCTCTTCCAGATAGAGCAGGGACCTCAGGCCATCGGCGGCGGTGGCGCGGGTCTGGGCGGCGCGAAAGCCGTCGTTGAAGATCTCCAGCGACAGCGGGCCCTGATAGCCGGTCTGCAGGATGGGCGCGAGAAAACCGGCCAGGTCGAATTCGCCCTGCCCCGGGAAGCAGCGGAAATGCCGACTCCACTCCAGCACGTCCATCTGCAGCAGCGGCGCATCGGCCATCTGCACGAAAAAGATCTTGTCCCCGGGGATCTGGGCGATGCCCGCCGGATCACCGCCGATGGACAGGGTGTGGAAGCTGTCGAGCAGCACGCCGAGATTGGGATGGTCGACCGCCTTCACCAGGCGCCAGACCTGCTGCCAGGTGTTGACGTGGCGTCCCCAGGCGAGGGCTTCGTAGCCGATGCGCAGGCCGCGCGGGGCAGCGCGTTCGGCCAGCAGTTGCAGGTCGTCGGCGATCAGGCGTTCGTCGCCGAGGCTGTCGGCGGCGGTGTTGCTGCACACCAGGATGAGGTCGGTGCCCAGTTCCTGCATGAGGTCGAACTTGCGCTCGGCGCGGTCGAGATTGCGCTGCAGGCGCTCGCGGCGATTGCCTTCGAAGTCGCGGAACGGTTGGAACAGGGTGATGGCCAGTCCCAGGTCCTGGGCGCGCTGGCGGATCTCCCGCGGACTGGCGCCGGAATACAGCAGGTCGTTCTCGAAGATCTCCACACCGTCGAAGCCTGCCGCGGCGATGGCTTCGAGCTTCTCGGTCAGGGTGCCACTGATGGATACGGTCGCGATGGAACGCTGCATGCCGGTGCTCCTGGGTTGACGGCCACCACACACGCTACTGGCGGAGTGACCGGTATTCGTTAGGGTCTGGCACCGATTATTCGTGGCACCGCACGGCCCAACAATGGATTATGTACGAACCAGTTAGTTTCTGTTCGCTGATCGAACATTTGGTCATCTGGCGAATTGACCCGCCCCAGCGGCGCCTCGCACTATGGATCGCAGAGCCCAGCGCTCGTCGCTTCCGCCGCGTCGACCATAACAAGACAAACAAGAGTGTGCGTCCATGCCCCCGCTATCCACGTTATCCTGCGCCCCCCGTCTCGTCTGCAGCCCCACCGTGCTCGGTCGGCGACGGCCAGGCTAGGTCTTCCCGTCCTTTCCATCTTCGGCTCCCGCTGCCCGAGCGAGTTCGTGCGCGGCGCTGAAACCCTCCTGGCCTGACAATAAAATTCCGGAGACAACCATGGCCACTACCGCCTCCCCCACCCCCGGCTCCCAAGCCAAGAAAGCCACTGCCAGCGGCTGGATCGGCTCGGCACTGGAATACTACGATTTCTTCATCTACGCCCAGGCGGCGGCGCTGATCTTTCCGCAGATCTTCTTCCCCTCCAGCGATCCCAAGATGGCCATCGTCGCCTCCCTCGCCACCTATGGCGTGGGCTATCTGGCGCGGCCGGTCGGCGCCTTCGTGCTCGGTCATTGGGGCGATACCCGCGGCCGCAAGAACGTCCTGCTGCTGTGCATGTTCCTCATGGGCATCGCCACCATGGCCGTGGGCCTGCTGCCCACCTACCACCAGATCGGTATCCTCGCCCCCATCCTGCTGGTGGTGCTGCGCCTGATCCAGGGCTTCGCCGTGGCCGGCGAGATCTCCGGGGCCAGTTCCATGGTGCTCGAACACGCACCCTTCGGTCGGCGCGGCTACTATGCGAGCTTTACCCTGCAGGGCGTCCAGGCCGGTCAGGTACTGGCCGCGGCGATCTTCCTGCCGCTGGCCTACTTTATGCCTGCCGATGCCTTCAACAGCTGGGGCTGGCGCATCCCCTTCCTGCTCAGCGCCTTCGTCCTGCTGGCCGGTTTCATCATCCGCCGGGAAGTCCATGAGACGCCCGCCTTCGTCAAGGAAGAAGCCAAGGCCGAGACCGCCGCCGTGGCCAGACGCTCGCCCATCGGCGAAGCCCTGACCACCAGCTGGAAGGCCATGATCCTGGTGGCCCTGATGGCGCTGATGAACGTCATCCCGGTGGTGGCCACCATCTTCGGCGCCGCCTATGCGGTGCAGCCGGCCTACGGCATCGGCTTCGACAAGAGCGTCTATCTGTGGATACCGGTGGTGGGCAACATCGTCGCGGTGCTGGTGATCCCCTTCGTCGGCAACCTCTCCGACCGCATCGGGCGGCGGCCGACCATGATCGGCGGTGCCCTGGGGTCGGGTCTGTTGGCCTTCGGTTACCTCTATGCCATCAGCATCCACAACCTGCCGCTGGCTTTCCTCATGTCGCTGCTGATGTGGGGCGTGGTCTACCAGGGCTACAACGCGGTGTTCCCCAGCTTCTACCCGGAGCAGTTCCAGACCCGCTATCGCGTCTCGGCCATGGCCATCGCCCAGAACATCGGCACCATGTTCACCGCCATGCTGCCGGCGCTGTTCACCCTGGTCGCCCCGCCCGGCACCGACAACATCTGGCTGGTGGTCGGTGGCCTGGCCTTCGGCGTGACCTGCCTGTCGGCCCTGGCGGCCTATCTGTCGCCGGAAACCTACCGGGTGCCCATGAGCGACCTGGGCAAGCCGGGCGCCGTGCAGATGGACAAGCACGCCTATGACACGGCCCGTCAGGACAGTCTCAAGGCTAGCGTCTGACCCCTCGCGAGCCCTCGCCTGGCGAGGGCTCCGCCCTGCTACCTTGGTAGCCTTGCCGTAAGACATACGTTGTCATATAACTATTCAGCCGAATGCGTCGGCCCTAGCTTTCCGATAATTCAAATAAGAAAGGAATCCCTCATGTCGCCTGCACCCTCCTAGCCGTACCTCGCGCCACCGCCCTACCTGCCCTCGTCAGATGCCGCCCCCGTGCCGGCAGGGCACCCCTTACCGACAAGAACAAGGAACACCATGAGCACTCGACTCGCTTCCGGCCGGCTCGCCCGTGCCTGCGCCGCCTTCGCCGCCCTGGCCAGCACCACACCGCTGTGGGCCGCAGACGGCTTCATCGAAGGCACCAAGGCCAATCTCAACCTGCGCAACTTCTACTTCAATCGCAACTTCGTCGATCCGGCCTACACCGCGCAGAACAAGGCCGAGGAATGGACCCAGAGCTTCATCTTCGGCCTGACCTCGGGCTACACCCAGGGCCCGGTGGGCTTCGGCATCGATGCCCTGGGGCTCTACTCGGTCAAGCTCGACGGCGGCGCCGGCACCTACGGCACCCAGCTGCTACCGACCCATGCCGGCAACGAGCCGGCCAAGGACTTCGGCCGCCTGGCGGTGGCGGCCAAGGCCAAGGTCTCCAAGACCGATATCAAGGTCGGCGAGTGGTTCGCCGTGCTGCCGATCCTCAGATCCGACGACGGCCGCTCGCTGCCGCAGACCTTCCAGGGCGCCCAGATCCACTCCACCGAGATCCAGAACCTGGAACTCTGGGGCGGCCAGATGCGCCAGAACAGTCCGCGCAACGATGCCAGCATGGAAGACATGTTCATGCAGGGCCGCGCCAATGCCACCTCCGACCGCTTCAACTACGTCGGTGGCGAATACAAGTTCAACGAGAAGCGTACCCAGATCGGCCTCTGGTACGCCCAGCTCGAAGACATCTACAACCAGAAGTTCATCAACCTGATCCACTACCAGCCAGTGGGCAGCTGGACCCTGGGCGCCAACCTCGGCTACTTCATCGGCGACGACGACGGCTCGGCCCGCGCCGGTGCCCTGGACAACCGCACCGCCTATGCGCTGCTCTCGGCCAAGCAGGGCGGCGGCACCTTCTATGTCGGCCTGCAGCGCGTCAGCGGCGACAGCGCCTGGATGAGAGTCAACGGCACCAGTGGCGGCACCCTGGGTAACGACAGCTACAACTCCAGCTACGACAACGCCCGGGAACGCTCCTGGCAGGTGCGCTACGACCACAACTTCGCCGCCTTCGGCGTGCCGGGCCTGACCCTGATGAACCGCTACATCAGCGGCGACAACGTGCACACCGGCAGCATCACCGACGGCAAGGAATGGGGTCGTGAATCCGAGGTGCAATACGAGGTGCAGAGCGGTCCGCTGAAGAAGCTGCTGATCCGCTGGCGCAACTCCAGCATGAGACGCGACTACAGTGCCAGCGGCTCCTTCGACGAGAACCGCATCATCCTCAACTATCCGATCTCGGTGTTGTAGGGCGCAGTTTCGGCGGCGGCCCGGGTGGCCGCCGCTCGCGCCGACTGGACTCGTTGATAGCCGCTCCTACAGTCCACCCGACCGCTGCACCCTTGCCCCGATCCCTCAGGCCTTATACTGTACAAAGATACAGCTTTCGAGGCCTCCACATGACCCAGCCCCAGCGCCCGCCACGGGGTCGTGGCACCGCCAGCAATCCGCACAATCGCTTCGCCGCGACCCGCAGCGAAGCTGAGCACGATGGCTGGTATGACGAAGCCACCCCGCTGACCTTCACCACCTCGGTACGCCGGGAAACCGCCAAGACGGTGATCAGCCGCAATCAGTCGCCGGACGTGGGCTTCGATCGCTCGGTGAATCCCTATCGTGGCTGCGAGCACGGCTGCATCTATTGCTTCGCCCGGCCCTCCCATGCCTATTGGGATCTGTCGCCAGGGATCGACTTCGAGACGAAGCTGATCGCCAAGACCAATCTGGCGGAGCGCCTGGAGGCGGAACTGTGCAAGCCGGGCTATCAGCCGCAACCCATCGCCCTGGGAATCAACACCGACGGCTACCAGCCCATCGAGCGCCAGTACCAGCTGACCCGCCAGGCACTGGAAATCCTGCTGCGCTATCGCCATCCGGTGACGATCATCACCAAGAGCGCGCTGATCCTGCGCGACCTGGATCTCTTCGTGCAGCTGGCCGAGCGCAACCTGGTCCGCGTCGCCTTCAGCCTCACCACGCTGGACGATGACCTCAAGCGTATCCTCGAACCCCGCACCGCGGCGCCCCAGGCCCGGCTGCGCGCCATGCGCACCCTGCACGAGCACGGGGTGCCGGTGAGCGCCCTGCTGGCGCCGATGATTCCCATGATCAACGACCATGAACTCGAAGCCCTGCTGGAGACAGCCCGCGACCACGGCGCCCGCTCGGCCGGCTACACGCTGTTGCGACTGCCACTGGAGATCGCCGACCTGTTCGAGGAGTGGTTGCAGACGCATTTCCCCGAACGCGCCGCCCATGTGATGAGCCTGATCCGGCAGTCGCGTAGCGGCAAGAACTACGACAGCCGCTTCGGCATCCGCATGAAGGGCGAAGGCCAGTTCGCCGAGCTCCTGGCCCAGCGCTTTCGCCTGGCCCGCCGCCGCTTCGGCCTGGAGCGCCGCGAGGGCGAAGGCCTGGATTGCAGCCAGTTCGCCCCGCCGGGGGAGCAGTTGGGGTTGTTTTAGCACGGGCGTCGAACGGGAACGGATTGCCCCTCACCCCAACCCTCTCCCGAGGGGAGAGGGGGAAAAGCAGCGCATGCCTCGTAGGTTGGGTTGAGCGCAGCGAAGCCCAACAGCCTGCACCCTCACCCCAACCCTCTCCCACAGGGAGAGGGGAAAAAGCGGCACACCCTCGTAGGTTGGGTTGAGCGCAGCGAAGCCCAACAGCCTGCACCCTCACCCCACCCCTCTCCCAAGGGGAAAGGGGGAAAAGCAGCGCACGCCTCGTAGGTTGGGTTGAGCGCAGCGAAGCCCAACAGCCTGACACCCTCACCCCAACCCTCTCCCAAGGGGAAAGGGGGAAAAGCAGCGCACGCTTCGTAGGTTGGGTTGAGCGCAGCGAAGCCCAACGGGCCGGCACGCCCCCCAGACCGTCCCACACAGCTGCTAGGCTAACGGCTGTTCCTACTTCCGGAGTCGCCATGACCGCCCCTACCTCGCTCACGCCGGCCCAGGCCGTTGCCGCCGGCATCGACTTCGCCGAACTCAAGGTCGATGCCAGTGGCCTCTACTGGAGTCAGTACGATCCCGCCGACGGCGCCACCCGGCTGTGGCTGCGCACATCCGGCGCTGCACCGCGGTGCCTCACGCCGGCAGGCTTCAGCCTGCGCAGCAAGGTCTATGAATACGGCGGCGGCGCCCTCTGCCTGGGTGACCAGGGACCGCTGTTCGTCAACGAAGCCGACCAGGCGGTCTATCGTCAGCCGCGAGAGGGCGGCGCGCCCGTATGGCTGGCCGGTGGCGAGGCCTGGCGCTATGGCGATCTGCACTGGGATGGCGTCAGGCAGCAGGTGCTGGCGGTCGAGGAGGATCACAGCGAGCAGCCGCCGCGGCATCGCCTGGTCGCCCTGCGCTCGGGCGGCGAGCGTCAGGTGCTCGCCGAGGGCGCGGATTTCTATGCGGCGCCGCGTACCAGCGCCGACGGCTGTCGACTGGCCTGGATCGAGTGGGACAGGCCGCACCAGCCCTGGACCCGCACCCGGCTGCTGGCGGCGACACTGGACAAAGAAGGTCAGCCCGTAGCGCCTAGCATCGTTTCAGCCGATCCCGAGGAGTCGCTGCAGCAGCCGCTCTTCGATGAGGATGACCAACTCTGGGCGCTGAGCGATCGCCAGGGCTGGTGGCAGCCCTGGTGCGAGTCCGCGGAGGGCTTCGCGCCCAGGCAGGCACCCGCGGCGGATCACGCGGCGGCGCCCTGGCAGCTGGGCGGTAGCAGCTGGTTGCCGACCGCGGAAGGCTGGCTGGCGACCTGGCAGGAAGACGGCTTCGGCCTGCTCGGCGAGCGCCGGGCAGCTGGCGAGGTCCGTCGCCTGGCCCCGGACTTCAGCCGTTTCCGCGGCCTGGCCCTGGACGAGACGCACTGCTACTGCATAGCCGCAGCGCCGACCCGGCCCTCGGCGGTGCTGGCCATCGACCGCCAGACCGGCGCGGTGGAGATCGTCACCGGCGGGGTGGCGCCCCTGGCGGACGCGGCCATCGTCACGCCCCAGCCGCTGAGTTATCCCAGCGGTGGCGAGCAGGCCCAGGGCTTTCTCTATCTGCCGGAAGGGCACGGCGAAGGTCCGCCACCGCTGCTGGTCAGCATCCATGGCGGCCCCACCTCCTGCACCTATCCGGTGTTCGATGCGCGTATCCAGTTCTGGGTCCGCCAGGGCTTCGCCGTGGCCGATCTCAACTATCGCGGCAGCAGCGGCCATGGCCGGGCCTATCGCCAGGCACTGCAGCTGCGCTGGGGCGAGGTGGACGTCGAGGATGCCTGCGCGGTGGTCGAGCACCTCGGCGCCCAGGGGCTGGTGGATCCAGCACGCGCCTTTATCCGCGGCGGCAGCGCGGGCGGCTATACCGTGCTCTGCGCCCTGGCCTTCCGCGACGTCTTTCGCGCCGGCGCCAGCCTCTATGGCGTCAGCGATCCCCTGGCGCTGGCCAAGGCCACCCACAAGTTCGAGGCGGACTACCTGGACTGGCTGATCGGCGATCCCGAGGCCGACCGCGCGCGCTACGAGGCCCGTACCCCGCTGCTGCACGCGGATGGCATCCAGGCGCCGGTGATCTTCCTGCAGGGTCTCAAGGACGCCGTGGTAGTCCCGGCCCAGACCGACGCCATGGCCGCGGCCCTGGAAGCGCGCGGCATACCGGTGGTGGTCAGGCGCTATCCCGATGAAGGTCACGGCTTTCGCCGGGCAGCCAACCAGGCCGATGCCCTGGAGCAGGAGGCCGCCTTCTATCGCCGTTGGCTGTGATCGAGGCGCGCTCAGAAAGTCGGTCCGGGCCAACGCTGAGCGCACCCGGGCCGTATAGAATGGCGCTTTAGCCGTCGAGTTCTTGCATGCCCTTCGTTCGCCGCAGTATCGAAAGCGTCGTCTCCACCTGGCTGGCCGGCCTGCTCTTGCTCCTGCCGCTGGTCCTGACCCTGGCGCTGATCGGCTGGATCGTCAGCTTCCTCAATGGGCTGATCGGCCCCAACACCACCCTGGGCCGGCTGTTCGTGGCGGTCGGCCACCCCTTCGTCGGCAACTCCCTGGCGGCCTATGGCCTCGGCACCCTGCTCTTGCTGGTACTGCTCTATCCGCTGGGACTAGCGGTCAAGCTGGGCCTGCGCCGGCCGCTGGGCTGGTTCGCCGACGTGACCTTCCGCCGCATTCCGGTGGTGGGCAAGCTCTATGGCCTGGCCGAACGCTTCGTCGAGTTGCTCGATCGCAAGGAAGGGGGCGCGGATATCCGCGCCATGAGTCCGGTGTGGTGCTTCTTTGGTGGTCAGGGCGTGGCGGTGCTGGCACTGCTGCCCAATCCGGCGGTGATCGATATCGAGGGTCGCCACTATCACGCCGTGCTGGTGCCTTCGGCGCCGGTCCCCGTGGGCGGCGGGTTGCTCTATGTCCCGGTGGACTGGGTGAAACCGGCGGACATGGGCATCGACATGTTCACCAGCATCTATGTCTCCATGGGCATCACCCTGCCACCGGTGGTCAAGGATCGCCAAGTGGAGTTCATTCCCCTGGAAGAGGCCGTGCGCCGCCAGCAAGAAAACGGGACGGCCGAGGAGCCGCCCCGCTCGTCTTAGTTCTGCACGGCCTGGACCGAGCCCCCATCCACGCGCAGGTTGCTGCCGTTAATGAAGGAGCCGCGTTCGGACACCAGCAGGGCGATGGCCGCGGCCACCTCTTCCACCTGGCCGCGACGCTTCTGCACGATGCCGGGTCGTTCTTCGTCGAGGAAGCTTTCGATGGCTTCTTCGAAGGAGACCCCTAGTTCCTTGGCGCGTTTTTCCATCATGCCGTCGGTCATGCCGGTCTCGATGAAGGCTGGCGACACGGTGTTGCACAGCACGCCGTGGGCCGCTTCCTTGTAGGAGAGGTTCTTGATGAAGGCGGCCAGGGCGGCCTTGGCGACGTTGTAGACGGCCTCTTCCCAATAGGGCTGGACGGCGTTTTCCGACGTGATGCAGACGAAGCGACCCCAACCGCGCTTACGCATGCGCGGGATGGCGGCGCGGCCGACGCGCACGGCGGAAAAGAAGTCGGTGGCCCAGGCCTCCTCGTAGTCGGCATCGGCCAGCTCCAGGGGATCGCCCTTGGCGCCGGTGACACCCGCGGTGTGCACCACGATGTCGATCTGGCCGAAGCGGACCTCGCCCTGCTCTACCAACTGGTCCACCGCGGCCTGGTCAGTCATGTCGGCGGCGACCAGCAGCGGCTCGCCTGGCAGGCCCTTGGCCGCCGCTTCCAGCTTGTCCTGCTCGAGATCGGAGAGCACCAGCTTGACGCCCTCTTCGGCCAACAGCTTGGCCGTGGCCAGCCCCATGCCACCACTGGCCCCCGTGATAAGGGCGACACGCCCCTTGATTCCCAGATCCATAGCGACCTCGTTGGTTGTTTGCGTGCAATGCCGTCATTCGGCGTCTCTGATTCCGACTCGCCACGGGGCGCCGTTGCGCTTACCGTTCGGCGGAAAGCGCAACGGCAGCCCCGCGTGCCGGTCCAGATAGACAAGTCCCCTGGGAAGATCACGATGCATGCCCCTCGCCTGCCCCTGACCCTCTTTCACGACGGCGCCTGCCCGCTGTGCGCCCGCGAGATCGCCTGGCTGCGCCGCCATGCCGACCCCAGCCAGCTGCACCTGGTGGATCTGGCCGCGCCGGACTACGAGGCGCAGGCGCCCGCCGATGCTCCGCCGCGCCAGGCCATGCTCGATCTGCTCCACGCCCGGGATGCCGATGGTCACTGGTTCCGCGGCCTGGACGCCACCTACTGGAGCTGGCGCACCGCAGGCCTCGGCCACTGGGCCCGACCGCTGGCCTGGCGGCCGTTGCGGCCGCTGCTGGAAGTGGGCTATCGCCTGTTTCTCAAGCTGCGCCCAGGCCTGACCTGGTTGCCGCATCCGCAGGGCGGTCGGCGCTGCCAGGAGGATGTCTGCCCCCTGGACGCGCCACGCCGCGATCAACGCAAGGGGTAGGTCAGCACGAGCAGATGCAGGGTGTTGAGCGCACCGTGCAGCAGTACCGCGGGCCATAGGCGATTGCCCGAACAGTGGAACGTCAGCCCATAGCCCAGGCCGGCCAGTCCGGCCAGCAGGGCGAAGCCCCAGCCCGCGGGCAGATGGACCAGGCCGAACAGCAGACTGGTCAGCAGCAGGCCGCAGGGCAGGCCCAGCCACCTGGTCAGGCGGCGTTGCAGGAAGGCACGAAACACCAGCTCTTCGGCCAGGCAGGTCACCAGCAGATTGATCGCCAACCAGGCCAGCAGACCGTCCGGCCATTTCGGTAGCCAACCAAGGATGCCCAGGGCCAGGGCGATCCCAGGAATCCCCAGCAGGGTCGCGCCGACCGTGGCGAGCATCGGCCAGGGTCGCCACGGCCCCGTCGGAATGCCTGGCCAGGTGGCCAGCAGCGCAGCCGCCACCAGCGCCTTGTCCAGCACCAGGCGCAGTTGCCAGGGGTGCGTCCCGCCCAGGTCCTGGGGCGGTCCCAGCGCCCAGGGGACGAAGCCCGGCACGCGGTGGGCAGCGAAGCACACGGCGGCCAGCAGCGTCACGCCGAGCCAGAGATCGGCCGTGACCGGCGGTCGCGCCAGCACCCAGCCAATGAACAGGACACTGCCCAGCAGCCCCCACGGTTGGATCAGCCCGGTCGCAGCGCCCAGCAGCAGTACGGTCGCAGGCAGCAGGGCCCGCGACCAGAGGGGAAAGACCAGCATGAGGCGTCCGTCACCGCGCGAAAAGGCCTAGTTTAGCGGTTCCCCTGGCGTTGCTGGCATCCGGCCAGGGTTCGCCTGGTCGCCGGTCTCGGCTAAACTGCGCGGCTGCTCGCGTTACGGATCCTGACATGTCTGCTGCTCAACCCGCCCGCGCCCTGGGCCTCGACTTCGGTACCTCCAACTCCACCGCCGGCTGGCTCCGGCCCGCCGGCGACGTCCTGCTGCCCCTCGAAGAAGGCAAGGCCACCCTGCCCTCGGTGATCTTCTTCAACGCCGAGGAACGCCGCCCGGCCTATGGTCGCCAGGCGCTGCACGAATACCTGGAAGGCTACGAGGGCCGCTTGCTGCGTTCGCTCAAGAGCCTGCTCGGTTCCAACCTGCTCAAGGGCGAGACCAGCATCCTCGGCAGCGCCCTGCCCTTCACCGAGGTGCTCGGCCTGTTTCTCGGCACCCTCAAGCAGCGCGCCGAACAGCAGGCCGATCGCCCCTTCGACGCCGTGGTACTGGGCCGTCCGGTGCACTTCGTCGATGACGATCCGGTCGCCGACCAGGAGGCCGAGGACACCCTGGCCGCTGTGGCGCGCCAGGTAGGTTTCAGCGATATCTCCTTCCAGTTCGAACCCCTCGCTGCCGCCTTCGACTACGAACGCAGCATCGAGCACGAAGAACTGGTGCTGATCGTCGACATCGGCGGCGGCACCTCGGACTTCTCCCTGGTGCGCCTGGCGCCGGAGCGCCGCAACCTGGCCGACCGCGCCGGCGACATCCTCGCCACCGGCGGCGTGCACGTCGGCGGCACCGACTTCGACCGCCAGCTGAGTCTGGAAGGGGTGATGCCTTTGTTTGGCTACGGCAGCGCCATGAAAAGCGGCGCCACCATGCCTACCAGTCACTACATCAACCTGGCGACCTGGCACACCATCAACGCCGTCTACGCCAAGAAGAGCGTGCTGGGCCTGCGCGACATGAGATACGACGCCCAGGACACCCGCTGCATGGATCGCCTGTTCAAGCTCATCGAACAGCGCGCCGGCCACTGGCTGGCGATCCAGGTGGAAGACGCCAAGATCGCCCTCACCGACGACTGGCGCCGCACCCTGCGCCTGGATCGCATCGAGACCGGCCTGGCCGCGGATCTGGAACGCCCCCTGTTCGACGCCGCCATCGCCCTGCAACTGGAGCGCCTGAGCCGCGGCGTGGACGACCTGCTGGCCCGCGCCGATCTCGATCCGGCGCGGGTCGACAGCCTGTTCTTCACCGGCGGCTCCAGTGGTATCCCGGCACTGCGCCAGGCCCTCGCCAAGCGCTTCCCCGGCGCCCGCCTGGTGGACGGTGACCGCTTCGGCAACATCGGCAACGGCCTGGCCATCGAGGCGTTCAAGCGCTACGGCTAGAGCTGCCGCCGCGAGTGGCGCCGGTGGCGGACGATCAGGCGCCGAAGGCCCCGTCGATGGTGTGCATGGCGCCGGTGACGAAGCCGGCCTCGGGGCCAGCCAGCCAGGCCACCATGCCGGCCACCTCGTCGGCGCTGCCGTGGCGCTTGATCGCCATGAAGCTGTGCATCAGCTCCTTCATGGGCCCATCGGCCGGGTTCATCTCGGTATCGATGGGGCCCGGCTGCACCACGTTGACGGTGATGCCGCGCGGGCCGAAATCCCGCGCCAGGCCGCGGGCCAGCCCCTGCAGGGCGGACTTGCTCACGGCATAGGCGGCCAGGCCGGGGACCGGCATGCGATCGCCGTTCACCGAGCCGATGACGATGATCCGCCCGCCCGCCGGCATCTGCCGCGCAGCTTCCACCGCCGCGTGATAGGGCGCCTGCACGTTGATGCTGAACAGGCGGTCGACGGCGTCCGGGTCCTGCTCCAGGGCATCGCCGAAGAGCGCCACGCCGGAATTCACCACCAGCACATCCAGGGGGCCGCTGTCGCGGACCCGGGCGATCACGGCATCACGATTGGCACTGTCGGTCGCCTCGGCGGTGCTGCCCGTTTCCGCGGCCAGCGCCTGGGCGGCGTCCTTCGAGCTGGAATAGGTGAAGATCACTCGGGCACCCTCGGCGGCGAAGCGCCGCACGATGGCCGCACCTATGCCGCGACTGCCCCCCAGGACCAGCACCGACTTGCCTGCAAAATTCGTCATGACCGTATCTCTCGATTAATGTAGTGAATGCTACAATAAACCTCACTCGACCCCTGTCAAAGTATTTTTGTAATGAACGCTACAAATAAATCTGGCACCCGTGGTCGCCCGCGCCGCTTCGATCCGGATGCGGCATTGGCCCAGGCGCAACGCCTGTTCCACGAAAGAGGCTATGACGGCGTGAGCGTCGCCGATCTGACCCAGGCATTCGGGATCAAGCCACCCAGCTTCTATGCAGCCTTCGGCAGCAAGGTCGAGTTGTATGGCAAGGTGCTGGAGCGCTATGTCGCGAACGGTGCGCTGCTGCTGCGACAGATCCTGGAGACCGACCAGCCGCTGGCCGTGGCCCTGACGCAGGTGCTGGAAGCGGCGGCGCGCAACTACGCGGCCGATCCGCAAGCCGCCGGCTGCCTGGTGCTGGAAGGTACCCATAGCGACGATCTACAGGCCCGTGCGGCAGCGGACGGCTACCACCAGGCAGCCCAGGCACTCATCCATGCCCACATCGCCACACGCCGGCCACAGCAGGCGCGAGAGCTGACCGATTTCGTCGTCACCACCATGGCCGGCCTGTCTGCCAGCGCGCGGCATGGCCAGAGCCTGGAACGCCTGCTGGCCAGCGCGCGTCTGGCCGGTCTGGCCCTGAACCAGGCGCTTCTCGCAAACCCGTAAAGCGGATCTAGCGCCCTACTCCCCCGCGATGAACAGGGGATTGAAGCCGCTGCGGGCGTAGCGCCCCGCTTCGGCCAGGGCGAAGTCCAGCGGCAGGCTGGCAAGGTCGTCCGCGAGGGGATCGGCGCCCAGGTTGAAGCTCTTGCTGACCAGCTTGAGGTAGCTGTCGCAGCTGTCGCAGGTCTCGGCCTGGGCGGCCAGGGGCGTCTTGCCGGCTTCGTCCTCCAGTGCCAAATAGCGCACCTGGGCACTGGTGTTGCAGCAGCTGCACTTGCTGCGTTCCAGGTGCCACTCGGTGGCGCAGAGGCTGCAGTGCAGATAGCGTACGTTGTCGCGATCACGGTCGGCGTGGACGATACTGGCCAGCGGCGGTGCGGCACAGCAGGGGCAAAGCACCCGGCTGACGTCGCCATGGCGTTGGGGCGGCTGTGGCAGGGTCAGGGCTAGGCGTACCCAGGCCACTTGCAGGGCGGCGCCCACCAGAGGCAGTAACGCCCGGCGCTCGGTGGCGCCAGGCTCCTGCGCCAGAACTTGCTCGGCCAGTTGCTGGCGCTCGGCAGCAGACAAGGCGACCAGCTGTTCGAGCACCGGGCGCTGGCGCTCGGCCACGCGCAGCTCCAGGGTGACCAACAGAGCGTCCAGATCGCCCTGCCAGTCCAGATCCCGTAGCAGAGCCTGGCCCTGCAGGGGCGGCATGCCATGCTCCAGGGCCAGGCTGAAGGCGTCCGGTGCCGGTTGCCAACTGGGCTGGCGTTCCTGCAGGACACCATCCTGGGCCTGGATCAGCAGGGCCATGAAGCCGAGAAAATCACTTAGCTCGGTGCTGCGTTCGGCCAGCTCGCGCAGGCGCCGCGCACGCCGGGCGAACAGCTGCCGATCGGGCAGGACCACCGGCGGCGGATTGAGGATGCCGGTGGGCGAAGTACCGTACTGATGCATCAGGGAGTCCCCTTGTCGGGCATGCGGTGTTCATCCAGGGGGCGGTCGCCCCGCTCGCCCCTTTCGCGGCGCTCCTGCTCGACGATCTCGTCGTACCACAGCCGGTGATGGTGCTTGGCCCAGGCACGGCTGACACGGCCCTGGGTCATCGCCCGGAAGGAGCCCTTCACCCAGATCGCCGAGTAGATGTGGATGATCAGGGTGACGATGGCGATGAAGGCGACATAGGCGTGTACCAGACTGGAAAAGCGCAGCCAGCCGCGTGGCAGGATGTCGGCGAAGTACGGCCGCCAGATGAAGAAGCCGCTGAGCAGCAACGCCGGTACGGACAGCAGCATCACCCAGTACACTAGCTTCTGCCCAGGGTTGTTGGCGCCGATGGGCGGCGCCAGTTCGTCACGGTTGGCGAGGACATCGCTAATGCGCCGGACCCAGGCCACGTCGTGGCGCTTGAACAGGTTGACCCTGAAGAAGCGCACCGCCATGACCACGAAACCCAGGCTCATGGCCACCCCGATGAAGGGGTGCAGGATGCGCGTCATGGTCGGTCCGCCAAACAGCGCCGTGAGGTCGAAAAAGAACGGATGAAAGAAGGCCAGGCCGCTCAGGGTCAGGCAGACGAAGGTGAAGGCGATGAACCAGTGGTTCAGCCGGCTGAAGGTGGTATAGCGCAGGATGCCGCGCTTGTTGTCCGACGGCGTAGTCATGGCCGATCCTCCTCGCGCGCGGCGTGGCGCTCTTCCTCGTCCGGCGATTCCTCGGGTTCTTCCTTGGGACCCTTGGTCAGGTAGTGGGCGATGCCCGCGATGGCGGTAACCCCCAGCAGCGCCGACATGATCGGCTTGGTCACGCCCTTCCACAGACTGACCATGGGGCTGATCTGCGGATTGGCCGGCAGGTGGGTATACAGCTCGGGCTTGTCGGCGTGCTGCAGCACGTACATCACATGGGTGCCGCCCACGCCGGCCGGATCGTAGATGCCGGCGCCGGGAAAGCCGCGATCATTGAGTTGGCCGACCCGCATCTCGGCCTGTTCCGTCATGTCCTCCTTGGTGCCGAACATGATCGCCCCGGTCGGGCAGGATTTGACGCAGGCGGGCTCCATGCCGTGATAGACGCGATCGGAACAGAGGGTGCACTTGTAGGCTTTCTGGTCCTTCTTGGAAATGCGCGGTACGTCGAACGGGCACCCCGAGACGCAATAGCCGCAGCCGATGCAGTGCTCGGAGTTGAAGTCGACGATACCGTTGGCGTACTGCACGATGGCCCCGGGCGCCGGGCAGGCCTTGAGGCAGCCCGGGTCGGCGCAGTGCATGCAGTTGTCCTTGCGGATCAGCCACTCCAGGTTGCCCTTCTCGTTGACGTATTCGTCGAACCTCATCACTTGGAAGGTCTCCGGGGTGAGGTCCGGCGGATTGTTGTAGGTGCCGTTGCAGTGGCCGACCTCATCGCGCAGATCGTTCCATTCCGAGCACGCCACCTGGCAGGCCTTGCAACCGATGCAGCGCGACACGTCGATCAGCTTGGCTACCTTTTCCACCCCGCCGATGCGGGTATGGGGCGACTCCTCGGAGGTAGCCGAGCGTGCGACGATGTTCTGGAAGTTGACTTGATCGCCTCTCATAAGACCTTCCTCAGACCTTTTCCACGTTCACCAGGAACGACTTGAATTCCGGTGTCTGGGTGTTGGCATCGCCCACGAAGGGGGTCAGGGTGTTGGTGAGGAACCCGGGTCGGGTCACGCCCTTGAAGCCCCAGTGGATGGGGATGCCGACGTGGTGCACGGTACGGCCTTCCACCTGCAGCCCGCGCATGCGCTTGGTCACCACTGCCACCGCCTTGATATAGCCCCGCTTGGAGCTGACCTTGACCCAATCGCCGGCCTTGATGCCGAGTTCGTTCGCCAGGTCCTCGCCGATCTCGACGAATTTCTCCGGCTGGGCGATGGCATTGAGCCGCGCATGGGTGGTCCAGAAGTGGAAGTGCTCGGTCAGCCGGTAGGTCGTGGCCGCATAGGGAAACTCCTCGCGGGTACCTAGGCGTGCCCGGTCGCCGGGGAAGATCCGTGCCGCCGGGTTGTTCTTGGCCCGAGGGTTGTCCGGGTGCAGGGGGTTGTTGTCCAGCGGCGATTCGAAGGGCTCGTAGTGCTCAGGGAAGGGGCCTTCGGCCAGGAGGCTGCCACCAAAGAAGTGCGCGACGCCCTCCTGGTTGAGGATGAAGGGCCCGGCCTTGGCCGAAGGTGGCGAGGTCCAGGGGAAATCGGGGACGTCGGCCCCTGCCCAGCGCTCGCCGTTCCACCAGATCAGCCGCTTCTCCGGGGCCCAGGAGGTACCGTCCGGCCGGGCGCCGGCGCGGTTGTAGAGGATGCGGCGATTGAGTGGCCAGGACCACGCCCAGCCCAGGGTCATGCCGATGTTGTAGGGATCGGCGTTGTCGCGCCGGTCCATGTTGTTGCCGTGACGGGTGTAGGAGCCAGAGTAGATCCAGCAGCCACAGGTGGTGCTGCCGTCGTCGGCCAGGAAACCGAAGTCGTCGAGCAACTCGCCGCGCCTGTGGGAGATGGTGCCATTCGGCCCGGGCAGGTCGGCCAGGGCCCTGCCGTTGTACTCCTGGGCGATGTCCTCGGGATTGGGTTCCTCCGGATTGCTGTAGGGCCAGGTCAGGTTGAGGATCGGATCAGGAAAGGCACCACCCTCGTCGCGATACATGCCCTGCAGGCGATGGAACAGCCCGGCCATGATGGCCACGTCCGGGCGCGCCTCGCCGGGTGGGGGCGCCGCGCGCCAGTGCCACTGCAGCCAGCGCGAGCTGTTGACGATGGCACCGTTCTCCTCGGCGAAGCAGGTGGTGGGCAGGCGGAACACCTCGGTCTGGATCTGGCTGGGATCCACGTCATTGAGTTCGCCGTGGTTCTGCCAGAATTCGGCGGTCTCGATGGCCAGCGGATCCATCACCACCAGGTACTTGAGCTTGGCAAGCGCCTGGCTGACCTTGTTCTTGTCTGGGAAGGAGGCCAGCGGGTTGAAACCCTGGCAGAAATAGCCGGTGATCTCGCCGTGGTGCATGCGCTCGAAGGTGTGGAGGACGTCGTAAAGCGGCTCGCTGAGCTTGGGCAGCCAGTCGTAGCACCAGTCGTTGTCCTTGGTCGCCGCCTCGGAGAACCAGGCTTTCATCAGGCTGACATGGAAGCGCTCATAGTACTTCCAGTAGGAGACCTCGCCCTCACGCAGGGGCTGCTTGGCCCGCCGCTTGATGTAGTCGCGGTACTCCTGTTCCTCGTGGGAGGCCAGGTAGAGATAGCCCGGCAACTGGTTGGAGAGCAGGCCCAGGTCGGTCAGCCCCTGGATGTTGGAGTGACCGCGCAGGGCGTTGACCCCGCCGCCGAGCATGCCGATGTTGCCCAGCAGCAGCTGCACCATGGAGGCGGTGCGGATGATCTGGGCGCCGATGGAATGCTGGGTCCAGCCCAGGGCATAGAGGATGCTCATGGTGCGCTCGGGGCGCGCCGTCTCGGCGATCATGTCCCAGGTGGTCTGGATCTGCTCGCGCGGCATGCCGCAGACGCGCTCCACCAGGTCGATGGTGTAGCGGCTGTAGTGCGCCTTCATCAGCTGGTAGACGCAGCGCGGGTGCTGCAGGGTGGGGTCTTCCTTCACCATGCCGCGCTCGTCGAACTCGTAGCTCCAGCTGGATTTCTCGTAGGCACGACGCTTGTCTTCGCCGAAGCCGGAGAAGAGGCCGTCGTGGAAGCCGAAGTCTTCCTTCACGATGAGGGCGACGTCGGTGTAGGCCCTTACGTACTCATGCTGGATCTGGTCCGTGGTGAGCAGGAAGTTGATCAGCCCGCCCAGATAGACGATGTCGGTCCCGGTGCGGATATAGGCGTGGTAGTCCGCCACCGCCGAGGTACGGGTAAAGCGCGGATCGATGGTGATCAGCTTGGCGTTGTTCTTTTCCTTGGCCTCCACCATCCAGCGAAAGCCCACCGGGTGCGCCTCGGCCGAGTTGCCGCCCATGGACAGGATGAGATTGGCATTGCGGATGTCGACCCAGTGATTGGTCATGGCACCGCGGCCGAACGAAGGGGCAAGACCTGCCACCGTCGGTCCGTGTCACACGCGCGCCTGGTTGTCGATCGCCAGCATGCCGAGGCTGCGGATCACCTTCTGGGTGAGGTACGCGGTCTCGTTGGAACAGGCCGAAGCCGCCAGGAAGCCGGTGGTGATCCAGTGATTGACCAGATGGCCATCGGCGTCATGGGTGACGAAATTCTTGTCTCTGTCCTCCTTCATGTAGCGGGCGATGCGGTCCAGCGCCTCGTTCCAGCTGATGCGCTTCCACTCGTTGCTGCCCGGCTCGCGGACCTCGGGATGGGAGAGGCGCGATTCGCTCTTGATGAAGTCCAGTACCCCGGCGCCCTTGGGGCAGAGGGAACCGCGACTGACCGGATGATCCGGATCGCCTTCGACGTGGTAGATGTCGCTGACGGTATTGATGCCGCCATCACCGCGGCTGTAGAGCAGCATGCCGCAGCCCACCGAGCAGTAGGTGCAGGTGTTGCGCGTCACCTTGGCGGCGGCGAGCTTGTAGTAGCGGATGGACGCCAGCGCGGGTTCCGGGGCGAAGCCGAGCAAGGCCATGCTCGAGGTGGCGACCCCCGCCGTACTGAGTTTGAGGAAGTTGCGGCGCGATACCTTGATCGACATTTCTTGGGTAACTCCAGGCACATCACGGTAGGACTTCGTCCTGACCCGGGCCTGGCAGTTCGAGCGAAGCGTCGTCTTTCTTCGCCGAAAAATCATTCAAAATCAGTGTTTTAGCGAAGCGGCGGGAGGGCTTGGCAGGGTCTGCGGCAGGGCCTGGCGGCGGCTGCGACCTTTCGTCCGATGGCCGCCCCGGCTGACCGCCGCGCGCCGCTGGAGTAAGGTGACGGCCTTCATCGCATCTTCGAGAGAGTCTGTCCCATGTCGCTGGAAATCGTCGACCATCCCGCCCTGGAAGTGACCGGTCTGCTGTTCGAGCCTGGCCAGGGCGAAGACATCGCCGCCCTCTGGCGGCGCTTCGCCGACCGCGCCGGGGAGATCACCGGTCGCGAAGGCGACGCCGAATGGTATGGCGTGAGCTGGCGCCAGGCCGGCACCATGCACTACCTGGCCGCGGTGGCCACCACCCCGGGCGCCCCCCTGCCCGCCGGCATGGTGCGCCAGGAACTGCCGGAAGGCCGCTACGCCCGCTACGTGCACCTGGGCACCGCGCCCAGCGTGGCCAAGAGTCTCGGCCGCCTGTTCGCCGAACTGCTGCCGGCGCGCGGCCTGCAACCCCGTCCCGGCGCCTGCTTCGAGCACTACACCGAGGCCTTCACCGGGGTGGATGCCCAGGATTCGCAGATCTACATCTACGTGCCGGTCTTCTAAAGGCCACTCGCCGCAGCACGAACAGGACGTTCGTCAGCTGCGGCTTGCCTCCCGGCATAACCCTTTCCAAGCTGGGGATATCGCCCGCAATCCCAGGTGCACGATGTCCCTGCCCGAGCTCCAGTCCTTTATCGCCCGGCACGAGCGGATCTTTCTGCTCACCGGGGCCGGTTGCAGCACCGATTCCGGCATTCCCGATTACCGCGACCGCGACGGCGCCTGGAAGCGCCCGCAACCGGTCACCCTGCAGGCCTTCGTCGGCGACGAACTCCTGCGGCGCCGCTACTGGGCGCGCAGCCTGATCGGCTGGCCGCGCTTCTGCCAGGCGCGGCCCAACGCCACCCACCAGGCCCTGGCGGCCCTGGAGCGGCGTGGCCAGGTGGAGATGCTGCTGACCCAGAACGTCGATCGGCTGCACCAGGCCGCCGGCAGCGAGGCGGTGATCGACCTGCACGGCCGCCTCGACCAGATCCGCTGCCTGGGTTGCGAGCTGCGCCTGCCGCGCCAGGAATTCCAGCAGTGGCTGGGTGAACTCAATGGCGACTGGCTGGCGCTGGACGCGGCTACCGCGCCGGATGGCGATGCCGATCTGGAAGGCGTGGATTTCATGAGTTTCCGCGTGCCGGACTGCCCGCGCTGTGGCGCCCTGCTCAAGCCGGACGTGGTGTTCTTTGGCGAACACGTGCCCGGCGCGCGGGTGGAGCGCGCCTTCGCCCACCTGGGCCGCGCCGATGCGCTGCTGGTGGTGGGCTCGTCGCTGATGGTCTATTCCGGCTTTCGCTTCGCCCAGGCCGCGGCCCGCGCCGGCCTGCCCATCGCCGCCCTGGGCTATGGCCGCACCCGCGCGGACGACCTGCTCGCGCTCAAGGTGGAGGCCTCCTGCGCCCAGGGGCTGGCCTTTCTGCTGGAGTATCCTGCAGCCGCGGCGCCTCCCCCTACGCGGGGACTTGCTGACGCCGCGGCGCCCTTCCCAGATGCATCAGCGGACGCTCGATCCAGCGGTAGCTGAGCATCGACAGCAGACAGGCGAGCACCAGCACCGGTGGCAGCAGCGCCATGAAGCCGAGCGTGCCCAGGGTCTCGACCGAGCCGAGGTTGAGCAGGGTGAAGAGGCCATAGAGCAGCAGGCCGTGGGTGAGATAGAGGCTGTAGCTGATCTCGCCCAGCACCTTGAGACCGCGACTGCGCAGGAGGCCGAAGAGATCGTTGCCGGCGGCCATGGCGGCGAAGGGCAAGGCCAGCGCGAGCATCTGCCTGAGGCTGTAGTCCGGCTGGGTCATGGCGTAGCCCACCAGCGCCAGCGACAGCGCCGCCACCAGGGGCGTACGCAGCCGCGCCAGCAGGCCCGGCAGATGAACCTTGACGAACACCGGCAGGAATCCCAGCAGGAACAGCAGCCCGAAGCGGGCGCCCAGTACCTGATAGTGATAGCCGGCGGCGACCAGCCCGCCCACCAGCAGCACCGAGACCAGCAGCGGCAGCCCGAAACCGCGGCGGTTGAACAGCGCGGCGATGATCGGCAGCGCCAGGTAGAACAGCGCCTCGTAGCGCAGCGTCCAGTGGGCGCCGGCGGTCATCCAGCCGCTTTCCTCCAGGCCGTTGAGACTGAAGCCGGAAAACAGCTCCCAGCTGAGTAGTTCGAGCATGAAGTGCTGGCCGTCGGCGATGACGAAGTGGGTGCGGATCAGGGTGAAGAGCACCACCACGGCCACCACACAGAGGTACAGCGGCATCACCCGCAGTACCCGCGAACGGAGCAGCTCGCCCCAGTCCGGCGTGCGCCGATAGACCTTTCCGAAGAACAGGTAGCCGGTGATCATGAAGAACAGCGAGACCGGCACCACGCCCATGTTGTAGAGCAGATCGCTGTCGGGTTCGCGCCACTGGCCCTCGGCCTTGAGGTGATAGGTCAGCACGAAATGCAGGCAGACCACGGCAGTAGCGAGGATGCCGCGCAGGGCATCCAGCGGCGAGGAGCGCGCCAGGGTCTCCTGGGTGAGCAGCGGGCTGCGGCGCAGGGCGAAGGCCAGCAGCACCAGGGTGCCCAGGTAAAGGGCGATGGGGAGAGCGACGTCAGTCATATCCGTGACCTTCTTGACAGGAACCGGCAAAGACTCGCTCCCAGACCGCCGGAGCGGTCGCCGGAGCGAGCGAGAGAAAACCGTGACAGCCGGGCACGCTACCGCGCGGTACGTGACCGAGGGCAGAGGGACCGGAAAGAGAGGAGAACCGCGGCGAGCGGAAGGATCCGCTGCCTCAGCTAAGCGCGAGAACGCCCATCAGACAAGTCTTGTTACAGGCGTTCCCTTGGGTTCAACGTTTCGCTGCCCTGGGTCAGCAGCCCTGGCACGGGCATTAGTAACGCGCTACCGTTGGTCGGCTGTTCAGGCGCTGGAATACACCAAGGGCAATCACACTGGTTGTTTGCTGCCTTTTAGGCTTCAATTGCAGCCCAAAAGGCAGCAAAGAAATTTCCTATGTCCCTTGCTTCCGTTCTATTTCCCGACTATCGCCGCAAGGTCCTGGCACTTCTTCTGCTCCATCCGGAGAGCAGCTACCATCAGCGCGAAATCGCGCGCTTGACCGAGACCCAGTCTGGCACCCTGAGCCGTGAGCTCGTCAAGCTGGTCGCGGCAGGTCTGGCCGTGAAGACGCGCGTGGGTAATCAACAGCACTATCGCGCCAATCGGGAGTGTCCCATCTTCGAAGAGCTGGCGAGCATCTTGCGCAAGACCAGTGGCCTGACCGATATTCTGGCCGAGGCGCTGAGCCCCATTGCAGACCGAATATCGGCAGCTTTCGTCTTCGGCTCGATGGCTAGCGGCAAAGCAAGCGCTGGAAGCGATATTGACCTCATGATCCTGGGTACCGTGACCTTCCGCGAGGTAGTGGCATCGCTCTATCCCTGTCAGGAGACGCTTGGGCGCGAGATCAATCCCAAGGTATACCAGCGAGAGGAATGGCAGAGGCTGTTGGCGGAAGGAGGAGCCTTCATCACGGACCTGCTGGAAAAGCCCAAGGTGTTCGTCATCGGCGACGCTTCGTACCTGTCACAAGGAAGGACAGATGACCCTGGATAATCTGCTCGGCAAGAGTCTTGAGGCGATCACACCGGACCCTGCGAGCATCCAGCGCTTGTTGGAGGCAGCGCAACGTAGCTTGACCGATGCGTGTCTGCCAATACTGAGCAGCGAAAGCCGCTTCGATCTGGCCTACAAGGCAATCATGCAGGGCGCGAACGCAGCGCTTCAGGCCAATGGCTATCGGACCCTGACTAGCCGGCCCGGTCACCATCAGACCATGATCCAGTCACTGCCCCGCACCGTCGAGCTTGATACATCGACAATGTTGGTACTGGATACCTTGCGCAAGCAACGCAACGTCATCGACTACTCGGGCGATCTAGTCAGCGATTCGATGGCGCAGGAGGCCTTGCAGCAGGCCGAGGTCCTGCTCCAGCACGTCACGCATTGGCTGAAGCAAAATCGACCAGAGCTGCTATCGGATCGCGAGCGCTAACAGCGCTCGCGATCCGACAACTGGCTTGCTTCAGGGCGCCAGTGCCCGCGCCACTACCGGGTAGTGATCCCACACCTGGCCGTCCGCCAGGGAGCGCAGCAGCTTCACGTATTCGGCGTGGGACCAGGCCAGCGGCGTCGCCGAATCGGTGCCCTGCCCCATCTGGTAGCCATGGCGCCGGTTGTCGCCCACACCATCCCAGACCTGCTCGGGCAGCATCAGGCCGGCGTTGGCGAACAGCTCCAGGCCGCGGACGTAGGTGTCACGCAGCTTGCCCAGCGCCGCCGGGTCCGGCTTGCCCTGCAGGGCCAGGCGCGCCAGCTCGTAATGGCCGCGCTCGCCGGTGAAGATCGGCCAGACCCGGCCACGCAGCCCCGAGTTGGGCACCGGCTGCTCGGTGGCGGGGAAATTGATGCCGGAGCTTTCGCTCTCGCCATAGCCATCGTTGCCGTAGCGCCGCCAGCCGGGGAAGGTGCCGCTGACGCCGGGATACTGGAAGCTGTACTTGACCCGCAGATTCTCCGGCAGGCCTTCGTCATCCAGCACCGCCAGGCTCTTCTGTACCAGGGGATCGCTGGCCGGTCGCACGCCGTAGCGCACCAGCTCGAGGAAGCCGGCGTCCAGCACCTGGTCCTCCGGCAGGCCCGGACGGCTGTTGTTGTCCACCAGCTTGCCCTTGTCGTTGGGATCGTCGTTCTGGGTGATGCGCAGGTAGTAGTGGCCGGCGCCCAGGCTGCCCTGGGTGGTGGCCATGGTCTTTTCCACCTGGCCCGAATAGCGCCGGGCGGTATCGCGGTAACGGCTGGCATTGGCCTCGTCGCCGGCATGGCGCGCCAGCTCGCTGGCGGTGGCGAGACCGGCGATCACCGCCGCGGTGGTGGACGGCGAATAGCCCCACTGCTCTTCCCAGCGCTCCTGCTGGGTCTGCGGCGGCTTGACCTGCCAGGTGTTCCAGCCCAGGTTGACCTGGCTGTCGCGGGCGAGGAAGTCCGCCGCGGGCCTGAGCATCTCGCGGTACCAGCGATCGATCTCGGCGTCGCCCAGCAGGCCGCCCTGCCAGAGGCGATAGCCGAGCATGATGGGCATGGCGGTCTGGTCGAGTTGCACGCCGACCCACTCGATGGTGCCGTCGACGTGGGTCTTCTGCAGGAACCAGCCGGTAGCGCCGGGCGCGCGGACTTCGTCGCCCTGCTTCTGCTGGTGGATGAAGGCCGAGCTGTCGGCCGGCTTGTGCGCGGTATTGGCGTCCACCTGCACCTGCTTGAGGTAGCTGAAGGCGACCTTGGGCGTCTGCCGGTCACCCAGCGCCAGCAGCGCCATGGCGCACTGGTAGAAGTCCCGTGGCCACACCGCCTTGTAGCCGGTGGTGCCCTTGCCCGCCGGCACCGTTTCGCCCCAGGGGTTGGACAGCGAGGCGATCAGGGCGCCGGCGTGGGTCTTGTCTTCCTGGGCCTTGAGCACCAGGGCGCTGGCGTTGACCAGCTTGCCGCCGTCGCCAGCCTGGGCCTGCAGACGCGGCAGCTGGTCGAGGCTGGCGAGGTAGTCCTGCCAGCCGATGGCGTCGCCTTCGCCGTTGTAGTGGGCCAGCACCTTTTGATAACCGCGGGCCAGGGTGGCATCCGCCGCCGCCTCGGCCTGGCGCGGATTGGCGCCGAAGCCCACCACCACGTCCAGGGTGGTCTCGGCGCCCTTGAGCGGCAGCTTGGCCAGCATGGCGACGTTGCCGGCCTGGTCGCCGGTGCTGCTGTAGGTCTGGGTCAGCTTGCCGTTGCGGCGCAGGTCGTCGAGGCCATCGGAGCTGCCGACGAAACCTACGGTAGGCGTCTGCAGCGGCTGGCTGGCCTTCACCACCAGCGCGTGCTCGCCTTCGCTGGCGTAGAGCACCCCACCCTTCACCGCGGCGCGGTCATGGCTGCCACTGTTGGCCAACGCCGGATCGACATAGAGATAGGGCTGGATGCGTGGGTCCTGGCTGCGAAAGATGACGCGCATGACCAGGGTGTCCTGGTCCGGGTCGGTGAAGACGTGCTTCTCGATCTCGTAGCGGCCCTGGCGGTCGCGGTTGACGATCTTGTAGGCCAGCGAGGTGGGCCGGCCGGCGGCATCGGTGGCCAGGTATTCGATACGGCTGTCGGTGTCGTCGCGCTCCAGGTGGGTGAAGTCGGGCCCGCGGATCACCAGCTGCATCTCGCGCAGCTGCGCCTCGTGGATGAGACCCTGCATGGTCTCGGTGACCACGCCCTGGGCCAGGGAGAACCACACCCGCGAGACGCGGCCGGTGCTGGCCTGGTCGCTGTAGGCGCCGTCGCGATAGGCCTCGTAGCTGGTGCCGATGCCGGTCTTGCCGGAATAGGACCAGAAGGGTGCGGCGCCGGGGGCACCTGGGGCTTCCAGGGCGGACGCCAGGGGCGTCAGGAGAAAACTGGCGGAACAGAGCAGCGGACGGACGAAGCGGACGGGCATGGGCAGGCGGGCCTTGTTCTGGTTGTGCCGAAAGTCGCATGGCAGAGGGCCTGACGGCCCTCCCCGTTCGTAAGCCTAGCCAATATTTCCAGAAGCGCTGCTCAGCCTTCGTCCCGCGCCGGTGGCCGGGCCAGCGGCAGGTACCCGGCCAGGGGCGAATCCGGCGCCAGCAGCGAGGTGCGGATGAAATGCAGGTAGCTGGCGATGCGGCGCAGCGGTGAGCGATCGAAGTCGCCCGGATTGGGCTCCAGGTGGCGCCGGGCCTGGTGCGCGAGCAGGATGGCGTGGTCCACGGCCGTGAGCGCGCGGGCCAGGTTGGCGGCGTTGGGCTGGCGGACCAATCGCACCAGCGCCCGCCCCAGGGCGCGAATGGCCAGGCGCCAGGCGCGCTCTTCGCGATACCAGGGCAAGGGTGGCAGCGCGGCCTGCTCCAGGCGCAGCTCGATGATGGCGTGGCCCAGCTCCAGACTGAGGAAGGTCCAGCGCAGCAGCTGCCTTTGCACCACCGGCTGGCCCACGGTGAGCACCTGTACCTGGTTGAGTAGATCGCGCAGGCCGGAATCGAAGCGGCCACTCAGACCGGCCAGGGGTGCCCCGATGGCGTGGACCAGTCGCTCGCGCAGGGCCGCCTCCAGCCGGCGCCAGACCCAGGGCTGGCTGGGCGGCAGCAGGACGCTGACGGCCATCACCGCCACGCCGCAGGCCACCAGGTAGGCCAGGTAGGTGTTGCAGAAGAGGTCGGCGTCGTAGCGCGGCAGATTGCCCGGCAGGGCCGCCGAACAGAACCAGACCATCAGCCCGGTGCCATAGCCCGCCAGCCGCGGTCGAGTGATCAGCCAGGCGCCAGCGGCGAACACTGGTGTCAGGGTCAGCAGCAGCAGGGCGAAGCCGTCGATCCAGGGCAGGACCTGGAATTGCAGCAGCCCACCGGCCAGGGCCCCGACCAGGGTACCGCCGGCCAGTTGCAGGCAATAGCGGCGCGGATCGGCCGAGGTGGAGGCCAGCGCCGAGATCAGCGCCGCGGCCAGGGTGCAGGCCGCGCCGCTCGGCCAGGCGGTCTCGATCCAGAACAGCCCCACGCCCAGCACCACCAGGGCGCTGCGCAGCCCAGCCATCCAGGCTACCGCACGGCTGGCCAGGGGCGTGAAGGTCTCGCGGGGAGTGGTCGGCAGGTGCGCAGCGCCCTCCAGCGCCAGCCGGGCGCCAAGCAGCAGGTGCAGATCCTCGGCGAAGCGATAGAGCAATTCGGCGGCAGTGTCGTAGTCGAGCCGGTCGGCTTCGGCAGGCGTCGCCTGGACCAATTGCTGGCGGCCATTGCGGATCGCGGCCATCAGCGTCTCGCGCTCCGCAGCCAGGCGCTCACTGAGGCGGCGCAGGTCACGCTCTTCCGGCAGGCGACCCAGGGCCGGCGCTAGGGCGGCAGCGATCGACTCTAGCGCGGGCGCCAGCGCCTGGCGCACGGCCCGGGGCCGATCACTCAGGCGGTCGAGCAGTTGGTAGAGCGCATGGAAGCGGGTGTTGAGCAGCATGAGGCGATTGCCCAAGGCGGCCAGGCGTCCGCTGCGTCGGCGCAGATAGGGCTCCTCGAAAACACTGGCGCTGCGCAGGCTTTCGAAGCCCACGGAATCGGCAGCGAAACGCGCACTGAGCCCGGCGAAGCGTTCGGCATCGAGGCTACCCAGCAGACCGTCATGGGCCATGGCCAGGAAATCGCGCAGGCGCTGGGCCAGGGTCCGGCGCAGGACGCCACGGGTGGTCTGCGGCAGGATCGCGACACTTACCACCCCGGCGCAGCAGATGCCTAGGGCAATTTCCAACAGACGCCACACCGCCTGCAGAAAGGCGCCCTGGGGCTGGGCCACCGCCGGCAGCCCTACCAGGCAGGCGGTGTAGCCGGCCAGCAGGAAGCCATAGCTGCGAAAGTCGCGATAACGCGCCGCCCCCCGGGTGCAGTAGCCGATCCACAGCACCAGGGCGCCGAGCAAGAGCACCCGCTCCTGGGCGAACAGGGCGATGGCGGCGACGGTGAAGGTGAGCCCGGCGAGACTGCCCAGGATCCGGTAGAAACTCTTGGCCAGCACCTGGCCACTCTGCGGCTGCAAGACGATGAACACGGTAACCAGCACGGTGCTCGGTTGCGGCAGTTCCAGGCGATAGGCCAGCCACAGGGCCAGGGTGGCAGCCAACAGCGCCTTGGCGATGAAGGCCCAGGCCTGGCCATCGGTGCGGGCCCATTCGCGACCGGCGCGGCGCCAGGCGTTCAGGCTGGGCCAGCGTCTACATGGGGAAGCAGTGGGGTGCCGCGCGAAGAGCGGCGAAGCGAAGGGCATGGTGGGCAACGACGGGAGCGACCGGAAGGAGGGAGGCGCAGCGCCTCGGTGGCCATTCTAGGAAGCCCGCCCCACGGCGATTAAGTCGGGTGTGACGGCAAAGAGCGTTAACCAACGGGCGGGTAATGGCCCACAATGCCCCTTTCAACCGCCCTGCCCCGTCCATGGATCATCTCTTCAATCTGCGCGCCTTCGCCTGCGTGGCCCAGACCGGCAGCTTCACCGCCGCCGCCCGCCAGTTGGAATTGACCACCGCCTATGTCTCCCGGGCGGTCAGTCAGCTGGAGCAGCATCTGCAGACCCGACTGCTGCACCGCACCACCCGCCAGTTGCGCCTGACCGAAGCCGGCGAACGCTACCTGGTGCGCTGCCAGCGCATCCTCGCCGACCTCGATGAAGCCGATGCCGAGGCCCGCCACGCCCTGGCCGTGCCGCGCGGCCGGCTGCGCATCCACACCATGACCGGCCTCGGCCAGCACTACCTGATCCAGAGCCTGGCAGGCTATGCCGAGCGCTATCCCGAGGTGGATCTGGACCTGCAGCTGACCAACACCTTCACCGACATCCTCAAGGAAGGCTACGACCTATCGCTGATCCTGGCTGCTGGCCTGCCGGATTCAGCCTTCCATTCGGCGCATCTGGGCAGTACCTATAGCGTGCTGTGCGCGGCGCCTGCCTATCTGAACCGCCAGGGGCGCCCGGCCACGCCCGCGGATCTCACCGGGTATCGCTGCCTGCGCCTGGTCAATCGGGCCATGGCGCCGGATCGCTGGCTGCTGGAGGGGCCTGAAGGGATAGCCGAGGTGGCGGTGGATCGGCCGCCCTTCCAGGTCAACACCGCCGATGCCCTGGCCGAAGCCGTGGCCAGCGGCCTGGGTATCGGCGCCCTGCCGCTGTACGCCGCGGTCGCCGGCCTGGCCAGTGGCCGCCTGCAACGCGTACTGCCCGGGCACCGGCTCTATGGCCTGGACATCCATGCGCTCTATCCGTCGCGGCGCTTCCTCGACGCCAAGATCCGCACCCTGGTCGACCACCTGCGCGAGACCCTGCCCGCCCTGCTGGAGCGCGATCGGTTGCTGGTGGAAGGGACCTGACACTTTAAGGCCGCTGCTCGGGCAGCATCCGCTCCAGGGTGCCGTCCCGACGGATCGCCACATGCCAGACCACCGCCGCCACGTGCAGGATCACCAGCCCATAGACGGCGAACTGGCCGGCCACATGGATGCGATTGGCGAGGATGCCGAGGGCTTCATGCCGGGGAAAACCCGGCAGGGAAAACAGTCCGAACACCGGCACCGGCTGGCCCTGGCCAGCCATCAGGTAGCCGGTCACCGGCATCAGCAGCAGCAGCACGGCATAGAGCAGGCTATGGTTAAGCGCGGCGAGCAGCCGCAGCAGACGACCGTCACGGGGATGGGCCGGCGGCGCCGGATGCCGCCAGCGCCAGGTCAGGCGGATCAGGATCAGCAGGAACACCGAGATCCCGGTGGATTCGTGCAGCAGATACCAGAGGGTGCGCACCGGCCCGGGCGGAAAATTTTCCGCCACCCAGACGAAGGGCAGCAGCAGGCACAGCAGGGCGACGGTCAGCCAGTGCAGGGCCTGGGCGAAGCCGGTGTAGCGCGCGATGGCCATGGGCGGCTCTCTCCAGCAGAGGTGTTCCGATAGTGCCCTAGGCGCAGCGACAACGCCGCTGCGCCTGGAGGCCGTCCGTCAGAGTTTCAGAGATGGATCAAGGCAGCCAAGGCCAGCACCAGCGCCGGGATCATCACCACGGCGCCCAGCCTGAGGAATTGCCAGAAGCTCACCGACAGCCCCTCGCGGCGCAGCGCGGCCAGCCACAGCAGGGTCGCCAGGGAGCCGGTGATGGACAGGTTGGGGCCGAGGTCGATGCCGATCAGCACGGCGCCGGCGATCTTTTCCGAGACCTGGGCGGTCTGCACCGCCGCCCCGGCCAGCAGGCCGGCCGGCAGGTTGTTGACCAGGTTGCTGCCAAAGGCCACCAGCAGCCCGGCGCCCCAGGCGGCGCGCTCCGGCGTCGCCTGGGCGGCTGCTTGTAGCTGATTGGCCAGCGCCTGCAATACCCCGGTGGTCTCCAGGGCTTCCACCAGCACGAACAACCCGGCCACCAGTGGCAGGACGCCCCAGGAGATGTGCTTGAGCAACTCCAGACCGCCGCCGCGCTTGCAGGCCACCACCACCAGGAAGGTGGCGAAGCCGGCCAGGAAGGTCGGCAGACCCAGCTCCAGATCCAGCGCCGAGGCGCCGAGCAGGACCAGGATGGTCAGGATCAGGCCGCAGCCGGCGATGCGCCCGGTGGTGGGCAAGGCCTCCACCGCGCACCCTGCGGACAGCCGCTCGGCGCGCAGGACCTTGGCCTGGGTCGCCCAGAGAGTAAGGAACGTCGCCACGATGGCCAGGATCGATGGCAGGGTGAACAGAGCCAGCCAGCGGCCCAGCTCCGGCATGTGCTCGGCGAACACCACCAGGTTGGCCGGGTTGGAGATCGGCAGCACGAAGCTCGCCGCGTTGGCGATGAAGGCGCAGGAGAACAGATAGGGCAGCGGATTCTTCACCTTCGCCGCGCGGGTGGCGTAGTAGACCGCCGGCGTCAGCACCACGGCGCAGGCGTCGTTGGACAAAAACACCGTGACCAGGATGCCGACGCCATAGACCAGGGCGAACAGCCGTAGCGCCGAACCCTTGGCCGCGCGCACCGCATGGCCGGCGACCCAGTCGAACAGCCCTTCCTTCCGGGCGATCTCGGCCAGCAGCATCATGCCAATCAGGAACAGATAGACGTCGGTGCCCTTGGCGATACCGTGCCAGACGCCATCCAGTGGCAACAGACCGAAGACGGCCAGTAACGCCGCGCCGGCGACGGCGAACAGCGCCTCCGGCAAGCCGAAGGGCCGGGAGACCACCCCAAGGGTGGCTAACCCGGCAATGATCCAGGTCAGCAGGTGAGGAGAGAGCGCGAGTGACCCCATGAACGCCTAGTACCTTCTGTCGAGCGGGAAAGCGGCAGACATTAGCCTAATCCGGCCGATTGCGGAGGCTCCATGGCGCCTGATCGAGCATCGGTAACCACCTGGCGATCGCGGGTTTCCGGCATCAGCAGCAGATAGAGCACGAAGCCCACCGCGGCGATGGCGGCCAGGGTGGTGAAGGCCGCCGCATAACCGAAGCGGACGATGATGATCCCGGCGATGGTGGCACTGATCGCGGCGCCCAGGCCCTGGGCGGTGGCGATGGCCCCCTGGCTGACGTTGAAGCGGCCGCTGCCGCGGGTGAGGTCGGCGACGATGACCGGCATCAGGGCGCCATAGATACCGGCACCGATGCCGTCGAGCAGCTGCACCGCCACCAGGTAGTAGGGGCTGTCGGAGAAGGTATAGAGCACCCCACGGATGGCCAGCACGGCAAAGGCGAAGAGAAAGATCGGCTTGCGCCCGAAGACGTCGGCCTTGCGCCCCACCAGGATGGCCACCGGCACCATCACGCACTGGGCGGCGACGATGCAGACGGCCACCAGCGAGGTGGCGCTGTCCTTGCCGACGATATGGGTCAGCTGCTGGCCGACCGAGGTCAGCATGGCGGCATTGGCCAGGTGGAAGATGGCCGCCAGCAACGCCAGCAGTTGCAGCTTGCGATTGGCCAGCAGCGCCTGCCAGGCCGACACCGGCTTGCTGTCGCGAGCGCCGTTTTCCTCGCCCAGCCCTTGGGCCAGGTCATCGTCGATCTCGTCCTGGGGGACACGGACGATGGCGACGATGGAGGCCGCCGCCAGCAGCGCCATCAGCCAGAACACCACGGTGGGGCCGAAGAAATAGGCCAGCCCACCTGCCAGAGCCGCCGAGACGGCATTGCCAGCGTGGTTGAAACCCTCGTTGCGACCGATGTGCCGGGTGAAGGCCTTGGGTCCGACGATCCCCAGGGTGATGGCCGCCAGCGCCGGGGCGAAGAGGGCCGCGGCGGCATGGGCCAAGGACTGGGTGGCCGCCACCACATAGAAGTTGGAAACGAAGGGCAGCATCACGCTGCAGACGGTCACCACCAGAGCGGCGACGCCGACCATGAGGCGCTTGTGGCGGGTCCGGTCGATCAGGGCGCCGGCCGGGGTCTGGGCGATCAGCCCGGCGATGCCGGCCAGGGTCATGATGAAACCGGCGGTGGCCTCGTTCCAGCCCTCCCCCGGGCCGCGCACGGCGATCAGATAGATGGCGAGATAGGGGCCCAGGCCGTCGCGGACGTCAGCCAGGGTGAAGTTCAGGGCATCCAGGGCATGGCGCGCGCGGCGCGAGGGTTCGGCGCTGGCGGCGGTGGCCGGGGCACGGGTTTCGGACATGAGCGGGCATCCGTAGCGAGATTAAGAGTCGCAGGACAAAACGCCCCACGGCACCTCTCGCCCTAGCCCGCCAGAGGCCGTCGGTATGACTCGACGGATCCCAGCCAACCACCGCTGCCAGGGGAGATTGCAAAATGTGACCGGAGCGAAGCGGCGCTAGTGCCGTACCGATAGCAAAGAAATCCCTCTGGCCCGCCACTTTCCGTACGTCTTCACACTTCGCAGAGGGTCGCCATCTCAGGATGCCGGCGTATCAGGCCACCTGCCGGGTCAGAGCGGCGTCGGTCTCGGGTTGGGCCAGGAGCACCGCACTGCCCTCTTCGCTGCGCGGCCGCAGCATCGACAGCAGGTTGGCCTCGATGGTGGCGCACAGCTTGTCCATGGTGATCTGGTGCTGGCTGTCGGCGAAGGGGGCCTGCAGATCGCTGCCGATGCGCTCCAGCGCCAGCAGCATGAAGCCGACCACGGTGGACACCAGCGGGGTGAACCAGCCCAGGGTCGAGACCAGGCCCAGCGGCATGGCGATGCAGAACAGAAAGCTGAACAGCTGCGGAAAGCAGACGTAGGGATAGGGCAAGGGGGTATTGGCGATGCGCTCCATGCCGCCCTGCCAGTTGGACATGTCCACCAGGGTTTCTTCCAGCCGCGCCAGGCGGATGCTGTCCAGGCGGCCCTGGCGGTATTCGCTGGCGATCAGCTCGGCGGTGCCGGCGAGGATGTCGTTGGCGAAGTTGAGGCTGCCTTCGGCCAGTGCCAGTTCATGACGGGCGAGATAAGGCGCGGCGGCCTGGGCCGGGTCCTGGCGCTTGAGCTGGGCGCGCAGGGCGTGCAGATAGCCCATGTGCCGACGCAGCAGCACCGCCTTGACCCGGTTCTGCGCCTTGCCGTTATCGTCGATCAGGGTCAGCACCTGGCGGCCGAAGCTACGCGAGCTGTTGACCATGGCGCCCCACAGGGTACGGGCCTCCCACCAGCGGGCGTAGGCGCTGCTGTTGCGAAAGCTGATCAGCACCACCAGCGCCGAGCACAGCAGGGTCAGGGGCGTGAGCGGCAGGTCGAAGCGGTCGTCGACGAACAGCATGGCGTCCACCGTGACCGCCACGTCCCACAGCAGCAGACCGAACAGCGACCAGCCGACATAGCTGAAGGTGGTACGCAGGAACTGGATCTTCTTCTGGATGGAACGGAGTTGGATCGGACTGGACATCTGGCACTCCCGGCGGCGGCGCGGTTTCTCGATTCGCGGTTGCCCATGCCTTCCTGTCGTCTCGCCACGAGCCGCTCGACCCGTCGCCGCGCCTCCTCCTGAGAATGCAACCTGTTCGCGAGACTAGTCGGCGGTGCTTAAGTCAAACTTAATCCGGAGCGACGGACGGATCATGGCAAAGTGCCTTGCCAGAGCACTCCGTTGCCTTCTGAACACCTCTAGCCAGCGTCTCGACGGCGGCGTGACCGTCGATCAGTCCCGCAGCCGACCGGCCAGCTGGGACAGATCCTGGGAAACGCCCTGCAGACGTTCGCTGGCGCTCTGGGTACGCCCCAGGTCATCTTCATTGTGGCGAGCCACGGTGACGATCTCCGCCAGGTTGCGGGCGATGTCCTCGGCCACCGAGGTCTGCTCCTCGGCCGCCGTGGCGATCTGCCGGTTCATGTCGCGGATGGCCTCCACAGCCAGGGTGATGCTGCGCAGCCGCTCGCCCGAAGCGACCACCTGATCGCGTCCGGTACTGCTTTCGGCGGCGCCCGCACGCACCGCTTCGGCGGCTTCGTGGGCCGCGCCCTGCAGCGTCGCGATCAACTGATGGATCTCGCTGATGGAACTGGCCGTGCGCACCGCCAGGCTGCGCACCTCATCGGCTACCACGGCGAAGCCGCGTCCGGCGTCCCCTGCCCTAGCGGCTTCGATGGCGGCATTGAGCGCTAGCAGATTGGTCTGGTCGGCGATGCCGCGGATCACTTCCAGCACACTCCCGATACGCTCGCTGTCGTGCTCCAGGCGGGCGATGACGGCGGCGGTGCGGGTGATTTCAGCGTGCATCCGTTCGATGGTGGCGATGGTCTGGGTCATGCTCGTCTCGCCTTCCCGAGCCGCGCGATCCGCGTCGTTGGCCGCCGTGGCGGCACTGCCGGAATGGCGGGCCACCTCCTCCGCGGTGGCGCTCATCTCGTGCATGGCGGTGGCCACCTGATCGGTACGCGAGAACTGATCGCGGATGCCCTCGCCGCTGCGCTGGGCGATGGCGCCCAGTTCCTGGGTGGTGGCATCGAGCGCCCCGGTACCCTGGCGCAACTGGCCGGCTAGATCGACGAAAAAGTCGCGCAGACGATTGGCGGCGCGTGCCAGCCGACCCACCTCGTCGCGCCGCGACTCGGCCAGGGGCTGCCCCAGGCGCCCCTCGCTGAGCTGGACCAGCTGCTCGGTGACCCGCGCCAGCGGTCCGACGATGCGGCGGTTGACCAGCCAGGCACTGAGCAGGGCGATCAGGGCGGCGAAGGCGAGCATGGCGCCCACTGCCAGCAGCACGGTGCGCCGTGCCTCGGCGCTCAGGGCCCCGGCTTGGTCGTTGGCCCGCTTATGTAGGTCGGTGACCAGACTGGACAGCTGCTCGCTGGTCGCCCGGTCGATGCCCTTGACCGCGACATCGCCTTGGGCGGCGACATAGTCCGCCGCTACATAGGCCGCCAGCCCGTGGCGATAGGCTTCGCCCATATCTCTGTGACTCCGGGCCAGTTGCTGCAGGCGCTGACGCAGCTCGGGTTCGTCGGCCCGGCGTTGCAACTGTTCCAGCGCCGCCTGGACCCGAGCTTCTTCTTCCTGGAACTGCTTCCAGTAGCGCTCACGCTGGTCGGCAGCACCGCCGCGCAGCAATACGTTCTTCCACTCCTGCACCTGCGACTTGAACGCCAGATTGGTGGCGTCCACCAGGCGCGCCTCCTCCAGCGGACCCGTGAGGAGGCGTTGATAGCCATCCAATTGCCGGGACAGCAAGCCGAAACCGGCCAGGGCCAGCCCCAGCAACAGGACGAGACCACCGCCAATGAGCAGCAGCAATTGAGCACGCAGAGAACGAGAGGGATTCATGGAAAGGGACCGAGAGGATGGCGCGGGCGGTCACTTCACTACAGATTTATTGCAATAACGTTTCAAACACTTTAAAGGATGACTATTTTTACCAAGGCCCGCCGTACGGTCGCCAGGCGGCTACAGAAGGTCAGACCCATAGCTTTTGGGACAGCCACCGCCCTTGTCGCCGGAGGCGCCGTGCCATAATCCGGCCACCTTCGCCGTCCTAGATGCCTGCATGTCCAGAATTGTGAAAGCGAGCCTCGTGCTGCTCGCGCTCTTGGCCTTCTACAGTCTGCTCGGTTTCCTGGTCGGACCGCGCCTCGCCCTGCACTACCTCAACCAGACGCTGGCCGAGCGCCTCACCCAGCCGGCCAGCCTGCAGGCCTTGAGCTTCAACCCCTTCACCCTTGAATTGCACGCCGACAAGCTGCTGATCGGCTCGGCGGAGCATCCCGTGATTGCCGCCGAAGGCTTCTCGGCCGATCTGCAATGGGACAGCCTCTGGCGCCGCACCCTGCACCTGACCGAGGTACGCCTCGACCAGCCCCAGGTCGACCTGCGCATCGCCAAGGGCGGCCAAGTCAATCTGGCCCAGCTCTGGCGTAGTGACCCCACCACCACCGCCTCGCCGACACCGGCCGCTGCAGAGCCGGGCCAGCCCTTCCCGGTGCACATCGAGCGCATCGCCCTGGTCGGCGGCCGCCTGCACTTCCTCGACGCCCAGGGCGCCCAGCCGGTGGAGGCCACCTTCACCCCCCTGGATGCCACCCTGCAGGATTTCCGCACCCGTAGCGGCGACACCCCGGGCCAACTGGCACTGACCGCCACCACTGCCCAGGGCGGCCAGCTCACCTGGAAGGGCAGCCTGGATCTCCTGCCGCTACGCAGCGAGGGCGACCTGACCCTCAAGGGCGTCAGCCTGGCGCCCTGGTGGCCCTATGTGCGCAACCAGTTGCCCCTGGCGCTGGGCAAGGGGCGCCTGGAAGCCAGCACCCACTACCGCCTGGACCTGAGCAAGAGCCTGCAACTGCAACTTAGCCAGGGCCGCCTGGCGCTGGACGACGTCGCCGTGCAGGCGGTCGGTGCCGAACCCAAGGCCAGCTTCAAGCGCCTGGCCGTCGAAGGCATCGGTCTGGACCTGCAGAAGCGCGAAGTCAGCATCGCCCGCCTGCGCGGCAACGGCCTGGATGCCTGGGGCAATCGCGAGCAGGACGGCACGTTCGACTGGCAGAAACTCTTCCCCACCAGCGATGCCCCCAGCAGTGGCCCGGCCTGGCGCGTGCGGCTCGACGACGCCGAGCTCAGCGACAACCAGCTGCACTTGGTGGACCGCGTGCCACAGGACCCGGCCAGTCTCTACTTCAGCGGCCTGGATCTGGCCGTGAAAGGCTTCGATACCGCCGGCGACAAACCCTTTGGCCTGGCGCTCAAGACCACCCTGGGCGATCGCGGCCGCATCACCGCCAGCGGCCAGCTGGCGCTCAGTCCCCTGCAGGGCAGCTTCGACGTCGGCATCGACGAACTCAACCTGCGCCAGGCTCAGCCCTATCTCAGCCCCTATGTGCGCCTGGAGATCCGCAGCGGCCAGCTGGCCAGTCGGCTCAAGGTGGCCCTGAAACCCGGCGAGCCGCTGGGGCTCACCGTCAGCGGCGCGGCCCAGGTCACCCAGGTGCATGTGCTCGACACCCTGCACCAGCAGGACTTCATGCGCTGGCAGCGGCTGGACGTGCAAGGCATCGCCTTCGAACTGGGCAAGCGGCTGGTCATCGACAAGATCGACCTGGAACAGCCCTATGGCACCCTGGTGATCAACGAAGACCTGAGCAACAACTTCAGCGCCCTGCTGGTGCCCCAGCCGAAAACCGCGTCGAAGGACAGCTCGCCACCGCTGCAGATCCGCATTGGCGGGGTGACCATCAAGGACGGCAGCGCCGATTTCGCCGACAACAGCTTGAAGCCCGGTTTCGCCACCAATATCCAGTCGCTGGAAGGCGGCATCGGCACCCTCGATACCGCCGCCTCGAAACCGGCCGACATCCACCTCGCCGGCAAGGTCGACCGCTTCGCCCCGGTGGAGATCAAGGGCCGTCTCGATCCCCTCGACCCCCTGCAGCAACTGGACGTGACCGCCTATTTTCGCCAGGTCGAACTCACCACCCTGTCGCCCTATACCGGCAAGTTCGCCGGCTATGCGGTGCGCAAGGGGCGCCTCGACCTGGATCTGCAGTACCGCATCGACGACGGCCGGCTGCAAGCGCAGAACCATGTGGTGCTCGACCAGCTGGAACTGGGCGAGCGGGTGGACAGCAAGGACGCCGTGGACCTGCCGGTGCGCCTGGCCGTGGCCCTGCTCAAGGACAGCCACGGTCGCATCGACCTGCGCCTGCCGGTGGCGGGCAATCTCGCCGACCCCAACTTCAGCGTCATGCCGGTGGTCTGGCAGACCCTGCGCAACGTGCTCAGCCGCGCCGTCCAGGCGCCCTTCCGCATGCTGGCGGGACTGGTCGGCGGGCATGAAGCGGATCTCAGCGCCATCGACTTCGCCGCCGGCAGCACCACCCTCTCGGCCCAGGCCCGCGGCGAGCTGGACAAACTGGCCGCGGCCCTGCGCCAGCGCCCGCAGCTGACGGTGGAGGTCAAGGGCCATGCCGGCGCCGCCAGCGATGGCCGCGCTCTGGCCGCCAGCCAGCTGGAAAAGGATTTCCAGACCCAGTACTTCAACCTGCTGCAACGTCGCGGCGACAAGGTGCCGGCCGATCCCAGCCAGCTGCAGGTGCCCGCCGACATGCGCGCGCCCCTGCTGGAAGGCCTGTATCGCCTGCGACTGCAGGCGCAACCGCCGCAGGAATGGGATAGTCTTGACGATGCCACCCGCACGGCGCGCCTGCGCCAAGCGGTGCTCGAAGCCTGGAGCGGCAACGACGGCCTCCTGCGCAGCCTGGCCCAGCAACGCGCGGGGGCCATCAAGACCTATCTGGTGGAGACGGCGAAACTGGATGCCCAGCGGGTCTATCTGCTGGACGTCAGTACTCAAGCCCAATCCGGCGAATCGCCCACGGCCGCGCAATTGCAGCTCGGGGTGCTCTGACCGGTCAGGAGACTCCCATGCGTTGCCTGCTCGCCGCCCTCACCCTGCTGGTCGCCACCGGCGCCGCCGCCGATTCCATGAGGTGCGGCAACGCCCTGGTCAGCCGGGGCGATCGCGCTTTCGAAGTGCTGCAAAAATGCGGCGAACCCGCCCATCGCGATCTGGTGGGCTACGAACTGGGCCGCAACGAACGCCGCGAGGCGGTGATCGAAGAATGGGTGTACGGCCCGAAGAACGGCGCCAACTACATCCTCACCTTCGAAGCCAATCGCCTCAGTCGCATCGAGTTCCAGCGCCAATGACCCCTCGCGCCCTGCTGTTGCTGCTTCTGCTCGCCACGGGTACCAGCCAGGCCGCGTCGCTGCGTTGCGGCAGCGCCCTGGTCTCCACCGGCTCCACCACCCACGAGGTCCGCGGCAAGTGCGGCGACCCCCTGAGCGTCACGCCCCTGGGCGAGCGCCAGGTCACCGACGGCTACGGCTATCGCCAGGTGGAATTCGTCGAGGAATGGGCCTACGGCCCCTGGAACGGCATGCTGTATTTCCTCACCTTTCGCGGCGGCCGCCTGGACCAGGTGGACAGCAAGAGAGCCAACTAAAGCACTCACAGGTTGGCACCGCACCCGTAGGTTGGGTTGAGCGCCAGCGAAGCCCAACATCACCCAAGACCCAGCCACGCTGTTGCCACGGTTCCGTAGGTTGGGTCGAGCGCCAAGCGAAGCCCAACACCGCCCAAGGCCCGGCCCCGCTGTTGGGCTTCGCTACGCTCAGCACCAACCTACGGTGCTAGGCCTGGCTTTCGTAGGTTGGGTTGAGCGCCAGCGAAGCCCAACATCACCCAAGGCCCAGTCACGCTGTTGGGCTTCGCTACGCTCAGCGCCAACCTACGGCGCTTGGCCTCGTGAGCTAAACGCCCGCCTGACCAATCGACTCTGTGCATGGACGGCATACAGAGGCTTGGTTATTCATCTCCTGCCCTGGCCCAGCATCCTTGGTCGCCCTTTACGAACGCTGCAGGACTGCCCGCAGTCGCATGCTTCGTCTGTTCCTTTTCCGGAGTCCGCCATGGCCAAGCTACGCCTCTTCACCTCGCCGTCCGCCTTTCCCAATCCGCAACGCCTGCGGCTGTTCATCCATGAAAAGGGCATTGCCGATCAGTTCGAGGAGGTCATCCTGAAGATGGCGCCCGAGGGCGAGCAGCGCCAGTGGCAGCACCTCAAGCGCAATTCCTGGGGCGAGACGCCTACCCTGGAGCTCGCCGAGGGCGGTTACCTGGCCGAAAGCGCGGCCATCGCCCGCTATCTGGATAACAGCTATCCCGGGCGTAAGGTAATGGGCGAAACGCCGCTGGAGCAGGGCCAGGACGCCATGTGGAACGACCGCATCTTCGTGCACGTGCTCTATCGCATCGTGACCATGTTCCATGTGCAGCACGAAGGCCTCGGCCACAAGCTGGAGCTGACCCATAATCCGCAGTGGGGCGAGCATTGCCGCAAGGAGGCCCTGATGCACGCGGCCCTGGTGGATCGGCACCTGGCCGATGGTCGCGAATGGCTGCTGGGCGGCGCGGCGCCGACCTTTGCCGACATCACCCTGTGCACCGCCATCGCCTTCTCCAAGTTCCCCACCAACCAGACGCCGCTGGACGAGCGCTTCGAGCACCTGGCGGCCTTCTGGGCGCGCTGGCAGCAGCGCGACAGCTTCCGCGCGGCCTATGCCGACGGCCACAGCGGGCTGGACGAGCTGGCGTCCCTGGCACGCGGCTGACCTCGCTCCAACCACCCCCCTCTCCCCCCGGGAGAGGGCCGGGGTGAGGGTCGTACCCACCTGACTCGCTAGCCGAGCCGCTCGCGCAATACCGCCAGGGCCACCTCCGGCCCACCGACGACGATGCTGACCGGTACCGCCAACATCAGGTTGAGCGGCAAGCCGAATTCCTCCAGCGTCCAGCCATCGCGGTCCAGCAGCCCGGTCCCCACCCACTCGGGATGCCGCGCGCGAATCCGCTCGGCCAGGCTACCCGTCTCTGGCACATAACCCACAACCGGCTTGCCCAGCGCCACCGCATAGCCCACCTCGAAGCAGGTACCGCTGTCGGGCTCGGCGCCGCGAAAGAAATCCAGGCTGGCCAGGACGCCATCGGCCTGCTCAATCAGCGCCAGATTCGTCCGATAGATCCAGGCTGCCTGCTCGCGCGGTTCGCTCAGCTCCGGGGGAATGGCGTTGTCCAGCGGAAACAGGCCCGTGCAGCCGTGACGAGCGCAGAGCGCCTTGAGCGCTTCGCCATGGGCGACGGCGTCGGGGCGAAAGACCTCGGGACCGGCCAGATAGAGACGGGGTGGCATAGGGAGTCCTCGCTCAAAACGGCCAGTGTAGAGGGCGGGCGAAACCTCGTCTCGGTGGCGAGGACTTCGCGCTGTACGCCAGGGTCGGCTAGACCGGCACCGCCGCCGACCGCGCCAGCGCCTCGTCGAGTAGCCGACAAGCCGCTTCACCGACGCGCCGTACCCCCTCCTCGACCCCCGGGCGCTGGGCCTGGGCATAGTTCAGCCGCACGCAGTTGCGGTACTTGCCCGAGGCGGAAAAGATGCTGCCACAGGCGATCTGGACGCTCTGGGCGAGCAATTCGCGATTGAGTCTGTGGCTGTCGCAGGCTTCAGGCAGCTCCACCCAGAGCAGGAAGCTGCCCTGGGGCTGACTGACCCGGGTGCCGGCCGGAAAGTAGCGCTGCACCCAGGCGCTCATCAGGTCGCGATTGCGCTGGTACTGGGCGCGCATCCGCCGGACATGGGCCGTGTAGTGGCCAGCGGCGATGAATTCGGCGATGGCCAGCTGCGGCTGGGGCGCGGTGCAGCCGGTGCCGATGTACTTGAGGTGCAGGATGCGCTCGGCATAGCGCCCAGGCGCCACCCAGCCGACCCTGAGCCCAGGCGCCAGAGTCTTGGAGAAGGAACTGCAGAGCACCACCCGGTCGTCCTCGTCGAAGGCCTTGAGCGCCCGCGCCCGCGGATAGCCATAGAGCAGGTCGCCATAGACGTCGTCTTCGATCACCGCCAGGTCGTGCTTGCGCGCCAGGGCCACCAGCTGACGCTTGTTGGCCTCGGGCATGCAGTAGCCCAGGGGGTTGTTGCAGCTGGGGGTGAGCTGGATGGCGCGCACCGGCCACTGCTCCAGGGCCAGTTCCAGCGCCGGCAGGCTGATGCCGGTACGCGGATCGGTGGGGATCTCCAGCGCCTTGAGGCCCTGGCCCTTGAGCGTCTGCATCACCCCGTGGAAGGTCGGCGAATCCACCGCGACGATGTCGCCCTCCTGGCAGGTGGCCCGCAGCGCCGTGGCCAGCGCCTCGTGGGCACCGCTGGTGATGACGATCTCGTCGGCGGTCAGCACGCAGCCGGCATCCAGTTGCAGTCGTGCGACCTGCTCCCGCAGCGCCGCCACACCCTGGATGCTGTCGTAGGACAGTCCGGCATTGCCTGGTCGCCGCGCCAGGCGTGCCATGCCGGCGAGCAAGGGCGCCAGGGTCGGCGCCTCGGTATCCGGCAGGCCGCGACCGAGTTGCACCCGCACCGAGTCGGGGGTGCTGGTCATCAGCTCGCGTACCGGTTCCCAGCCGGAGACCTCCACCGGCCAACGCGCTGGTCGGGTCACCCGCGGCAACTCGATGGCGCGTCTTTCCAGGCGGACGAAATAGCCGGACTTGGGCCGTGGCTCGACCAGGCCGCGATCCTCCAGCAGCCGATAGGCCTGTTGCACCGTAGCCAGGCTCACCCCGTGCTCCTGAGCCAGGGCCCGTACCGACGGCAGGCGTTCGCCCGGTCGATAGAGGCCCTGTTCGATACGGCGGCCGAGCGCGTCGGCCAACAGCTGATAGCGATTCATGTCCGGACTATAGCGGTGCCGGACCGGATCGCGCCCCATACAGATGGCCACGCCACCTACCATACAGCTGCCTGCTGTAAGGCGGCTGTATGGCGGACAACCGACCGGCCTGGACCTGCCCCTGGACGGGCCAACGGCGGAGCATGGGGACAGCACAGGAGAGACGCCATGCCCAGAGACGCCCGCCTTCATGATCGGACCCACACCAGCGGCTGCTGGCTGCTGTTCCAGCGCCAGCTGAGCACCCGCCGCACCCTGCTGGAGCTGTCGGACGAAGAACTGGCCGACATCGGCCTGGATCGCCTGACGGCATTGCACGAAGCCCGCCGTCCTTGGTGGCGGGTGCTGCTGGACGCCTGGCGTCAGTCCGGCAGCCGCGACAACCGTGCGGCCCACTCCGCCACCGGCGCCGGTAGCTCCGGATGCCAGAGTCTGCGCCAGACTACCGTCAGCTGCTCGCGACCACCTCGCTCGCGCGGCCACAACGAAGGCTCGGCCACCAGCCGCCAGCCGCTCGTGTCGCGCTGAGCCAGCACGAAGCGAAAGCTGTGGTAACCGGTGGCACCCAGGCGCAAATCGGTCACCACCAGGTCGTTGCCGAGGCGGTCGTACCTCAGCCAGTCGTCGGTGAACCAGCGCAGGCGCTGTTCGGCCGGGGAATCGGCGAGGATGGGTGCCAGCTCGCCCCCTCGCGGCAGCGGGACCAGCTGCGGCGGGCGGTCGTCGAACAGGCCGACCCAAGTTTCCCGGTAGCGCTCCGGACCATCGTCCACCATGACTCGCCAGAGCAGACTGGTGAACGGCAGGGGCGCGCTGAACAGGCGCGCGTCCGTCTGCCCCTGGGTTGCCAGCACCTCGCGCACCTGGTGTTCGGCGGAATACTTGGCCACCAGCGTCCAGCCCAGATAACCCGTGGACAGCGCCAACGCCGCCACGGCCAGCCGTGGCGAGCGTCCACGCGGGCCAGCCACCAGCCCGGCGAGCACCGCCAGCAACAGTGGCAAGGTATAGAGCGGATCGATGATGAAGACGCTGGACCAGGCCACCGGGGTGCTCGGCAAAGGCCAGAACAGCTGGGTACCGTAGGTGGTGAAGGCATCCAGCAGCGGATGGGTGATGAGCACCAGCCAGAGGGTCAGGAACAGTCGTCGCTGGCTGTAACCCGGATTGCGCCAGCGCCCGCACAGCCAGGTCAGCAACAGGGCCACCCCGGTCAGCACGAACAGCGAATGGCTGAAGCCGCGGTGGTAGGTCATCTCGTTGACGGCGTTGCCGTAGTCGATGACCACATCGAGATCCGGCAGGGTGCCCAGAGCAGCGCCATAGAGAAGGGCGCGGCGGCCCTGCCAGCGCCCCAACAGCGCGGTCTGGACGGTGGCGCCGAGTACGGCCTGGGTCAACGAATCCATGGATCAGAGCTTCCGGGCGAAATCGAGCATCAACCGCGCCAGGGCCTGGGGCGTTTGCAGCGGCATCAGGTGGCCGGCACCGGGAATCACCTCCAGTCGGCTATTGGGAAAGGCCGCCAGAGTGGTCCGGCGCTGTTCGTCCGGACCGGGCACCTGCTGGTCATCGGCGCCGCAGACCAGCAGCACCGGATAATCCAGGGTCTCGATCCGATCGCTCCAGTCTTCACGACTGCCGTGATCGACCCAGGCACGCCAGGCCTGAAGATTCAGCCGCTGGGCGTCGGCGATCACCACCTCGCGAATGGGATCCGGCAGGCGATGGGCGCTTGAGTCGTCGACGAAGGCCTCGGCCTCCGCCCGGCTCTTGCCATAGGCGCGCTGGGCATCGCGGTCCGCCTCGCTCATGGGTTGCGGCCCGGGCGGCGAAGGCGCCACCAGGATAAGGCCGACCAGATACTCCGGCCGCCGCGCCGCCAGCACCACAGCTACCTTGCCGGTCATCGAATGGCCGACCAGGATGCAACGGTCCAGACCCAAGGCGCGGATGCTGGCATCCACTTGATCGGCCATCTCCGCCACGCTGTAGCCCTCAACCTCGGCGGCATCGCCAAAGCCTGGCGTATTGAGCGCCACGCAGCGGTGCTCGCCATCCAGATAGGGCACGGTGGGAAACCAGGTGCGGTGGGAGCCGCCGAGAAAGTGCATGAGCACGAAGGTGGGCGAACCGCTGCCCTGCTGACTGTGGGGAAGCATCGGGAGTCCTCGGGTGCGGGGCTGAAGGCGGGCACTCCCCAGATGGAGAGGCGGGCAGCGCGCTAAGTTCCGCTTCGCTGAAGACCGGCAACCTAGACCGCGCCGGCCGGTCTCACCCAAAACCGTCCTCTTTCCAAGGAGTCCACCATGGCCGATCTGTCCCGCTTTCCCATTACCCAGCGCTGGCCCGCCCGGCATCCCGAGCGCCTGCAGCTCTACTCGCTGCCTACGCCCAACGGCGTCAAGGTCGCCATCCTGCTGGAAGAGCTCGGCCTGCCCTATGAGGTGCATCGCATCGACTTCGGCCAGGACGACCAGCACACCACGGAATTCCTCTCCCTGAGCCCCAACAACAAGATCCCCGCCCTCCTCGACCCCGAGGGTCCCGGTGGCGAACCCCTGGGACTGTTCGAGTCCGGCGCCATCCTGCTCTATCTCGCGGAAAAGACCGGGCGCCTGCTGCCCGAGGACCCGGCACGGCGCTACCAGGCCATCCAGTGGCTGATGTTCCAGATGGGTGGCATCGGCCCCATGTTCGGCCAGCTCGGCTTCTTCACCAAATTCGCCGGCAAGGCCATCGAAGACCCGCGGCCCCGCGAGCGTTATGTCGCCGAAGCGCGGCGCCTGCTCGGCGTACTGGATGGCCAGCTCAAGGGCCGCGCCTGGATCCTGGGCGCGGACTACAGCCTTGTCGACATCGCCACCTTCCCCTGGATCCGCGCCCTGCTGGAGGTCTACCAGGTGGCCGACCTGGTCGGCTTCCAAAACTTTCCCGAGGTCCGTCGCGCCCTCGACGCCTTCCTCGCCCGCCCGGCGGTGCAACGCGGCCTGCGGATACCGGCCGCGCCCTGATGCTCGTCAACGACCGGCTGCGGCTACGCCTTGGTTATCGGCAGGATGCCTGATATCCCAGTTGCTTGATCCTGAATAGTCAAAGATGCGCTGGCGACCTTAACGAATTCGATGAATTGGCCTGGCTGAACTGGGCCAGTACCTGAGTGTTGCCGAGCGACGTCTACAGCCCTGCTAGAGCATCGCCATCCGCAAGATTAAACTGCGCGGATGTCCCGCTCAGAACGCCTGTTCGAACTGCTCCAGGCCTTGCGCCGGCACCGCCGCGCCGTGAGTGGCCGCGCCTTGGCGGCGGAAACAGGGGTCAGTCTGCGCACCCTGTACCGCGATATCGCCAGCCTGCAGGCGCTGGGCGCGGCCATCGAGGGCGAACCGGGTGTCGGCTATATCCTCAAACCGGGTTTTCTGCTGCCACCGCTGATGTTCACGCCCGAAGAACTGGAGGCCCTGGTGCTCGGCTCGCGCTGGGTGGCCGAACGCACCGATGGCAGCCTGGCGGCGGCGGCCAGCAATGCCCTGGCCCGAATCTCCGCGGTCCTGCCGAGCGAGCTGCAAAACGAGCTGGCCATGACCACCCTGCTTATCGGGCCGAGTCGGGAAACACCCCGCAATCAGGTCGATCCGGCGATCTTGCGTCAAGCCATACGCCAGGAAACCAAGCTCACCCTGGTCTATCGCGATGCCACTGACAGCGAATCCCGGCGCACCATCTGGCCCTTCGCGCTGGCCTACTTCGACGCCGCCCGGGTGCTGCTGGGCTGGTGTGAGTTGCGTGAGGACTTCCGTAGCTTTCGTGCCGATCGCATCCTCGCGGTCGAGCCCAGTGAGCAACGCTATCCACAGCGTCGCCAAGCCCTGCTCAGGGACTGGCGCAAGCAGATGGAGCGCCAGCGCGACACGGCTGGCTGACTACTGACAGAAACTGGCAGTGGGGATCCCTAGACTGGGCGGCATCACCACAGAGGAGATGCACTATGCCCTATAGCACCAGTCTGATGTTCTACGTTGCCGATGTCCGTACCAGCCGGGATTTCTACGCCAAATTGCTCGACCTCACCCCGGTCGAGGACGGCCCTGGCTTCGCTCTCTTCGTGCTCCCGTCCGGTCTCGCCCTGGGCCTTTGGGCAAGGGAGGCCGTGGTTCCTGCGGTTGGCGCGGGCAGCGCGACAGGTGAACTGGGCTTTAAGGTAGCCAGCATGCCGGCAGTGGATGAGCTGTACGACCGCTGGTGCATGCAAGGCGCAGAAGAGCTCTCACCGCCAGCCAACCTGCCGTTCGGCCGCAGCTTCGTCGTACTGGATCCTGACGGTAACCGACTGCGAGGCTATGCGGTGCATCCCGATTGACTCCTGCTGGCAGCCTCACTCAGCAGCCGGCACGCCTCATGCCAGCTGCTTAAGAAGGGCCCGTATGGTACAAACCGTCAGCCCTCGATCCTGCAAGATGTCCAGCCCTGTCCGGGTCGCCGCACCATGACACCCTCCAATCCGCCCCTAGCGCAACTGACTGTCCTTGCTCGCTCGCCGGTTATAGCCGCCGGCGCGCTGGTCTTCGGCGTCCTGCTCGGATTGGCAGCGGATGCACAAATGTACACCCGGGACCGCCTGGCGGCGCGCCTCGGGGATGGCGTCGCCGCACTCCTCGCAGTGGGTGAGGCTCGCGCCTCGATGCAGACGACTGCGGGCGCGCTGCACCGCATCGTCCACCGTGCTGTCGATCTGTTCCTGAACCGCGCCGTCTCCGGCCCACCCATTGGCCATGGCTGACTCCCAGCTGCGTTGCCTTGATACCCATTGGAAGCGAAGCTCGCGCAGATGTTCGCTGCCGTCCAGCGTCCGTCCGTCGTGCTGGCATCTGCTGTCGCTGCTGATGCTGGGATTGGCGCTGACGGGCTGCGCCAACCGCGAGCTGCTGCGCCAGGTCACGACGGCACTCTGTGTGCCCAATGCCCGGCTCACTGGCCTGGCGGCGCCCTGTCGCCAGGTGGTGGAGGATCCCGGCTTCGCCATGCTGCGTGCGCCCGGCGAGCGGCAGCATTTCATCCTGGTACCCCTACGCCCCCTGCGCGGGCTGGAGAGTCCGGCGCTCTGGCGGCCCGGCCAACCCAATTGGTTCGGCCTGGCCTGGCGCCAGCGCTGGTATCTGAGCGCCTGGGGCCAGGCACCCGTCGCGGATGAGCGGATCGCCCTCGCCCTCAATGCCCCCAGCGGGCGCAGCCAGGATCAATTGCATGTGCACCTCGCCTGCCTGCGGCCCGAGTTGCGCCAACAGCTGTGGCAGCTGGCGCCAGGCATCGATGAACACTGGCGCGCCCTGCCGGTGGCGCTGGCGGGCAGTCGCTATCAGGCGCGGCGCCTGAGCGAAACCCAGTTGCGGGCCACGGACTTCTTCCAGGCCCTGGCCAGCCAGCCGCCCTATCCGCTGCCGGATCCGCGCTTGTCGCTGGCGGTGGTGGCGCTGCCGAGCCAGGACGCCGGTCGCCAGTTCCTGCTGCTGGCCGGACGCGCCGGCAGCCAGCCGGGCGATTTCGGGTCAGCGGAACGGCTGCTGGCCGCGGATTGCCAGGGAACGACCACGGCCCCGGCGACTCAATAGCGCCAACGCGCCAGGAGGCCCCCATGCCGCAGGAATTCCAAGACCTCTTCGACTTCATCGATCAGCTGCTCGCCTGGTCCGACTTCTATCTCAAGTCCGGCCTCCTGCTCTGCGGAGTGGGCATGATCGCCGGTGCCATCGCCTGGAAACGCTGGTGGGGCAAGGCGCTGGCCTTTGGTTGCGCCGGTCTGGGCGCACTCGCGGCCTTGAGCCTGGATCTGCTCCACCGCCTCTGAAGCGCCGCAAGATTCTGAACGGCTTTGCGCCTTCCGCTGCCCAGTACATGGCGGCAAGATGACACTGGCCGTCGCTTTCCGCCGCCAAAGCTTGAACTGCTTCACCGTCTCGAACAGAGGGCGCTACGGGTTGGCGGATAGATCGCGGCAGCTTGCTAGGGTACTGCCCCACAATAATCCGGCCTGTTCACCACGGCCTTCATCTTTTCAGCTCATGCATACAGACCCGATCATGCCCATGTCCCCTTCTCGCCTATTGTCCCGCCTACCGCATCTCGGCCTCTGCCTGGCCGCCTCCCTCGCCTCCCTGGCCGGCACCGCCGTGGCCCAGGAAGGCAATGCTCGCTGGGTCAGCGACAGCCTGACCACCTATGTCCGCAGTGGGCCCACCGATGGCTATCGCATCGTCGGCACCCTCAAGTCCGGGCAGAAGGTCGAGCTGATCAGCACCCAGGGCGACTACAGCCAGGTGCGCGGCGAAGGCGGCAGCACCGTCTGGATTCCCAACAGCGACCTGCAGGACAAGCCTGGCCAGGCCGAGCGCCTGCCGCAGCTGGAACAGCAGGTGGCCGAGCTGAGTGGCCAGCTCAAGACCATCGACGACAGCTGGAAGAATCGCGTCCAGGGCATGCAGGAGACCCTGGATTCGCGCAAGCAGCAGATCGACGAACTGGAGAGCCGCCGCAAGGACCTCGACGCCCAGCTCACCCAGGCCCAGTCGGAACTGCGCAGCACCCAGGCCAAGCTCGGCAACGAGAACAAGCAGGCACTGATGCAGTACATGGTCTATGGCGGCAGCATCGCCGGCGCGGGCCTGCTGGCCGGGCTGATCCTGCCGTCCATGACGCGGGGCAGGAAGAAGAACGACCGCTGGTTCTAAACGTCGGGGGGCAGCCGTTCTCGCGGCTGGGTGGAACCCGGGGTCACGGTGCGTGCCTCAAAAAGGCACCGCTTCTGCTACCGTGGCCCGAAGCCTCCTGTCCAGACGAGCCCCCATGCCCGACACCCCTCGCTTTCGCATCCAGCAGGTCGAGACCCTTTCCGCTGACTGGGGCCTGCTGAAGAAGACCACCTTCGACTACCTGCGCCGTGACGGCAGCTGGCAACGCCAGACCCGGGAGACCTACGACCGCGGCAACGGCGCCACCATCCTGCTCTACGACCGCGACCGACGCACCGTGCTGTTGATCCGTCAGTTCCGCCTACCCACCCTGGGTAACGGTCTGGACGACGGCCTGCTGGTGGAGACCCCCGCCGGCCTGCTCGACGCGGCCGCGCCCGAAGCGCGTATCAAGGCGGAGGTCGAGGAAGAGACCGGTTACCGCCTGGACAACGTTCAGCACCTGTTCGACGCCTTCATGAGTCCCGGCTCGGTGACCGAGTTGCTGCACTTCTTCGCCGGTGAATACCGCGCCGATCAGCGCATCGCCGACGGTGGCGGACTGCACGAGGAAGGCGAGGACATCGAGCTGCTGGAACTGCCTTTCGACGAGGCACTCGCCATGGCCCGCGACGGTCGACTGCTGGACGGCAAGACCATCATGCTGCTGCAGTACGCCGCCCTCTACCTGCTGCCGCGCTAGCCCATGGAGCTGATCCGCGAGCGTATCGAGCGGCAGGTGATGAGCCTCACCGGACTGTCTCTGGGCGAGGTCGATTATGAGCAGCCACCGGGCGATCCCGGGCTGTTCGGACCGGGCAGCGTTCCCTGGCGGGTGCACAGCGACTTCACCTGCATGCTGATCGGCGGCATCGCCGCCCTGCTGATGCAGACGCTGCACCCGCTGGCCCTGGCCGGGGTCTGGGACCATTCGAAGTTTCGCGAAGACATGCTCGGCCGCTTGCGGCGCACTGGTCAGTTCATCGCCGCCACCACCTTTGGCAGTCGCGGCGACGCCGAGCGGCTGATCGCCCGGGTCCAGGCCATCCACCGTCATATCCGCGGCCAGGCCGCCGATGGCCGCCCCTACAGCGCCGAAGACCCGGCGCTGCTGACCTGGGTCCATGTGGCCGAGGTCAGTCATTTCCTCGCGGCCTACCTGCGCTATTTCGATCCCCAGTTGCCGGGCGCCGAACAGGACCGCTACTACGCCGAGATCGCCCTGGTCGCCGAACGCCTGGGGGCGACCGACGTCCCCCGTTCGCGGGCGGAGATCGCCGCCTACTACCAGGGGATCCGTCCCCAGCTGGTCTGCGACGAACGCAGCCGCGAGGTCTGCCGGGTGTTGCTGCAGGCGCCTGCACCCAGCGCCCTGGCCAAACCCTTCGGGGCCCTGATGATGCAGGCCGGCATCGACCTCTTGCCCGACTGGGCCAGCGAGGAGCTCGGTTTCCACCAGAGCCTGTTGCAAAAACGGCTGATTCGTACCGGTATCGGCGCCACCGCGCCGGTGCTGCGCTGGGCGGTGCGCAATGGCTCCTCGCATCGCGCCAGGCGGCGGATGGGGATCGAAGGTTAGCCTGCACTTCGGTGCGATGGGGCACCGTTGGGCTTCGCTGCGCTCAACCCAACCTACGCCACTATCGTGGCCATGCCGGTGCGCCGTAGCGACCGCTCCTACGGATAGGTTGGATACCTGTAGGAGCGGCCCATGGCCGCGATAGATCAACCTACAACATCCGCACCTTGATCGATCGCCCCTTGATCTTGCCTTCGCTCAGGCGCTGCAGCGCCTGGCGGGCGATATCGCGTTCCACGGCGACGAAGGCCTGGTTGTCGAACAGGGTGATCTTGCCGATCTTGGCACCGGGCAGGCCGGCGTCGCCGGTCAGGGCGCCGAGGATGTCGCCGGGGCGCAGCTTGTCCTTCTTGCCGGCCGCCAGGGCCAGGGTGTGCATGGTCGGCACCAGCGGCTCCGGGGTGTCGCGCAGGGCACCCAGCGGCTGCCAATCCAGCGGCGAACCCTGCTGTACCTCGATGGCCTGGGCGCGGCTGGCCTCGGCCGGCGCCACCAGCGACAGCGCCAGACCCTGTTCACCGGCGCGACCGCTGCGGCCGATGCGATGCACATGCACCGCCGGATCGCGAGACAGCTCCACGTTGATCACGGCTTCCAGACCGGCTACGTCGATGCCGCGGGCCGCCACATCGGTGGCTACCAGCACGCAGAGACTGCGGTTGGCGAACATCGCCAGCACCTGGTCCCGTTCGCGCTGCTCCAGGTCGCCATGCAGGGCAGCGGCGGAAATGCGCTGGGCGTGCAGCGCCTCGACCACCTCCTGGCACTGCTGGCGGGTCTGGCAGAAGGCCACGGCGCTGGCCGGGCGATGGTGCCTGAGCAGGCGCACCACGGCGGCCAGGCGATCCTGGGCGGCGATCTCGTAGAAGCGCTGGCGGATCTGGGTCTCGCTGTGCTGACTTTCGACACTGATGCGCAGCGGCGCGCGCAGATAATCCTCGGCCAGGCGCTCGATGCCTTCCGGGTAGGTCGCGGAAAACAGCAGCGTCTGCCGCCGCGCCGGGGTCTGCCGAAGGATGTCGGCGATGGCCTCGATGAAGCCCATATCGAGCATGCGATCGGCTTCGTCGAGCACCGCGACGTTGAGACCGTCCAGCACCAGGGTGCCCTTGCGCAGGTGTTCCTGCACCCGCCCCGGGGTGCCGACGATCACCTGGGCGCCGTGCTCCAGTGAGGCGATCTGCGGCCCCAGCGGCATGCCGCCGCACAGGGTCAGGATCTTGAGATTGGGCGTGGTGCGCGCCAGGCGCCGCAGTTCGCGGGCCACCTGATCCGCCAGCTCGCGGGTCGGACAGAGGACCAGGGCCTGACAGCCGAAATAGCGCGGGTTGAGCCCCGTCAACAGGCCGATACCGAAGGCCGCCGTCTTGCCCGAGCCGGTCTTGGCCTGGGCGATGAGATCCTGGCCCTTGAGGATGATGGGCAGGCTGGCCGCCTGGATGGGCGTCATACTCAGGTAGCCGAGTTCGGCCAGATTGGCTTGCATGGCCTCGGCCAGCGGCAGGGAAGCGAAGGATGAAGGCACGGGAGTCCTGTGAAACGACTGGTAAAGGTTTACCAGTCTAGCAGAAGGGTACCGGCTCTCCCGTGAATGGACGCTGGAGCAGGGCCTACCTATGCTAAGGGGTACGACAACTCAAGGAAGTTACACCATGTTCGACCGGCCTGTGCTCTATACCCATCCCATGTCGCGCGGACGCATCGTGCGCTGGCTGCTGGAGGAGCTCGGACAGCCCTATGAAGTGCAGCGGGTCGACTACGGGCCGGCGATGAAATCCCCGGCCTATCGCGCCATCAATCCCATGGGCAAGGTGCCGGCGTTGCGCCATGGCGCCGCCGTGGTGACCGAGACGGCGGCCATCTGCGCCTATCTCGCCGACGCCTTTCCCGCCGCCGGTCTCGCACCACCCCTCAACGATCCGGCGCGCGGTGCCTACTACCGCTGGCTGTTCTTTGCCGCCGGCCCGCTGGAGGCCGCCGCCACCAACCAGGCCCTGAGCGTGGTCCTGCCCGAGGATCCGCAGAAACGCGGCGCGGTGGGCTACGGCAGTCTCGCCGAGGTGCTCGATACCCTGGAGGCCGCCCTGGCCCCGGGTGAATACCTGGTGGACGACCGCTTCACCGCTGCCGACGTCTATGTCGGCGCCCATCTCGCTTGGGGCATGGCCTTCGGCACCGTCGAGAAGCGCCCGCACTTCGAGCGCTATGTGGCCGGGCTGGTAAGCCGTCCGGCCGCGGTACGCGCCCGCGAACTCGACGACGCCGAACTCGCCACACTCAACTGAGCCTCGCCTACAACTCCACCGGTCCGCGCGGATGGTGCAACGGGCAGCCGTTGCGCTCGCTGCGAAACTGCGAAGACATCTCGTAGGCCGGTTGCCGCGATCTCATGATGCCGCCAAGGGGTCGATGCGCGGCCAGACCGTGCCAGGGGCTGAACACCATGGCGTCGTCCACCTCGCGCGAGCGTGCCTCGTTCCAGGCCGGTTGCGGCTGGACCTCCAGGCGCGCCACGGTCACATAGGGGGTCAGGTCTTCCGGCCAGACCACCGAGGCGTCCTCGATCGGCGTCTGATCGATGTCTACCCCCAGTTGCACGCGGATCTCCCAGACCCCGCCGTGCTGGGCGAAATGGGCGTTGACCGCCTCGCGCAGGCCGTCTGGCTTGCCGTTGACCTCCACCGGGGCATCGGTCAGGGCGGTCAGCTCCGGCGCCACCGGCACCACGCTGAGCTTGGCGAAATAGGGGCCGTAGAGAAAGGGCGCCATGGTGTAGAAGGTCTCGCCGAGCGGATGGGTCTCTGGGTGGCCACCCAGACTCTTGAGCGTCGGACTCTCGCCGCCAAAGGCCTCCACTACCTTCTCGGTGCCGCGCAGCACCGCCGACGCCACCTTCTTCAGGCCCTCGCCGCGGTCGGTGGTCTTGGCCAGCAGCTTGAGCGTCTTGAGAAAGGTCTTGGGATCCGGCGCGGTAAAGGCCGGCGCGTTCTGCATGACGAAATCCTGGGTCACCTGTCCTTCGCTGCCAGGCAGGCGCTCGCCTGGCACGTCGATCAGCTTGAGCGCCAGGCCACGGGGGGTGGAAACGCTGTCGGCCAGGATGTCGCCGGGGTTGGTAGAGAATCTCAGCACCGCGGCATAGCTGCCCGGCGTGGCGAAGGCGCCATGGGCATAGGCCGGCGGCAGACCATCCAGCACCGTCACCTGGCCCGTGAGCAGACCATGACTCTTGGCGTGCACGCTGCGGATGGCATGACCACCATTGGCATAGGTGGTCTCGGTGATGTCTCTCATGGCCGCGACCATCTCGCGAATGGTATCGGCTTCATCATCCGGCACCTGTTCGAAGGCGGGCTGGAACGGCAGCGGATGGACAGCGGTAGGCGTGGTCATCACGGGACTCCTCGGGCGCCGTCATTCGGACGAGACGGTCAGCCAATGGACCGCTATCGCGATAACGGCGTTCGGCCATTGGCCACTCAGCCGACACAAGGTCGCGCTCGACGGGGTGCTCGGGAACGGCCCCGCCCAGGGGGGTTCGATATCTCCACCACCCACCCAGGAGCCCACCATGAGCGACGCCGACCAGAAGACCTACGACAACCCCAGCAATACCCCGCCACCCGAAGAGCTGCCTTATGCCGACATGGAGCCGGAGGAGTTTCCGGACGACCCGGACGTGGCCGGCGAGACCGAATCGGGCACACCCGGCTAGGCAGTGCCCTGCCCCGCGGACGACAGCCTGAGCGGCGTCCGCGACACTTTATGACTGGCTGGTTTGACGGGGACCCAAGGCCCCGCGAAGATGGGAGGGCGTCTGCCGCATCGAGTCCCCCATGCTTTCCACCAAGGTTCCCTTGCTTCTGCGCAGCCTGATCGGTCGGCTGGTACGAATCGCCATCGCCTCCGGCGTGACCTACCAGACCTTCGATCGGCTGCTGCGCCAGACCTACTTCGAAGTCGCCCAGGATTTCGAGCCGCTGGGCGACAAGCCCAACTCCGACAGCCGCATCTCGGTCCTGACCGGCCTGCCGCGCCGCGAGGTCCGCGCCCTGCGCGAGGCTGGCCCGGAACGTACGCCCTGCACGCCCAGCCTGGAATGGCAGGTGCTCAGCGCCTGGACCTCACGCCTGGACCTGCTCGATGCCGAGGGCAATCTGCGCCCCCTGCCCCGCACCCAGCGCCGCGGCGGCGAACAGAGTTTCGACGCCCTGGTCGCCAGCGTCGGCAGCGACGTCCGCGCCCGTACCGTGTTGGATGAATGGCTGCGCAAGGGCTATGCCCGCCTCGACGAGGAAGACCGGGTGGTGCTCACGCCACGCTCGTTGCTGCGCGGCACCGAGAGCCAGGAAGGCGCGGGCCGGCTGCTGGCCCACTTCACCGGCGACCTGCTGGCCGGTTTCGAGCGCCTCTACCTGCAGGATCGCGCCGCGCCGGACTTCACCTTCCATGTGGTCTACGGCCACAACCTGACCCAGGACTCGACCCTGAGTCTCTATCGCACCGCCTACGACGAATCCATGCAGCTGCTCAACCGCCTCAATCGCCTGGTGGTCGAGCACGAAGCCGAAGACGCCGGCAAGGCCGACGCCACCCAGCGGGTGACTCTGGGCTTTGGCGGCTATCGGGTGGAGCAGGAGCGGGATGCAGGCCTGGTGCAGGGGCGGGAGGATTAGCGCCAGCAGTCGGTGGCGTTGCCTTTAGATACCTTCTTGACGCCCTGGGCATTAAGCATCAGGTTGCCGCAGACATCATTGGCCTGAGTATCCTTCGGCTCCGCCGTCAGCAGGTAAGGACCATTCTGGCTGTAGGCATCGCTACCAGCGGTATTGGCCACGATGCCCAACTGGTAATAACCACTGCTGGAAAACACCTTGTCGCTGCCGGCTGCGGTCTTGGTATTCACGATGTTCAGGTCCTTCACCGTGGTCGGATAGGCGTTGTTCTGCGCATAGAAGCGCTCCATCCGCGCCGCCGCTTCATTGAGCAGTGCCTGCCCCTCGCTACGATGAGAGCGCAAAACGTAGCTCTGATAGCTCGGATAGGCGATGGCCGCCAGGATGCCGACGATCGCCACGACGACCATCAGCTCGATCAGGGTAAAGCCTCGTGCTCGCATCGAAAATTTCATTCGTCAGGATTCTGATTGGGTATGGTGCGCCAGGTCTGGCGGGAGAACTTTGGCTTGGTGACCGTGGATTTCGACAGGCTCGGATCCAGGGTCGTCGTGGTAACGGAACCATCAGCATTGGTCAGTGTAGTCGTGGTGGACGGGCTCGTCCCTGAAATGACGACGCTGTTGCCATAGGTGAAGATGGAGGCGCCGCCATAGAGGCCTGCCAGTTTGAGCCGTGAATAAGAGGTATCCAGCCCAAGTTCGAGGAGATCGCTGCCACCGCCGGTATACGGATTGAGGGCATACAGGTAGGTCACCGCGCCGGAATCGCACGGATCGTCGTTGGGCACCAGCGATGTGAACAGCAAGGTATCGCTGATGTACTGGGCCTTGTTGATGACCATCTCGCCCGTCAGCGGCAGATTGACGTACCAGCCATACTTGCCCGCCGTATTGGTACTCGTGTACCAGTCCACCGCTGTCGTGGACAGCGTATTGGCAGTGGATGCGACCGAGTCTCCCGTAGAGCTGGTATAGGAGATGGCAGTGTCCGCACCCAGCGTTTGCTGCTGCAGGTTGGCAACGGTCAACGTCGGTGTCGTGCTGGCGGCGGTACCCGTCGCCTGACGATCCCAGATGCCATAGAGCGTCATGGCCTTGGTGGTATTGGCAGTGGCATCGGCGCCCTCCAAGTACTTGCCTGTCCCGAAGACGATCAGATAGCCGGTACCGGATGGATGACGTACCAGATAAGGCGCTGCAGTGATGGCCTGGGTAAAGCTGCTCAAGCCGCTCGAGTAGCTGCTGGCCAGGACACTATACAAGGGCGTCTTGCCACCAAAGGCAACGCTGTAGCTGGTCGCGCTGCTACCCACCAAATCGAAGCGCCACAAGCGACCCTGTAAATCACCTGCATAGGCATAGTCGGCAATCAGGTCGTTATTGACATCGGCCACGAGCGGCGAAGACAGACCATTCACCGCCGTACCGCTGGCAGAGGCGGTCAACTGCGAAATCAAGCTGCCATCGCTGACATTGAGTAGATACAGCGAAGCGGCATTCTCCAAGGTAGCGCCGTTGTTCGTCCAATTGCTGCCATAGCCGTTGCCCAGCACCACTGCCCAGGAACCGTTCTGCAACCGAGTGACTACCGGTTTTGCATAGGTGTAGCCCAGCTGGGGATAATCACTACTGCTTTTTTCCCACAACAACTTGATATCGTCTGGATCGGTGATGTCCAGGGCAAAGAGGCCGCGACCACCGCCACGCAGGGTCCCTATCAACACCGTGTGCCAGCTCCCGCCGAAATAGACGTCCTGTACCACCGGCGAGCCATCGACATAGAACTGGTGCGCACCGCCGGTGTAGTTCACGTCGGTGAGCTTGTAGAGAGTGGGCAGGACCGCACTGGGAATGAAGGCGAATTTTTCGTTACCGCCATCATCGAAGCCGTGCAGCATGCCGTCGTTGCCTCCGACATAGATACGTGTGGCACGGCTGGCCCATTTTTGGCGAAACGCGGTATAGGATCCGCTGGCTGAGGAAACCAGCGCATTCATCTTGGCTTCGGGGCTGCTGGGGATAGTTACCTGTACCGGTGTCGAATTGACGATATCGCCCAGGATGTGACTGCGTATCCGGAAACTTGGCGTGGTAGCGCTGTTTTCATAGGTACGCGCGCCGCGCAGATAATCCACCCGCTGAGAGCCGTAACTGTCGACCGTACCAAGCAGATTCTTGTTCAGATACGCCTGTTGGGTAGCACTGAGATTGCTCCACCTGAAGTCCTGCAGCGTATTGGCGGACTTGGCCATTACCACCGTTCGCCCGGTGTAATTACCATTGCCATAGGCAATATCGAGTTTGCTTTGGGCACTCCATTGGCGAGTGACAGACTTTGCGGTCCGCAAATTCTTGTCTAGATCCCCACTCCAGTCACTGCTGGAAAAGGTAGGAACATAGGTGTAGCTCGACGAGAAACTGTTGTCGAGCATCGGCGAAGACACCTGGCTGGCAGAGGCATTGTTCGACTGGGTGATCCGCGTCACCACGGCGCCGAGCGAACTGACCAGGTCACCGGCGTCATCCGCACTGAAGAAGGCGCCGCGTGAATTGATGGCCGCGTGCCAAAGATCGTAGACATTGTTGTCGCTGCCCGAAGCCGCCTTGGGCCAATTCAGGGTGCCGGCGGCGATCGCATCATAACCACCAGAGTAGGTATCCCCACCCCAGACCGGGCTGGTCAGGGCACTACTCAAACCGATGCCTACATAGAAACCGGTCAGGTGCTGCCAAGTGGCTGGATCGTTCTTTGGATTCCAGTAGGAGGTCAGCTTATTGTCACCATGGGTCTCGGTGCCGCTCACTGCCGTGTAGGGTGGAATCTTGTTGTCGAGCGACCTGTTGGCGTCCCTGTACCAATACTGGAAGGCCAAGTCCGCCAGCGTATCCGTGGTGAGGTCCTGATAGGGCGCCATAGGGCTGTATGTCCTGCCATCGCCCAACTCTTGGCTGCTGCTGTCCTCGCCGGCCACGTCGTAGTTGGCGTTCCACACGCCATCCGTCACCATCAGGCTATAGCTGGCCCGGCAGGCGTAGATTGGAGCCTCGGTGCTGCCTGGGCTGTAGGCATAGGGGCCATTGATGCCAGTCGTGGATAGAAAGTTGCCCACCCGCGCCAATGCCGAATGCAAGGGCGTGCTGGAGTCGTAGTAGATGTCGCCAAGCCAATCGAACAGAGCCTGTCGGTGACTGCCGCTGAAGGGGCGGAGGCGATTGTCGTAGGCCGACGAACTGGAGTTATTGATACCACGGCAACTTGGCGATGTAGCGGAAAAGGTACAGCTGCCCAGCGCCTGCCAGCCAACACGGATGTTTTCATCCACATCAATCATCGCCAGGTTGGTTGCACTTTGCGCCGCCAGGGACCTACTGCGATAGAAAGAATACCAGTTGGCAAAATTCTGGCGTTCGTCGCTACCATTCAAACCGGAGTCGTTGGAGACCGTGACCTTCCTGTAACAGTCATCGTTGCGAGTGCCAATCGTGGTGCACGTGGAGAGCTTGGTATCGTAAAGATAATAATAAGCGGCCACACCCGCTTTCACTCTGTCAGAGGTAGTGGTGGTGTAGGTCGTCGGCGTAGAGGTGGTGGTAACCCTGATCGTGTATCTGAAGAAATTGAAAGAGCAGGAAATATTGCTGTACGACGTTTGAGTTGTCGTATAACTACTGGTAGTTACACCATTCGACGTGGTGCTGGTGGTGCCGGAAGTTGACGAAGAATCACTGATTGAAGAAGGACAGAAAGAGGCGGACGTTGTGTAGGTAACGTTGTTCGTCCTGGTACTGCTTCCCGTGCTGGAGGTGGTAGACGTAACAGTGGGGAAATCAGCCGAAGGGTTTTCTGCCAGGGTACTGACGCTACCGGTCGCCAGCCCGGGGTTGGCATAGGTGGTGCCACGGGCGGTCTCTGGGTCGGTCGTGCTTATATTGGGGTTGTAGCCCCAACTCACCTTGTAGTTACTGCTCAGGTCTACCGTTCCTAAACCGGTACGAAAACCGTTTACATAGGCTGCGTTAAAACTCGTCGTCAATCGGGTCTTGGTCAAGATGCCTGTCGAAGCGTCGTAAACGACCTTGTAAGGCGCGGCATAGGTGACCGCAGGGTTGTAATACAACCCATTGAAGGTAGCGGATTTGGCCCGGCGAGTTGGGCGAATGGTGGCGTTGTTCGACGCGTCCGGCACCACCGCCATCTGCATACTGGTGGAGTTATCGATGGTGATGAAGAAATTTGGCCCGACACCGGTAGTCAAGAAAAGCGGCTGCTGGCTCGGGTTGAAGGTAGCCGCTTCCACCAAGGGAAGCGCCAAACACAGGGCCAGAAACGCAGAGCATTGGCGCAAGCTCATTGGACTTCTACCTTGATGATACTTTGCAGAATGACAGGAAAACGCGCGCCCCCTGCCGTGGCAGCGGCGGTTACCCGATAGTAGTAGATGCCCTTGCCTTGGCTGGCGAGAGACATATCGCTTTCCCCGCTGCTGGAGACGACCGTAGCGACCCAACGAGGCAAGCGGCTGAACGTCGACTTGCCGTCATAACCGCTGTAGGCCACTGATGCCGATGCCGTACCGCTTGCCGATAGAGCGGTCTTGGCCCAAGCCTGAGTTTTCTCGGTGGTATCGAGATCATTGCCTTCGAGCAGGATGCATAGATTGCTGCCAATGGCCGCTACACTCGAAGAGCAGCTTGAATAGCCTGCGCTGGCCGCGGAAAAGACGGCCGTGAACTTCAGGGCATTTAGCCGGCGCTCCCCTTCGCGTAGCGCCGATTCCGCCGCGTTGTAGGCCCGCTTCTGCTCGGACACGCTGCCACCCAGGCGATTCTGCAGCGTACTGGAACGCATGCTGGACAATGCCAGCAGGGTGAGCAGCAACAGCATGATCAGCGCGACGATCAATACCGCACCCCGTTGTGATGCCACCGGTGCGCCCGTCATTGCATCAGATTCCGCAGGGTCACGCTGCCTTGAACGATCTGCAACACGTGGGTGCTGTCTTGCAAGCTCTGCCCACTCAAGGTGTTCCAGTTATTGATCACCGTACTGGAGATACCATCGGTGAGATCCTTGGTCGTGGAAAACAAGGCCGCATAGCGGATCGCCTGATTGGAGTCGGCACTGGACGGCACCTTGAACCAGACAAAGCTGGTCAAGCCACTGACCAGTACCTGGGCGGCTTGGCCTTGAGCGCTGCAGCGGAGGGTTCCCGTTCCGCTGCCATCGGCCACATAGCTGATTCGCGTGAGAACCTCGGTACCATGGGTAGCAGCCGCGATCTTGTTGCCCAGGCAATCGACGTCCGTTCCCTTTGCCGCGCCTTGATAGCGAAAGCAGATACCGCTTTGGTTGGCGTCCGTAGTGGGCTGGATGGTCTGCCCTGCAGCGAAGGCCGGACAGCCATTGGTCTCCTCAAGACGAGGAAAGGCCTCTGTCAGAGTTGTCTTGACGACGGGATTGGCACGGAAGCCAGCCTTCGCCAATTGCTGATCCAGCAGCAACAGGGCAAGCCGACCATTGTCGCCATTCTCGACCTGACCTTCCTGATAGAGGTAGTGGCGCTTGTTGCCGAGATAAAGCTGGGTGACGGCAAGAATCAAGAAGGTACTGAGCGTCAGAGAGATCATCATCTCGATCAGGGACAGACCACGCTGTCGCTTCATAGCTCGGCCCTCAAGACGTAGTAGCAGATACCACCGGCGCATCCCTGGGTATTGCTGGAAGCGTCCTGCCAGGCCAAGACCACCATGGCTATCGAGCTGTTTTCGGTGCCACAGGCATCGTAGGGTGTCGTACTGCCGACCGCAGGTGGCGCCAGCGAGGGGCAAACGGCGAAGTTGGCCTTGATGAGGTCATCGGTCACCGGCAGCAGCGCCTTGACCTGGCGCAGCCAGCAGGTCAGATCCTTGCCAGCAACGGCGTCCCCCCCAACACCTCGGGCGAGCTTGGCGCACGAATCGTCGGCAGAATCCAGCGCAACGCTGGCAAAGTCACTACCGGTAGCCTTGTGGTACTTGCTGGTGACGCTGAACAAATCTCCGGCAAGGGCCCCCCCGGGATTGCTGCGCATCATTTCTATGAGATCGCCCGCGAGCATGATGGCGTTGTTGCGCAGTACGGAGTCCTGAGTCTGCACCAGACTACGAGATTGCAATGCCACCATGCCCAGAACGCCAATGCAGATGACGATCAGACTGACCAGCACCTCGATGAGGCTGAAACCCCGTTGACGTAAGACGCTCATGAACAGCCACTCGCTTTGGCCGACGTCGGCGGAAAGTCCTTCATACTGATCTGCCCACCTTGAGTGATCGTCAGCGTCCTACCGGTAGTGGTTTTGTCATTACTGGCGCAGACGTTGATCGTGGCTGCAGCGGATGACACCAGAGTGCCATTGGGCCGGAAGGTCAGTGCGGCAGCGGTGCCCGTGCTGTTGACCCCCGAAGCGGCTAAGCCGGTGTTGGTGAAACTGCGCAGCGTTTCCGCCTCGCCCAACACGGTGCTGCTCACGGTGGCGACAATCAGGGCACCGGTCCAGGCATCGACATTAGGGGCTGTGACACCTACGTTGACGCCGCGAGCCATCGCCTCACTGCGGGCATAAGTCAGAACATTCTGTAGCTCTTCGGCAGCGCCGACGACTCTGTTGGAGCGGATCAACGAGCTGAAACCAGGTACCGCTATCGCAGCAAGGATAGCGATCAAGCCTACGACTATCAGCAATTCTGTAAGAGTGAAGCCTGCGGCCTTCTTCACGCCACATCTGCCTTGTCAATTCCGGACACCCAGGCAATGCTGCCTTTAAGACGGCTGAAAATCAGCAATGGAGAGACATTCGGACGTAAGGACGGGACGACCGGGACGAACCGGACACGCCGTATCCGGCGACTTACACCGACGAAAGGCACGCCCACAGGCCATAAGCATAGCCCGCTATCAATGTGCCAGCTAACGTCTCTGCCTCGCGTTCCCGAGCGCTCTAGCCTAGCGCTTTCAGGCCTGCTCTGCTTAGCCTATTAAGCTGTCTATTACCAAAATATGACAATGAGCAATCCCTGGCTTCGTATGCGACCAAAGGCGTCCTTACACCAGCCGTCGAGCCTTCTTTGCTGTCCCTCGGTAGCCAAGGCTCGAACGGCTGCTCTGACATCGATAAAAAGCGGTAGGCACTCTCTATCTTCGCCAATACAGCCTTTTATTTGAACGAACAAAAAACAATGAAGCTTTAAATTCATTGAATGAACAAAAAAAATCCATAAAAGAATCAGCTTCTCATTCAGGGAAGACCAAATGAATACAAACTAGCCAAGTACCTATAAATTGTTTTAAAACAAGAAGATCACTTGCCTGATGAGATCCATATCAAGCATCCAAATGATCTAGGGGTGTTCTGCTGCGAATAGGAGACAGGTGGCAAACCCCATTACAAAAAAACACGAGCGATAACGAAGCTGCTTACGCTTCGCTCATTGGCATGTACTTTCCACCATCGGACGCCGCTCCGAGTTAGCTCCGTAACGCCCCTGCTTTCATCTACCGACAATGACAAGGCCGCTATGCACGACTCGAAGAAAATCGATTATTCGCTAGATACCGCCGACACGTCCGCACCGCACTCCGCGCTGGACAATGCCGCCATCATTTCCGCCTACCGGCGCTGGGCCAATGTCTATGATCGAGTGTTTGGTGGCGTCTCTGCGCCCGGTCGCAAGCGGGCGGTGGCGGCGGTCAATGCCCTGGCGGGTACCCGGGTGCTGGAGGTCGGGGTAGGAACTGGTCTCGCCCTGCCGCACTATGGCGCCGACAAGCGCGTCACCGGGATCGATCTCTCGCCGGACATGCTGGCCAAGGCGCGGGAGCGGGTCGCGCGCGACGAGATCACCACGGTGGAGGCGCTGCTCGAAGCCAATGCCGAGGAAACCGGCCTGCCCACCGGCTCTTTCGATATCGCCGTGGCCATGTTCGTGGCCTCCGTGGTGCCCAATCCGCGCAAGCTGATGCAGGAGATGCGGCGCGTGGTGAAGCCGGGCGGCCACCTCTTGCTGGTCAATCACTTCCAGGCCGAGAGCGGCCTGCGCCTGCTGGCGGAAAAGACCCTGGCACCGGCCTCGCGCAAGCTGGGCTGGCACCCTGACTTCGCCATGGACTCCATCCTTTCCCGCGAAGACCTGCGCCGCGCCAGTCGCAGCAGCGTGCCGCCCTTTGGGCTGTTCACCCTGGTGCAGCTGACCAACGACTGAGCGCTACTCCACCTGATAACCACGCCCCGCCAGGCAGGCGGCCAGGGCCTGGCGGAAGCGCTGGGTCAGGTAGGGATCGCCGACCGCACCGGGTCGCTCGGGATCGAAGCCCGACTCGCCGGCGGCGTAGCGGCGGCAATCGTAGCGATCCGTGGCGTAGCGTTCGGGCGGCTGGCCCTGCAAGGGATAGGCAGTGACGTCATAGGCATCGTAGCCGGTCCCGGCAGGCGCTGCCATCGTGGTCGGTACTGCAGCGACGTTGGGATCGGCGACGGTGACGAAGCCGCCGCCCGGATCGGTGCGGTAATAGCTGCCCGCGGCGAAATAGTAGGTGGTGCCGCCCATCCACAGCGTTTCGGCAAAGGCCGGCAAGACGCTGACGCGTACCCCGGTCGGCGGCAGGGTCACCACATAGCGCGGCCCCTGGGGCCGATACCAGTAGCCGTCGGCATAGTAATACTGACTGTCCCGATACCAGACGCGGGTGAAACCGGCCGGTACGCCCGGCACCTCGAAACCGGGTCGCCACTGGGGATTGGCGCCCCAGCCAGGGCGCGGGCCGGACCAATGCGGGTCCCGCTCCGGTCGTGGAGGTGGCGGCGGCGGATAATTCCGACCGGGCTGGTCAGGCGCCGGCATCATGTAGCCTGGACGCGGCAGCGGGACGGGGCGGTCTTGCCAGGCCGGCTGATAGCCTGGTCGCGGCGGTGGTGGATCGTTGCGCTCCCAGCGCTCCAGGGCTGGACCATTGCCGCGTCCGGGCGAGCCGCCATTCCAGTCACCCTGACCGCGGCCCTGCCAGCGTTCGGCGTTACCAGCGGGTGCGATCGGAGGCGGCTGGGCCCCCGACGGTGGCGTCACATAGACGCCGCCCAGGCGATAGTTGTTATCGGCCCAGGCGGGCGCGATGCTCCAGAGCGAAACGCCGGAGAAGACAAGCGCGAACAGCACGGCAGGCGATTTCATCGCACGGCTCCACGAGGGGATGGCCCAGAGTACCCCAAGGCTTGGACCCTCCCCCAGCCCGGCCGTTAGCCGCTCGCCCTATTTGTCGCGGCGCTGCTCCAGGGTCTTGCGCTGCTCGGCCAGGAACGGCTGCTCGGCCGGATCCAGTCGATCCATCCCGGCGACGATGCGGTGCCAATAGGGATACAGCGGCTCGCGACGGGTCGCCGCCTCGATCCGGGCGGACTCCTCTGCCGTCAGCGCCAGCTCCATGGCCGCCAGGTTGTCGTGCAGCTGGGCTTCGCTGCGGGCGCCGACGATCAGGCTGGTGATGCCCGGGCGATCCCTGAGCCAGGCCAGGCAGACCTGGGCTACCGAGACGCCATGGGCATCGCCCACCGCGGCCAGGGTCTCGATGATGTCCAGGGCGCGTTCGGGATCGTGTACATAGGGCTCGGGCCAATCGCTGCCCTGGCGCGTCCCCTGCGGCGCAGGCTTGCCGCGGCGGGTCGAGCCGGTCAGCAGACCCTCGCCCATGGGGCCCCAGACCAGGGTGCCGACCTCTTGGTCGAGGGCCAGCGGCAACAGTTCGTACTCCGCCTCGCGGGATTCCGGGGTGTAATAGATCTGCTGGCTGACCGGCTTGATGAAACCGTGCAGCTCAGCCTTGCCGAGGGTCTTCATCATTTGCCAGCCGGTGTAGTTGCTGGTGCCGAAGTAGCGCACCTTGCCGCTTTGCACCAGGTGGGTCATGGCCTCCAGCGTCTCTTCGATGGGGGTGACCCCGTCCCAGTTGTGCAGCTGGTAGAGATCCAGGTGATCGGTGCCCAGCCGGCGCAGGCTGTTCTCGCAGGCGCGGATCAGGTGATAGCGCGAAGCGCCGCTGTCGTTGGGGTCGTCGCTCATGGCGCTCCGCCCCTTGGATGCCAGCAGTATGCCGTCGCGCTTGTCGCCCAGGGCCTGGCCGACGAGTTCCTCGGCCAGGCCGTAGGAATACAGATCGGCGGTATCCACCAGATTCACCCCGGCGTCGAAGGCGATGTCGAACAGCCGCCGCAGGGTGCGCAGGTCGATGCCCCCGCACTTCTCGAATCCATCGCGACCACCCACCTGCAGGGTGCCGAGGGCGAGTTGGGAAACCAGCAGGCCGGAGTGGCCGAGCGGACGATATTGCATGGAACCTCCAAGAGTTTTTACCGATAAAGGGTCGACTCCAGGCGTGTTCGGCAAGTTTCAACCGCACAGGAATCGCACTTACAGCGGTCCGCTTGGGTCTATGGCCCCACGCAAGGAGGAAAACACATGTCGAAACACCATCATCACGTTGGCTGGTTCAAGCGTCGCCATGAGGTAAAGCCGGACGACCTCACCATCGTCGACAATTCCCTGGTCAAGCGCGCCGTCGGCGCCGCCGCCCTTGGCAATGCCATGGAGTGGTTCGATTTCGGCGTCTATGGCTACCTGGCCGTGACCCTTGGCAAGGTCTTCTTTCCCGACGGCGATGCCGCCGCCCAGCTGATCGCCACCTTCGCCACCTTTACCGTGGCCTTTCTGGTCCGCCCCCTCGGCGGCATGGTGTTCGGCCCCCTGGGCGACAAGTACGGTCGCCAGAAGGTGCTGGCCCTGACCATGATCATGATGGCCCTGGGCACCTTCAGCATCGGCCTCATCCCCAGCTACGAGAGCATCGGCATCTGGGCGCCTGCCCTGCTGCTGCTGGCACGTGTCGTCCAAGGCTTCTCCACCGGCGGTGAATACGGGGGAGCGGCGACCTTCATCGCCGAGTACGCCACCGACAAGACCCGCGGACGCATGGGCAGCTGGCTGGAATTCGGCACCCTGGCCGGCTATATCGCCGGCGCGGGAACGGTCACGGCGCTCACCGCGGCCCTGACCCAGGAACAGTTGCTCGACTGGGGCTGGCGCGTGCCCTTCTTCATCGCCGGTCCCCTCGGCCTGCTCGGCCTCTACATGCGCCTGAAGCTGGAAGAGACTCCGGCGTTCAAGGCCCACACCGAGGCCAACGAAGGCAAGGCCGCGGACGGTCCGGCGCACAGTCTGCGCGAGCTGTTCACCCTGCATCGGGTCGCCCTGCTCAAGTGCGTCGGCCTGGTGCTGGTGTTCAACGTCACCGACTACATGCTGCTGACCTACATGCCCAGCTATCTGGCGGTGACCATGGGCTACGCCGAGACCAAGGGTCTGCTGCTGATCCTCATCGTCATGGTGGTGATGATGCCGCTCAACATCCTGGGCGGTTTCTTCAGCGACCGGTTGGGGCGCAAGCCGATGATCATCGGTGCGTGCGTGGCGATCCTGGTCCTGGCGATTCCCTGCCTCAAGCTGATCGGCAGCGGCCACGACTGGCTGATCTTCCTCGGCCTGATGCTGCTGGGCATGGCCCTGGCCTGCTTTACCAGCACCATGCCGTCCACCCTGCCGGCGCTGTTCTACACCCCGATCCGCTACAGCGCCCTGTCCATCGCCTTCAACATCTCGGTGTCGCTGTTTGGCGGGACCACTCCGCTGGTCACCGCCTGGCTGGTGGAAAAGACCGGCGACCCCCTGGTGCCGGCCTACTACCTGATGGCCGCGGCCGTGATCGGCATCCTGACCATGCTGACCGTGCGCGAAACCGCCGGCCAACCCCTGCGCGGCTCGCCACCCTCGGTAGCCAGCGAAGAAGAGGCCCGGGAGTTCCTCGCCAGCGACGCCCCCCTGACCGTGGACAAGCAGCCGCCTGGGCAGGCGTGAGTTTCACGGATTGATCGCGGCCGCTCCTACAGGCATATACCGCTGTAGGAGCGGCCCATGGCCGCGATGCTCTTCCCCCTTACCCAACCTTCCCCAGACGCCCTCCCCGCCCCCCAAATCCCACGCAAAAGAAAAGGGGAGACCTTGCGGCCTCCCCTTGAATTCGTTGTCCTCTCGCACCGCTCGTGACGGTGGCTGCGATCGACCAGGAATGGTGACCTGGGCGGGCCCGGGCGCGGCGGACGGGATACCGTCGTTGGCTATGCGAAAGGCCCTCCTGGGGCACCTTCGTTGGACAGCTCTACCGGGCTATCGAAGTTGAATTCAGCTTACGCCCCTGTGGCCGGCAGCGGGTTGCGTTGTGCCGCTTCTTTCCTGCCTCTTGCGCAATCCATGTCCACAAACCTAGGATTAAGCGCAATCGGCTAGCGCAAGGCATGCAGAATGGACAAACTCGATCGCTTCGATCTGAAAATCTTGGCAGAACTGCAGCGCGACGCGCGCCTGTCCAATCAGGAACTGGCCGAACGCATCGGGCTATCGCCCTCCCCCTGCTCGCGACGGGTCAAGCAACTGGAAGACAGCGGCTACATCACCCGTCAGGTCGCCCTGCTGGATCGCAAGAAACTCGGCCTGTCGCTGACCGCCTTCGTCCTCATCGGCATGGACAGACACACCCCCGAGCGCTTCGAGAACTTCCAGGCCATCATCGCCCAGTGCCCTGAGGTGCTGGAGTGCTGCCTGGTCACCGGCATGGATGCGGACTATCAGCTCAAGGTCGTCGTGCCCGACATGGAGCACTACCAGCAGCTGCTGCTGGGTACCCTGACGCGCATCGAGGGCGTCTCCAGCGTGCGGTCGAGCTTTGTACTCAACCAGATCCTGGCCAGTACCGAGCTACCGCTCAACCACCTGCGGTCTTGAGCGCGGCTGCGTTTCAGCGTCGGATACGAGAAAACGCGGCAGCACCAGCATGTGTGGCACGGCGAAGGCCGCCAGCACGGCGAACAGCGCGCGGATGCCGGTGCGTTCCTGCAGTAGGAACACCAGGCCACCGGCCAGGGTGAAGAGCGCAGCGCCCAGCAGGATCGGCCACGTCAGACGCAGATAGGCCTTGAAGGTGGGCGCCCCCAACAAACGTTGGCGCGCCCCGGTCTGGGGCGCGGCGTGCAGCAGATAGAAGCCCAGGGCGAACCCCACCAGCGGCGGCGCCAGCACCACGGCCAGCAGCGTCACCGCCAACCTAAGGCAACGCTGCTGCCAGACGGCCAGCAACAGTACCGGCAGTGCCAGCAGCCCACCCAGTAGGAGCACGCGGGCTAGCCAGTCTGCGAGGGCAAGAGAAGCAGCCGGCCCCATGGCCAGGGCCAGCAACCGGGCGACGGCGGCTTCGTGCACCACCGCCGGACCGCCAATGATGAACAGCCCCAGGGCCAGCGAGGCCAGCCGCTTGGGAAACAGCTCGTCTTCATGGGCGAAATGCCAGGCCGAGAGTAGCAGGAACAGCAGCAGCGCTGCCGTGCCTGCCAGTTGCCAGCAGAGCAGGCAGGCCAGGGCCGTCGCCAGATAGCAGCCGAGAAAGACCAGGCGCCGCCCGGGTGCGACCAGGCGCAGATCGCTGGCACCATGCAGCAGGCCCAGACCCAGGCCTACCACCAGGGCATAGGCCAATTGCCCGGCTCCGCCTGCCAGGCTGGCGAGCCCGGCGCTCAGCACCAGCGCCAGCCAGCCTCGCCCGGTCTCCTGCATCTTTAGACGCCGGTCCGCGCCAGGGCCGCGCGCAGATTGCGCTCGGAGGTGAAGGCATAGACCACCTTGGCCAGCACGTCGAGGATCAGGAAGACCCAGACCGTGGCGGCATCGCTCACCGCCCAGACGCCCTCCGGCCCCACGGCGAAAACCACCGGATAGATCAGCCAGAGCACGCTGAGGAAGCCGACATTCTTGCGATAGGCCGCGCCGATCGCGGCATGCTGGCCGGCTAAGGTCGCCAGCGGCTTCCATAGCAGATAGAGCACCCCGACAAAGGCCGCGCAGGACCAGGCGAAGAATACCCACTTGATGGTGCCGTACGGTGCCAGAGAGGCCACCAGACCGGTCACGATCATTACCACGTCCAGGGTGACGATGGAGGCCACGAAGCCGCCTTGTCCCTCTTGCTCGCGGGCACCCAGGTAGGCCGAACTCACCACCCCGGCCAGCAGCAACGGCGTGGTGAAGGTCCAGTCCAGGTAGCGGGCGACGTAGGTGATGCTGCCATCCAGCTTGATCAGATTGCCGACCCCCAGGTACATGGCCAGATAGGCCGTGGCGGCGATGAAGGGCACGGCGGCGTGAACCAGGGTATGACCGTGCAGCGGACCGCGGTGCGCACCCTTGGCATAGATGGCCAGGGAGGCGAGCGACATGATGACGAAGCCGATTAGCAGAGGGGTCTGACTCATGGGGTTCTCCAGGGGGACGATAGGTGCGCACTGACGGGCCAGGCCCTCTGGAGTAGGGGTTTCTCGGCGACCGCTGCGCTTAAGGTAGAGAAGCCGCCGCGTGAGTTGGTTCAAAATGTTTCAGAGAGTCGCGCGGCCTCCCCCTTGATCGGGATCAAGACGTCCTCAGCAGCGCTCGGGCAGGCTGCGCCGTTTCGTGCCTGCCCAGGAACCCGCATGCTGCCGGCCCAGAATGTGATGTTGAGCTACGGACGCTGCTGCGCCAGCCCCGCCTTCTTCGATGATTTCTATCAGCGCTTCCTGGCCAGTTCGCCCCAGGTCCGGGAGAAATTCGCCCACACTGACATGGCTGCCCAGCAACTGCTGCTGCGCCACGGCATCATGAACCTGGTCCTGGTGGCCCGCGGCATGCCCACCACCAAACTGCGCCAGCTTGGCGAAAGCCATTGCCGGGCGCGGTTGGACATCGGTCCCGAACTCTACGAAGGCTGGGTCGACTGCCTGCTCGCCACCCTGGCCCAGCACGATGCCGACTTCACTCCCGCCCTGCGCCAGGAATGGCAAGGCGTGCTGGAAGCGGGAATCGCGGTGATGCGCAGCTACTACTGAGCGGGGCCCTGATTGTTGGGCTGAGACAGCTCTACCGTCGAAGCCCAACACCCCAACGCAACGCACCTCACCCAAACGCCCCCTCTCCCCTAGGGAGAGGGTCGGGGTGAGGGCAGCCCATCACCGTAGGTTAGGCTGAGACAGCTCCACCGTCGAAGCCCAACACCCCAAGGCAACGCATCCCACCCAAACACCCCCTCTCCCCCAGGGAGAGCGCCGGGGTGAGGGCAAACCAGACCTCGTAGGTTGGGCTGAGACAGCCCCACCGTCGAAGCCCAACGCCCCAAAGCAACGCATCCGACCCAAACGCCCCCTCTCCCTCCGGAGAGGGCCGGGGTGAGGCAAACCAGACCTCGTAGGTTGGGCTGAGACAGCTCCATCGTCGAAGCCCAACACCCCAAGGCACCGCACCCTACCTAACGCCCCTCTCCCTCAGGAAGAGGGCCAGGGTGAGGGCAAACCACACCCCGTAGGTTGGGCTGAGACAGCTCCATCGTCGAAGCCCAACACCCCAAGGCACCGCACCTCATCCAAACGCCCCCTCTCCCCCGGGAGAGGGCCGGGGTGAGGGCAAACCAAACCCCGAAGTACCGCTATACCCCCAAGACAGCCCAATACCGGCCACCTGCCAGCCACCATCGGTCGGCCAACTCGGCCAATCGCCCGGCAACACCCGTCTCACGCTTTACCCGCCGCACCTGCCTGACTAACGTATGACGAAAGGACTTTTGTGCGACAGATCACGGTTTATCCGCCCTGCCCCACACCACGGATGGATGACCGATGGCCCGCTTCTTCCCCGCTCGCAGCCAGTGCCAGTTCGATACCCCCGGTGAACGTCGCTTCGCCGAACGCCTGGAAAAACTGCTCGAAGACGACTACCTCTGCTGGAGCAACGTCCCGGTCGGCCCCAAGGCGCGCTACCCGGATTTCGTCGTACTTCATCCGCGTCGCGGCATCCTGGTGCTGGAGGTCAAGGACTGGAAGCTCGCCACCCTGGAATCCGTCACCCCGGGCAAGGTGCGGCTGCATACCCAGGACGGCCTCAAGACCGTCGCCAATCCCCTGCTGCAAGCCCGCTCCTACATCCTCGAAGTCGACCTGCTACTCAAGAAAGATCCGCTGCTGCGCCAGAGCGCCAGCTCGCCTCACCCGGGCCAACTGATCATGCCCTGGGGCTGGGGCGTGGTGCTCACCGGCATCACCCGCCGCCAGTTCGAGCAGACCGATCTGGTCGACGTCCTCGATCCCCAACGCGTGCTGTTCCAGGACGAGATGACCGAATCCGCCGACCCGGAAGCCTTCCAGCAACGCCTCTGGGACATGTTCCCCCATGTTTTTCCCTGCGCCCTCAGCCTGCCGCAGATCGACCGGGTGCGTTATCACCTCTACCCCGAGGTACGGGTCAACAGCCAGCCCGGCCAATTCGGCCTGTTCGACGCCGCCGAGGCGCCGCTGCCCAGCCTGATCAAGGTCATGGACCTGCAGCAGGAACAACTGGCGCGCTCCCTGGGCGACGGCCACCGCGTCATCCACGGCGCCGCCGGCAGTGGCAAGACTATGATCCTCGGCTATCGCTGCGCCCACCTGGCCAAGGTCTCGGTCAAACCCATCCTGGTGCTCTGCTACAACAAGTCCCTGGCCGGGCGGCTACGCCAGGTGATCGAGCAGAAGGGCCTGGGCGAACGGGTGGTGGTGCAGAACTTCCACGCCTGGTGCGCCGAGATGCTCACCGCCTATCAGGTGGACAAGCCGGACCACCGCTTGCCGGTAGCGGCCAAGATGGAGCAGTACGTGCTGCGCACCATCGACGCCGTCGACCGCGGCCAGATCCCCCGCGGTCAGTACAGCGCCGTGCTGATCGACGAAGGCCACGACTTCGCCCCCGAGTGGTTCCAGCTGGTGGTGCAGATGGTCGACCCCAGCACCCAGTCCCTGCTGGTGCTCTATGACGACGCCCAGGCCATCTACCGCGGCAAGGGCGGCAAGAAGGCGCTGGACTTCAGCTTCGCCAGCGTCGGCATCCAAGCCCAGGGCCGCACCACCATCCTCAAGCTCAACTACCGCAACACGGTGGAGATCCTCGCCGTCGCCCGCGCCTTCGCTACCGAACTGCTGACCAGCCGTGACGCCAGCGAAGACGGCGTGCCCCTGATCGCCCCGGAAAGCGCCGGCCGCCGCGGCCCCTTCCCTGAACTCATCCAGTGCGGCAGCGACCGCGAGGAATGGGACCTGCTCATCGCCCGCATCCGCGACGAACAGGCAAACGGCCGCCAGCTCAGCGACATGGCCATCCTCTACCGCAGCACCAGCCAGGCCTACCAGACCGAATACGAACTCAAGAAGGCCGCCATCCCCTACCGCTCCGGCGCCAGCAACAAGGGCCGCGCCCAACTCTACGACGCCGAAGACAGCGTGAAGATCGTCAGCATGCACTCCAGCAAAGGGCTGGAATTCGGCTTGGTACTGATTCCGGGACTAGGCGAAATGCCCAGGCAGAACGAGCCGGAAGCGGATGAGGCGCGGTTGCTGTATGTGGCGATGACGCGGGCGATTGATCGGTTGGTGATGACGTATCAGAAGCCCTCAGTTTTTTCAAAAAAACTAATCATCAGCCAATCCCAACTTCAAACATCCAAGTCAAATTAACAGCTTAACCCGGGAGGCAAAATGTATAATAACAGCCATAAAAAAGAACACCACATCATAGACGGAACCCCAGAAAAAAGGCTTTTCCTATCAATAATAAGCGATTATGGCTTGAGAACAGGGCTTTTTGAACTAGTAGATAACGCCATAGACTGCGGGGTTTCTAATGGAAAATCCGGCGACTTAAAAATAGATATATACCTAGACGCAGAACGCCAAATAATATCAGTAACAGACAATGCAGGAGGAATAAAAGAGCCACAACTAAGGTTACTTGTAGCACCCGGGGCAAGTGGTAATAAAGCAAACCAAGAACTCATCGGAATATTTGGAGTAGGAGGGAAAAGAGCTGGAATAGCATTAGGGGAAAGGGTAGAAATCCGAACCCGATTCAAGAAAGAACAAGGATTCCAAGTCGACATCACTACAGAATGGATCGAATCAGAAGACTGGAGCCTAGCCGCCTACGAAATAGAAAACATAGGCCCAGGGACAACCACCGTAGACATATCGAAACTCAGACAAAGCTTTACAGAAAATGATATCACCCAAATATTTTCGCAGCTATCAGAAACCTACGCCTGGTTTATAAATCAAGGCTGCACGATAAGACTCAACGGCACGACAATCACACCAAGCCTGTTCGAGAACTGGTCATACCCGCCAACATTTGAACCAAGACAATTAAACCTAGAGATATATCCGACAATCCAACACAAAGTCCTTGTAGAAATTAATGCTGGATTGATATCCGATCGAGATCCCGAATTAGAAAACTATGGAGTCTATATCTACTGCAACAATAGACTTATAACAAAAGAACTAAAATCAAGAGAGGTTGGATATTTCATTTCTAGCGAAGCAGGAGTCCCACACCCAGACGCATCACTGTGTCGCGTTATTGTAAAGCTCCAAGGCCCAGCCGAGGTAATGCCCTGGAACAGCAGCAAAAGCAATATAAATTTCAATCACCCATCCTTCAGCCAAATAAGACCCACCCTGATTAGTTTAGTAAGTTACTTCAGCTCACTCTCCAGAAGATTAAAGGGCAACTGGGAAGAGAATGTTTTAAGCTATACCTCCGGGGACTATCAAAAGATCACAAAAGAAGAAATTCTCTCAAACAGGAAGATTGTACTGCCAAAGCTCCCCAGAGTAAGAGCACTTCCAAAATCTGACGAACTAAAAATTAAAAACAAGAAAATTCTATTAGAAAAGCCTTGGACCTTAGGCTTAGTCGAGTCTTTCGGCTTGATAGAAGTCATAATGAAGCAACGCCTCGAAACAAAAAATAGAGCCGCACTAATACTTCTAGACAGCAATCTAGAAATAGGACTAAAAGAATTCATCGTAAGTAGGACGGATATTTTCAAGCCAAACATCTATGATGATAACAAAATATCAAACCTATTCAAAGCCAGACATCAAGTCATAAGCGAAATAACTAAACACATAGACATCCCTCAGGAAGAGCTAAACAAAATCAGATATTACTACAGCCTACGAAACAAGCTCATACACGAAAGAGCCACGATCGGGATAACCGACTCCCAGATAATCGATTACCAGAAAACAGTAACTAAACTAATGAAACTGTTATTCGGACTTAGGTTTTAACATCTAATTTAATTATAAATCAATAATCTAAGGCATATATCCCCACATATAAATAACACATTAAAATCTTTGATTATTTATTTTTTGAACTGTCAACAACCCCACAAACGCCTCCGCCTGCGGCGACACCTCATCCCGGCGCCTGAGCAACCACACCGCCGAGGTCGCCTCCGGGTCGTCCAGCTTCCGATACACCAGCCCCTCCATTTGGGTGCGTTGGTAGGTGGCGGGCAGCACGGTGACGCCGAGGCCGGCGGCGACCAGGCCGAGGATGATGAGGACTTCGCTGGCCTCCTGAACGATGCGCGGAGTGAAGCCGGCGTGGGCGGTGAGGGTCAGCAACTGGTCGTAGAGACCGGTGCCGAAGCTGCGGGGGAAGTAGACGAAGGGCTCCTCGGCGAGGGCGGCCAGGGGCAGCGGGCCGCTGCCCTGCTGCGCCAGGGGATGATCGTGTCTCAGGGCGACCACCAGGGGTTCGCGGAAGAGTTCGACCGCCACGAGGGAATCCGGCAGTTCGATGGGGCGGATCAGGCCGATCTGCAGGTTGCCGGCGAGCATAGCGTCGATCTGTTCGCGACTGCTCATCTCCTGCAGTTGCAGGCGCACCTCGGGATAGGCGCGGCGATAGGCGAACAGCGTCTTGGGGATGGTGGCGACGAAGGGTGAAGAGGCGCTGAAGCCCACCTGCAGCTGCCCCGTCTCGCCCCGCCCGGCGCGACGGACCCGTTCGGCGGCGCGCTCGCTGGCCAGGAGGATCTGCCGGGCTTCATCGAGAAACAGCCGGCCGGCATCGGTCAGGGCGACGCGTCGGTTGGTGCGCTCCAGCAGGCGGGTGCCCAGCTCGGCTTCCAGGGCCTGGATCTGCTGGCTAAGCGGCGGCTGGGAGAGGTTGAGGCGCTGGGCCGCACGACCAAAGTGCAGTTCTTCAGCCACCGCCACGAAGTACCTCAGGTGTCGCAATTCCATGCCATCTCCATTGAGTCGCAAAACCTATCAATCGAGACGGACAATATATTGGATATATGACAGCGACCAGCCTAGGGTGATGAGGTCAGACTTGCCTTGAGGTACCCGTGAACACGTCCCGGTCGTCCGCCACGCCCCCTGCCCCTGCGCTGGAAACCCGCCCTGCCGCCAATGAGCCGCAGCACGCGTCGGACGCCTTCATCGAAAAGGGTACGCCGCAATTCCTGCGCACCGCCCTGGCGCTGTTCTGCGGCGGCTTCGCCACCTTCGCCCTGCTCTATTGCGTGCAGCCGCTGATGCCGATCTTTTCCCAGGCCTTTGGCCTCACTGCTGCCGCCAGCAGTCTGTCGCTTTCCCTGGCCACCGGCCTCATGGCCTGCGGCCTGCTGGTGACCGGGCCGATCTCCGATGCCATCGGCCGCAAGTCGGTGATGGTCTATGCGTTGTTCGCCGCCGGCGCCTTCACCCTACTCAGCGCCCTGATGCCGACCTGGGACGGCATCCTGGTGACCCGGGCCCTGGTGGGGCTGTCACTGGCCGGAGTGGCGGCGGTGGCCATGACCTACCTGGCCGAGGAGGTGCATCCCGAACACCTGGGCTATGCCATGGGCCTCTACATCAGTGGTAACGCCCTGGGCGGGATGTCCGGCCGGGTGATCAGCGGAGTCCTGGTGGATTTCGTGTCCTGGCGTATCGCCCTTGGCGCCCTGGGGGTGCTGGCGCTGGTGGCGGCGGTGCTGTTCAAGCGTAGCCTGCCGGCTTCGAAGCGCTTCCAGCCGCGGCCCCTGCGGCCACGCAGCCTGCTCGCCGGCTATGCCCTGCACTTTCGCGACGCCGGCCTGCCCTGGCTGTTCCTGGAGGCCTTCCTGCTGATGGGCGCCTTCGTCACCCTGTTCAACTACATCGCCTATCGTCTCTTGGCCGAGCCCTACCACCTGAGCCAAGCCTGGATCGGCGTCCTCTCGCTGGTCTATCTGGCGGGGATCTACAGCTCGGCCAAGTTCGGCAGCCTGGCCGATCGTTTCGGCCGGCGGCAGGTATTCGCGGGCGCCATCGTGCTCAAGCTGTGCGGTCTGCTGCTGACCCTGTTCACCCCGCTGTGGCTGGTGCTGCCGGGGATGCTGCTGTTCACCTTCGGTTTCTTCGGCGCCCATTCGGTGGCCAGCAGTTGGGTGGGTCGCCGCGCGCGCCAGGCGCGGGGTCAGGCGTCGTCGCTCTATCTGTTCAGCTACTACGCCGGCTCCAGCGTGGCCGGCACCCTGGGTGGCTTCTGCTGGCACCTGGCTGGCTGGACCGGCGTCGGCCTGTTCATCGGCGCCCTGTTGCTCGCGGCCCTGGCCGTGGCCGTCCGTCTTTCGAAGTTGCAGCCGCTGCCAGCGGCGTGACGACCGCTCCGTCGTGAAGGGGACGACCTTGGCGCGACCCCTGGAGCCCTGATCGCGATAACCGTCAGCGACGAATTCGCTTTTACGTTCACCCACCCCCGCCAAATCCCGGCTTTCACTGCCGCTCGTCGCACGGAGCGGCGTTTCACGCCCTTGCAAGGGGCTCCAGCTTCCCTACCGCGCTAGCCTGTTTCCGGCTCAATGCGGGCGACTGCTACCTCTTCGCAAAGTTCATGCAAATGTTTGCCTAGGGTAATAGCCGCTTGGATAATGCGCGCCGAACGCTGCAATACCCTGCTCATCAGGGATAGATGAAACGGCAAGCACGTAGGCTCCGGGGTAGATTCAGCCGTGAACATACATTTCCAGATTAGCGATTGGCGCGCCTGGGCGCCTGGTCTTGGCGACCAGGATGCCTGGCGGCAGTGGTGCGCCGCGCCCTGGTGTCCGGCGGACGACGGCAGCCAACCCGATGCCAGCTTCCTGCCGGCCATGCAGCGCCGCCGTCTGAGTCGCCTGGCACGCATGACCTTCCAGGTGGCCTGGCCGTTGGCCGACGCCCATGGCGAGCCGCTGCCGCTGATCTTCGCCTCGCGCCACGGCGAGACCCCGCGCACCCTGGCCATCCTCCAGGAGCTGGCCCGCGGCGAGCCGCTCTCCCCGACCCAGTTCAGCCTTTCGGTACACAACGCCATCATCGGCCAATGGTCGATCCTGCGCGGCGATCACAGCGAGATGAATGCCCTGGCCACCGGCCGCGATGGCCTCGAACACGCCGTGCTGGAAGCCTCCACCCTGCTCGCCGAAGGCGCCAGCGGGGTGCTGGTGGTGATCGCCGAAGAGGCGCCGCCCACCCTCTATGCGCCCCAGATCGACGACGTTCCCTTTCCCTATGCCGTGGGCCTGCTGCTCACTCCTGGCAGCAGCCATGGCCTGAGCGGCGAGCCGGCCCCGGCGGACGCCGCGACCAGCGCCTGGCCGCACGCCCTGGAATTGCTGCGCCTGCTGGAAGCCCGCGGTGATCGGCACCTGGCCTATGCCGGGCGCGCCTGGCATTGGCAGGCGGAGACCTGCTGATGACTGGCCGGCTGGACTACGGCTACCGGCTGCTGGCCACGGGGCTCAACTTCGTGGTGTTCGGCTGCGGCGCCCTGGTCTTCCGCTTGCTTATTCTGCCGATCCTGCTGGTGCTGCCAGGCGATCCGCTGCAGCGGCGTCAGCGTGCGCGGCGGGCCAATGCCCGGCTGTTCCGCTTCTTCGTCGCCTTCATGGTGCTGACCCGGGTGATGAACCTGCGCATCCAGGGCCGCGAGCGCCTGGGCCGCCCGGGCCAGCTGATCATCGCCAACCACCCCTCGCTGATCGACGTGGTGGTGCTCATCGGCCTGGTGCCCGACGCCAATTGCGTGGTCAAGCAGGGGCTCTGGCAGAACCCCTACCTCAAGCGGCAGATCCAGGCGGCCGGCTACATCAGCAACAACGGCAGCGCCGAAATGCTCGACGAAGCCGCCGACGCCCTGCGCGAGGGCCAGACGCTGATCATCTTTCCCGAGGGCACCCGCACCACCCCCGGCGAGCCCCCACGTTTCCATCGCGGCGCCGCGGCCATCGCCCTGCGCGGCGCCCGCTGCATCACCCCGGTCACTATCCGCGTGGTGCCCAGCACCCTGACCAAGGCCACGCCCTGGTATCGCATCCCCTCCCGGCGCTTCGACTTCCAGCTGGACGTCGGCGCCGACATCGATCCCTCCACCTTCGCCGGGCGGCCGCTGCCGCTGGCGTCGCGTGAACTCAACGACCAGCTGCACCAGCTCTACCTGAAGGAAACCGGCAACCATGACTGATCTCAACCTTGAGCTCAAAAGCCTGATCATCGAGGCGCTCGGCCTCGAGGACGTCACCGTCGACGATATCGGCGACGACCAGATCCTGTTCGGCGACGGCCTGGGCCTGGATTCGGTGGACGCCCTGGAGCTGGGCCTGGCGATCCAGAAGCGCTACGGCATCCGCATCGACGCCGAAGCCAAGGACACCCGCACCCATTTCGCCAACGTCAACGCCCTTGCGGCCTTCGTGGCCGCCCAGCGCGCCGCCTGAGGAGATCGCCATGCAAAGCCGTGAAGCCATCTTCGAGACCCTGCGCAGCGCCCTGGTCGAGCTCTTCGAGCTGGAGCCCGAGCGGGTGACCCTGGAAGCCAACCTCTATGAGGACCTGGAGATCGACAGCATCGACGCCGTCGACCTGATCGACCACCTGCGCCGCCAGACCGGGCACAAGATCGCCGCCGAGCAATTCCGCCAGGTGCGTACCGTGGGCGACGTGGTCGAGGCTGTCTATCGCATCAGCCAGGCGGACGCCTGATCCGCCGCCTATGAGTGCCCTGCCTTCCCGCTCCCCGCTGGGCCTGCTCGCCGCTGCCCTGCTGCTCCTGCTCGGCCTGGCCTATCCCTTCGCCGTGTACTTCGGCCTGCAGCACCTGTCGCCGCGGCTGTTCGCGGTCGGTCTCGGTGTGCTCTGGGGCCTGCGCCTGCTGCAACCCGGCCTCAACGGCCTGCAGCGCGGCACCGGCCTGGTCGCCCTGGGCTTCTGCCTGCTGCTGGCCCTGAGCGACGCCGCCGTGCTCTTGCGCTGGTATCCGGTGCTGCTCAGCCTCTTCCTGCTGGCGGTGTTCGGCCTGAGCCTGCTGCGCGGCCAGCCGCTGATCGAACGCCTGGCGCGGCTGCGCGAACCCGAGCTGCCACCCCGTGCGGTGCGCTATACCCGCCGGGTGACCCAGGTCTGGTGCCTGTTCTTTCTGTTCAATGCGCTCACCGCCGCTGCCCTGGCGCTCTGGGCGCCGCTGGCCTGGTGGACGCTTTATACCGGGGTGATCGCCTATGGCCTGATGGGCCTGCTGTTCGCCGGTGAATGGCTGGTCCGCCAGCGCGTGCGGAGGCTGCCATGACGTTCACCCCTCTCGCCGAGCTGCTGGGCGCCGCGAGCCCGCTGGATGCGGCCCTCAAGCAGCGCGCCCTGAGCCTGGCAGCGGCCATCCAGACCGCTGGCCTCAGGCGCCTGGCGCTGTACCTGGACGATGCCGAGGACCTGGCCTGCGCCCTGCTCGGCGCCTGGCGCGCCGGCATCGAGGTGATCCTGCCGGCCGACGCCCAGCCCGCCACCCGTGCTCGGCTGATGCCTACGCTCGATGCCTGGCTCGACGATCTTGCCGGCTGGACGGCCGCCGAGCCTCTGGCGCCCGCCGCGCTCGACCTCCAGGCACCGCTGCTGACCCTGAGCACCTCGGGCTCCAGTGGCGAGCCCAAATTGATCGCCAAGCAACTGTTCCAGCTGGCCAACGAGGTAGCCGCCCTGGAGCGGCTGTGGGGTGGCTCTGTTGGCGAAGCGACCATCCTTGGCAGCGTCTCCACCCAGCACATCTATGGCCTGCTGTTCCGCGTGCTCTGGCCGCTCTGCAGCGGTCGCCCCTTCGCCCGCCAGGCGCTGCCCTTCACCGAGGAGCTGCAGCGGGAGACCGCCGCCCTGCTACGCGAGGGTCGCCGTGCGGTGTGGATCAGCAGCCCGGCGCTGCTCAAGCGCCTGGGCGAGAACCTCGATGACGCCATCCTCGGTCAGGTGGTGCGGGTGTTTTCCTCTGGCGGCGTGCTGCCGGAGGCGGCGGCCACGGCCTGCCAGGCGCGCTTCGGCCAGTACCCTACCGAGGTCTATGGCAGCTCCGAGACCGGCGGCATCGCCTGGCGCCAGGGCCCGCAGCCCTGGCAGGCCTTCGTCGACCTCACCCTGGGCCAAGACGCTGACGGCGCCCTCTGGCTGACCTCACCCTACCTGCCCGAGGGCGTGCGCGAGCAGACCATGGACGGTGTGAGCCTGCTGGGAGACGGTCGCTTCGAGCTGCTCGGGCGTCTGGATCGCATCGTCAAACTGGAAGAGAAGCGCATCGCCCTGCCAGCGCTGGAAGCGCGCCTGCTCGACCATCCCGCCGTCGCCGACGTCCGCCTGGGCGTGGTGCAACAGGGTCGCGCCCTGCTCGGCGCCCTGGTCGCCCTGAGCGAAAGCGGTCTGCACCAGTTGCGCAATGGCGGTCGCCGCGCCCTGGTGGCCGAGCTGCGCGAACACCTGGCCGGCCACTGCGAGGCCATCGCCCTGCCGCGCCGCTGGCGCCTGCTGCTGGCGCTGCCCTACAGCGCCCAGGGCAAGCTGGCCCAGGCCGAGGTGGAGCGGCTGCTGGCCCAGCCACGGCCGGTGGACATCGAACCGCTCGGCGTCGAGCAGACCGAAGACGGCTGGCGCCTGGAGCTGGAGATCGCTCCAGACCTGGCGTTCTTTTCCGGTCACTTCCCCACGGCGCCGGTGGTACCCGGGGTGGTACAGGTCGGCTGGGCCCAGCGCCTGGCCCGTCAGCACCTGGATCTGCCCGCGGACTTCGCCGGCATGGAGGTGCTGAAATTCCAGCAGCTGCTGCGCCCCGGTGATCGGGTGACCCTGACCTTCCACTTCGACACCACCCGCAGCAAGCTGCACTTCGCCTTTCGCCAGGGCACGGCGGCCTGCTCCTCCGGGCGCATCCTGCTCAAGGAGGAGCAGCCATGAGCTTTCGTGCCTGCGCGGTGATCCCGGTGTTCGACCATGAGCACGCCCTGCCGCTGGTGGTCCAGGCGCTGCGCCAGCGCGCCCTGCCCTGCGTGCTGGTGGACGATGCCTCCAGCCCCGCCTGCGCCCAGGTGATGGACGAGCTGGCGACCCAACCCGACGTCCATCTGCTGCGGCTGCCGGTCAACCAGGGCAAGGGCGGCGCGGTGATGGCCGGACTCGCCGAGGCGCAGCGTCTGGGCTTCACTCATGCCCTGCAGGTGGATGCCGACGGCCAGCACGACCTGGCCGACGTGGCCGCCTTTCTCGCCGAGGCCCAGGCCTATCCCGAGGCGCTGATCTGCGGCTACCCGCAGTTCGACGACTCGGTGCCCAAGGGCCGGCTCTATGCCCGCTACCTCACCCATGTATGGGTGTGGATCAACAGCCTGTCCCTGGCGATCCGCGACAGCATGTGCGGCTTTCGCGTCTACCCGCTAACGCCGACCCTGGCGGTGATCCGCGCCGGCGGCCTGGGCAAGCGCATGGATTTCGATCCGGAGATTCTGGTGCGCCTGGCCTGGCGCGAGCAGCCCATGCGCTGGCGGCCGACCCGGGTGCACTACCCGCTGGATGGCCGCTCGCACTTTCGCCTCTGGCAGGACAACGTACTGATCTCGCGCATGCACACCCGGCTGTTCTTCGGCATGCTGCTGCGCGCGCCGCGTCTGCTCTGGCGCCGGGTGCGCGCGTGAGCGGCCACTGGGCGCAGCAGCGCGAGCGTGGCAGCCCCGTGCTGATGCGCCTCACCGCCTGGCTGGCGCGGCACCTGGGCCGCCGCGCCATCGCTCCGCTGTTGCGGCTGATCGTGCTGTACTTCTTCCTGTTCGGCGCCCGCGCCCGCCGCGGCATCCGCGAATACCAGCAGCGCCTGGCCGCCTGCAGCAATCGTCCCGACCTGCAGCCCAGCTGGCGCAGCGGCTATGCCCAGTTCATGGCCTTCGCCGAAGCCCTGCTGGACAAGCTCGACGCCTGGAACGGCCGCCTCGGCCTGGATCAGGTGCAACTGCACGACCCGGATCAGGTGCACAGCCGCATGCACGCGCCGCGCGGCGAGATCCTGGTCACCGCCCACCTGGGCAACCTCGAAGTCTGTCGCGCCCTGGCCCAGCTGGGGCGGCGGGTGCGCCTCAATGTACTGGTGCACACCCGCCATGCCGAGGCCTTCAATCGTCTACTGGAAGAGGCCGGCGCCAGCGATCTGCGGCTGATCCAGGTCAGCGAGCTGGACCCGGCGGTGATGCTGCAGCTCAGCGAGCGCCTGGAGCGCGGCGAATGGCTGGCCATCGCCGGCGACCGGGTGCCGCTGCACGGCGGCCGGACCGTCGAGGTGGACTTCCTCGGCGCGCCGGCGCCCTTCCCCCAGGGCCCCTGGCTGCTGGCGCACCTGCTGCGCTGCCCGACCAACCTGCTGTTCTGCCTGCGCGAAGCCGACGGCTACCACCTCTACCTGGAAGATTTCGCCCCGGCCCCGGCCTGGCGTCGCCAGGAGCGCGCCGCGGGCATCCAGGGCCTGGCCCAGGCCTATGCCGAGCGCCTCGCCGCCCATTGCCTCAAGGCGCCGCGGCAGTGGTTCAACTTCTACCCCTTCTGGAGTCGCGATGAACGCTAGTGTTCGCTTTGGTAGCCAGGCCCTCGCCATCGAAGATCTGGTCGCCCTGGCCGAGGGCCGGGCCCAGGCCGAATTGCAGGACGACGCGGCCTTTCGCGACGGCATCGCCCGCGGCGCGCGCTTCGTCGATTCGCTGCTGGCCCGCGAGGGGTCGGTCTACGGCATCACCACCGGCTACGGCGATTCCTGCGTGGTCGCCGTACCCCTCGCCCAGGTCGAGGCGCTGCCGCGTCAGCTCTACACCTTCCACGGTTGCGGCCTGGGGCGCCATCTGGATCCGACGGCGACCCGGGCGGTGCTGGCGGCGCGATTGCAGTCGCTGTGCCAGGGCGTCTCCGGGGTGCGCGTCGAGTTGCTCGAACGCCTCACCGCCTTCCTGCGTGAAGACCTCCTGCCGCTGATCCCCGAAGAGGGCTCGGTGGGCGCCAGTGGCGATCTCACCCCGCTGTCCTATGTCGCCGCCGCCCTCTGCGGCGAGCGCCAGGTGCTCTGGCGCAATGAGATACGGGAAGCAGCGGACGTCCATGCCGAGCTGGGCTGGACGCCGCTGGTGCTCAGGCCCAAGGAAGCCCTGGCGCTGATGAACGGCACCGCGGTGATGACCGGCCTGGCTTGCCTGGCCTTCTCCCGCGCCGAGTATCTCCTACGCCTGGCGACGCGCATCACCGCGCTCAACGTGGTGGCCCTGGCCGGTAACCCCGAGCACTTCGACCAGCGCCTGTTCGCCGCCAAGCCCCATCCGGGTCAGGGGCAGGTGGCCGCCTGGCTGCGCGCGGATCTGGCCGCCGAGGGTCCGGCGGCGCCCCTGCACCGGTTGCAGGACAGATATTCGCTGCGCTGCGCGCCCCATGTCCTGGGCGTGCTGGCCGACAGCCTGCCCTGGCTGCGCCAGTTCATCGAGACCGAACTCAACAGCGCCAACGACAATCCGCTGATCGACGCCGAAGACGAGCGGGTGCTGCACGGCGGCCACTTCTATGGCGGCCATATCGCCTGCGCCATGGACAGTCTCAAGACCCTGGTGGCCAACGTCGCCGACCTGCTCGACCGCCAGCTCGCCCTCTTGGTGGATGCGCGCTACAACCATGGCCTGCCGGGCAATCTCTCCGGCGCCCCGGCCGCGCGGACCATGCTCAACCACGGCTTCAAGGCGGTGCAGATCGGCGCAAGCGCCTGGACCGCCGAGGCGCTCAAGGGCACCCTGCCGGCCAGCGTCTTCTCCCGTTCCACCGAATGCCACAACCAGGACAAAGTCAGCATGGGCACCATCGCCGCCCGCGACGCCCTGCGCGTGCTGGAGCTCACCGAGCAGGTGGCCGCCGCCACCCTGCTGGCCGCCCAGCAGGGCGTCTGGCTCAGGTGCGAGCAGGGCGTGCAACCGCCCGCGCCCCTGGCCGCCATGCACCGCGCGCTGGGCGAGACCTTCCCGCCGCTGATCGAAGACCGTGCCCTGGAAGCCGAACTGCGCCAGACCCTGACCCTGATCCGCGCCCGCCACTGGAGGCTCTATGCGTAAGACCGGTGCCCTGCAGGTCGAGGTGGAGATGCAGATCCCCTTCTTCGACGTCGACATGATGGAAATCGCCTGGCACGGCCATTATGTGAAGTACCTGGAGGTGGCGCGCTGCGCCCTGCTCGACCGCCTCGACCACAATTACCTGCAGATGCGCGACTCCGGCTATGGCTGGCCGGTGATCGACCTGCAGATTCGCTACATCCGTCCGCTGCTGTTCCAGCAGCGCGTGCGGGTAAAGGCCGATCTGGTGGAGTGGGAGCATCGCCTCAAGCTCAACTACCTGATCAGCGACGCTGCCACCGGTGAGCGCCTGACCCGCGCCAGCACCGTGCAGGTCGCCGTGGACATGGCCAGCCGCGAGATGCAGCTGGCCTCGCCCAAGGTCTTCATCGACGCCGTGGAGAGGGCCCTGGCATGCGCACGCTGATCGCTCTGCTATTCATCCTGGCCGCTCCTCTTGCCCAGGCCTTCGATCTCGACGACCTGGCCGCCCAGCTGGCGCGCCCCGCGGCGGTCGAGGGCAGGTTCGTCCAGCAGCGCTATCTGCGCGCCCTGCCGCAACCACTGACCAGCAGCGGCCACTTCACCCTGGCCCGCGGCCTGGGCCTGCTCTGGCGGCTGGAAAAGCCGCTGACCCAGACCTATCGCATCACCCCCGGGGCCATCGCCAAACAAACGCCGACGGGCTGGACGCCCTTGCCCGGCAGCGACCTGGCCGCGCGCCAGAGCGCGCTGTTCCTGGCCGTGCTCGGCGGTGACCGCAGCGGCCTGGAACGCGACTTCGAACTGGCCTTGACCGGCGACGCCAACCACTGGCAGCTGCGCCTGACCCCGCGCGGCGCCCTGCTCAAGCAGGTGTTCGACGGCATCCTCATCCAGGGCGGCGCCTTGGTGGAACAGGTGGAAATCCGTGAGACCCAGGGCGACCGCAGCCTGCTCACCCTGGACGGCCAGCCTGGCGACACCCTGAGCGCCGACCAGCGCGCGGTCTTCCAGTGACCCGGCTGCAGCGCCCCTTCCTGCTGTTCCTTTTCGCCCTGCTGGCGCTCAGCGCCTGGCAGTGGCGGCAGGGTCCGCCGGTGGCCGCCGACCTGCTGGCGCTCCTGCCCCAGGGCGCCGGTGATGCCCTTACCCAGCAGGCCGAGGCGCGCATGGCCGAGCCGCTCAATCGCGAGGTGCTCCTGCTGGTGGGTCATCCCCAACGCGAGCGGGTGGCCGCCCTGGCCGAGCGCCTGGGTCAGGCCTGGTCCCATGAGCCGCTGTTCGAAAAGGTGCAATGGCAGCTGACGCCGGATCTGCCCGGCCTGCGCCAGCAACTCCTGGCCAGTCGCCTGGCGCTGACACCGGGGCCGGCGCGCGACGAGTTGCTCAAGACGCCCGACAGCTATCTGCAGGCCCGTGCCGCGGCGCTCTTCGATCCCTTCGCCGGCGCCGGCGCCCTGCCGCTGGAGCAGGACTGGTTCGGCCTCGGCCTGCTGGTGCAGCGCCAGCTCACCCCGGCCAGCAAGGTGCAATTCGACGCCGGCAGTGGCCTGCTGCTGACCCAGGGCGACGGCCTGACCTGGGCCCTGATCCGCGCCCGTACCCGCGCCGATGCCTTCGACTTCGATGCTCCGCCACGGGTAGAAGCCCTGATCGAGGCCGCCCGCCGTGAGGTGGTCGCGGATGGCGGTCAGCTACTTGCCGCCAGCGGCTTGAGATACGCCGCCGCCGGCCAGGCCACCGCCAGTCGCGAGATGTCGCTGATCGGCGGGCTGGCCACCCTTGGCACCCTGGCCCTGCTGCTAGGGCTGTTCCGCCGCTGGCGGGTGCTGCTCAGCCTGCTGGCGGTGGGCGTGGCCCTCCTGGCCGGCAGCGCCGCCTGCGTGCTGCTGTTCGGCCAGATCAACGCCCTCACCCTGATCCTCGGCGCCAGCCTGACCGGGGTGGCCGCCGACTACCCGCTGCACTACCTGAGCAAGAGCTGGAAGGGTGGCCCCTGGAATGCCACGGCCATCCTGCGCCAGACCCTGCCGGGATTGTCCCTGAGCCTGGCGACCAATCTGCTGGGCTACCTGGCGCTGGCCTGCACGCCCTTTCCGGCGCTGACCCAGGTGGCGGTGTTCTCCGCCGCCGGCCTGATCGGCGCCTACCTCACCACCGTCTGCCTCTTGCCGGCCTGGTGGCAGCGCCTGGACCTGGCACCGCCCGCCGCGCCCCTGCGGCTGATGCAGCGCCTGCTCGACCTGCGACTGCGCCTGCTGGCGCGCACCGGCAGCCTGCCGCTGCTGCTGGCGCTGCTGGCCTTTTGCGGCGCGGGCGTCTGGCAACTGCACCTGCAGAACGACCTGCGCCTCTGGCTTGGCCAGGACCCGGCGCTGACCCGCGAAGCCCAGGCCATCGCCCGCCTTACCGGGCTCCAACCCACCAGCCAGTTCTTCCTGGTGCGCGGGACGGATGCCGATGAGGTGCTGCACCGCCAGGCCGCCCTGGGTCAGCGCTTGGATAGCCTGGTCAGTCAGGGTCAGCTGCAGGGCTATCGCGCCCTTAGCGGCCTGGTCGCCCCCGCCGCGGCCCAGGCCGAACTGCGCCAGGCCCTGGCCGGTTGGGGCGAGCGCCTGCAACCCCTGCTGGCGGTAGGCATTCCGGCCGAGGCGCTGGACGCCGAACTGAGGCAACTGCATCAACTACCCGACCTGAGTCTCGACCAGGCCCTGGCCGGCCCGCTGGGCGAGCCCTGGCGACCGCTCTGGCTGGGCCGCACGGCCGATGGCGGCGCGGCCGGCCTGGTCAGCCTGCAAGGGCTGGGCAACGCCCAGGTCCTGCAGACGGTGGCCGAGGGCTTGCCTGGCGTGCAGCTGGTGGATCGCCTCGGCGAACTACGCGGGCTGTTCCTCCATACCCAGCGCCTGGCGGTGGAGCTCAAGCTACTGGCCTCGGGCGCCATCTTCCTGCTGCTGCTCTGGGCTTTCGGTCGCCGCGCGGCGCTGCGTATCGTCTGCCTGCCGCTGCTGGCGGCCCTCGCGGCCCTGGCCTGCCTGGGGTGGCTGGGTCAGCCGCTGACCCTGTTCAGCCTCTTCGCCCTGCTGCTCATCACCGCCATCGGCGTGGACTACGCCATCCTCATGCACGAGGCCATCGGCGGCGCGGCGGTCAGTCTGCTCGGCGGCCTGCTGTCCGGCGTCGGCAGCTGGCTGTCGTTTGGTCTGCTGATGCTCAGCAGCACCCCGGCCATCGCCAACTTCGGCCTGGCCATCAGCCTGGGGCTGGTATTCAGCTTCCTGCTGGCGCCCTGGGCCTCGCCCCCCGTCTCCCACGAAAAGGACCTTCGTCATGGTTGAACATCACCCCCTGGTCGTCATCGGTGCCGGCCCGGCCGGCGCCGTAGTCGCCGCCCTGCTCAAGCGTCGCGGCCATCCGGTACTGGTGCTGGAAGCCCAGCACTTCCCGCGCTTTTCCATCGGCGAGAGCCTGCTCTCCCACAGCCTGGACTTCGTCGAGGAAGCCGGGATGCTGCCGGCGGTCGAGGCCGCCGGTTTCCAGACCAAGGTCGGCGCGGCCTTCGCCTGGGGCGAGCGCTACACCGACTTCGACTTTCGCGACACCTACAGCGGCGGGCGCAGCACCTTCCAGGTCCAGCGCGGCCCCTTCGACAAGATCCTCGCCGACGACGCCGCGCGCCAGGGCGTGGCGATCCGCTACGGCCAGCGGGTGACCGCCGTGACCCTGGGCGAAGGCGGTGAAAGAACCCGGATCGAGGTGCTGGGCGACGACGGCCAGGCCTATGCGCTGACCACCGACTTCCTGCTCGACGCCAGTGGCTACGGGCGGGTGCTGCCACGCCTGCTGGACCTGGAAGCCCCTTCGGACTTCCCGGTGCGTCGCGCCCTCTTCACCCATGTCGAGGATCGCATCGACGATCCCGGCTTCGACCGCGAACGCATCCTCATCACCACCCATCCGACCCTGCGCGACGTCTGGTTCTGGACCATCCCCTTCAGCGACGGCCGCACCTCGCTCGGGGTGGTGGCCGCCGCCGAGCGCTATGCCGGACGCGCCCCCGATCTCGCCACCTGTCTGCGCGACTGGGTGGCCGAGACCCCGAGCCTGGCCCGGGTGCTGCACAATGCGGTCTGGGATACCCCGGTGCGCGAGCTGGGCGGCTATGCGGCCAACGTCAAGCGCCTGCACGGCCCCGGCTTCGCCCTGCTGGGCAACGCCGCCGAGTTTCTCGACCCGGTGTTTTCCTCGGGCGTCACCATCGCCCTGCGCTCGGCCAGCCTGGCCGCGCCGCTGGTGGATCGCCAGCTGCGTGGCGAGCCGGTGGACTGGGAGGGCGATTTCGCCCGACCGCTCAAGGCGGGCGTCGATACGTTCCGTGCCTATGTGGAGGGCTGGTACGATGGCAGCTTCCAGGACGTCATCTATTTCGAGAACGCCGACCCCGAGATCCGCCGCATGATCTGCGCCATTCTCGCCGGCTACGCCTGGGACCTTCGCAACCCCTTCGTCAAGGAGCCTAAGCGGCGCCTACGCCTGCTCGTCGAGCTCTGCCAGCTGAATTCGGCCCATCCTGCATGACCCTGCCCCGTCCGTTCGTCTTCGCGCTGGCCTGCCTGCTGCTGCTCGCCGCCTGCGCCAGCCAGCCACCGCTGCCCAGCAGTCCGCCGCCGCTGGCGCGTGCCCTGGTCTACCAGGTGGATCGCCAGACCGCCGAGGGCAATGACGCCCTGCTGCTGGCCATCCAACCGGAAGGCCAGGCCCTGCGCTTTTCCCTGTTCGATCCCCTGGGCGTGCCCCAGGCGCGCCAGCGCCTGCTCGACGGCGCCTGGCACGCCGATGGCCTGCTGCCGCCCAATCCCCGGGCGCGCACCTTCTTCAGCGTACTGCTGTTCGCCCTGACCCCGGCCGACCAGTTGCCGCGGGCCTATGCCGCGGGCGACTGGCACAGGGCTGCCGACGGCAGTCGCACCCTCAAGGACTGGCAGGTTCGCTATCCCGCCGCCGAGCGCCTGGAGCTAGAGGCGCCGGACGGATCGCGCTATCGCCTGACGCTCTTACCGGAGTCCGCGCCTTGAGCGCCTACCTGAATGCCCTGGGACTGCTCTGCGCATTAGGCCAGGGCAAGGCCGAGGTGGCGCGCGGCCTGTTCGCCGGCGACACGACGGGCATGCAGCCCACCCCAGGCTGGATCCCCGAGCGCCAGCCGCCGGTGGGTACCGTTACCGCCTCGCTGCCAGCCTGGCCAGCGGCCTGGACGCCCTATTTCAGTCGCAACAACCAGCTCCTGCTGGCGGCCCTGACCGAAATCGAGCCCCAGGTGCGCCAGGCCATCGAGCGCCATGGCCCGGCGCGCATCGGCGTGGTGCTGGGCACCAGTACCTCCGGCATCCACGAGGCCAGCCTGGGCATCGCCGTGCACCAGCGCAGCGGCCAGCTGCCCGAGGGCTATCAGTACGCCCAGCAAGAACTGGTGGCGCCGGCGGATTTCCTCGCTCGCTACCTGGGCCTGAGCGGCCCCTGCTACGGCCTGTCCACCGCTTGCACCAGCAGCGCCCGCGCCCTGCTCAGCGCCCGTCGGCTGCTGGTCCAGGGCCATTGCGATGCCGTGCTCTGCGGCGGCGTCGACAGCCTCTGCGGCCTGACCCTGAACGGCTTCGCCGCCCTGGAAGCGGTCAGCGAGTCGCTGTGCAATCCCTTCTCGGTCAATCGTTGCGGCATCAACATCGGCGAGGGGGCGGCGCTGTTCCTGCTGACCCGCGAACCCGGCCCCATCGCCCTGCTCGGCGGCGGCGCCAGCTCCGATGCCCACCATATCTCCGCCCCCGATCCCAGCGGTCGTGGCGCCGTCCAGGCCATGCAGGCGGCGCTGCGCGCCAGCGGTCTGCAGCCGGGGGACATCGGCTATCTCAACCTGCACGGCACCGCCACGCCACACAACGACGCCATGGAAAGCCACGCCACTCACGAGGTATTCCCGGCCGGGGTGCCCTGCTCCTCGACCAAGCCGCTGACCGGCCATACCCTCGGCGCCGCCGGCGCCCTGGAAGCCGCCTTCGCCTGGTTGACCCTGGACCCGCAGCTCAATCCCGCCGGCCAGCTGCCGCCGCAGCGCTGGGACGGCCAGGCCGATCCGGCCCTGCCACGCCTGGCGCTGGCCCACGCCGACAGCCGCCTGGACGGCCGCCGCCATGCCATGAGCAACAGCTTCGCCTTTGGCGGCAGCAACGTCAGCCTTATCCTCGGAGCCACGCCATGATCCCCTGGCCCCTCGCCGAGCTGGTGCCCCACGCCGGCGACATGCTGCTGATCGAGGAGATCCTCGTCTGCGACGACCAGGGCATCGAGACCCGCCTGGTGGTGCGCCCCGGCCTCTTCACCGACGCCGACGGCGCCCTGCCGGCCTGGATCGGCGTGGAGCTGATGGCCCAGAGCGTGGCCGCCTTCGCCGGCTGCCAGGCGCGCCGCCGTGGCGAGGCCCCGGCCCTGGGTTTCCTGCTCGGCACCCGCCAGTTCGCCTGCGACGTGGCGGCCTTTCCCGCCGGCGGTGAGTTGCGCATCCAGGCCCAGCCGGCACTGCAGAACGACGATGGCATGGCCATCTTCGACTGCCACCTGCAGGGCCCTGGCTGCCAGGCCAGCGCCCGCCTGAACGTCTATCGTCCGCCCCGGGCGGATCTGTATCTACAGGAGCCCGCGCCATGAGCGTCGCCCCCGCGCCGGTCCTGGTGACCGGTTCCAGCCGCGGCCTGGGCCGCGCCATCGCCCTGCGCCTGGCCGCGGCCGGGCACGATCTGGTGCTGCACTGCCGCAGCCGTCGCGAGGAAGCCGAGGCCGTCCGCGTCGAGGTGGAGGCCCTGGGCCGCACGGCCCGAGTGCTGCAATTCGACGTCGGCGACCGCGCCGCCTGCGCGGCCATCCTCGAGGCCGATACCGAAGCCCACGGCGGCTACTATGGTGTGGTCTGCAATGCCGGCCTGACCCGCGACGGCGCCTTCCCGGCGCTGACCGGAGAGGACTGGGACGTGGTCCTGCGCACCAATCTCGACGGCTTCTACAATGTCCTGCACCCGGTGGTCATGCCGATGATCCGCCGCCGCGCGCCGGGGCGTATCGTCTGCATCACCTCGGTCTCCGGGCTGATCGGCAATCGCGGCCAGGTCAACTACAGCGCCTCCAAGGCGGGGCTGATCGGCGCCGCCAAGGCCCTGGCGGTGGAGCTGGCCAAGCGCAAGATCACCGTCAACTGCGTCGCCCCGGGGCTGATCGACACCGAGATCCTCGACGAGCATGTGCCGGTGGACAAGATTCTCGAGATGATCCCCGCCGGGCGCATGGGCACCCCCGAAGAGGTGGCCCACGCGGTGGCCTTCCTGCTCGCCCCCGAGGCCGGCTACATCACCCGCCAGGTGCTGGCGGTCAACGGAGGGCTGTGCTGATGAGTGCGCGCCGCGTCGTGATCACCGGGATGGCCGGCGTCACCGCCCTGGGCAGTGACTGGCCGACCATCCGCGACAACTTCCTGGCCGGCCGCAGCGGCATCCGCCGCATGGACGCCTGGGACCGCTACACCGAGATGAACACCCGCCTGGGCGGCCCCATCGTCGACTTCCAGGTACCCGGCCACTGGACCCGCAAGCAGTTGCGCAGCATGGGGCGGGTCTCCCAGCTGGCGGTGGCCGCCGGCGAGCGCGCCCTGGCCGATGCCGGGCTGCTGGACGACGCCCGCATCACCGACGGCCGCATGGGCGTGGCCTGCGGCTCCTCCACCGGCAGCACCGACGACATCAAGGCCCTGGCCAACATGCTGCTCAGCGACGCCGCGGTGGGCCTCAACGCCAACACCTATGTGCGCATGATGCCGCACACGGCGGCCGCCAACCTGAGCTTGTTCTTTGGCCTCAAGGGTCGGCTGATCCCCACCTCCAGCGCCTGCACCAGCGGCAGCCAGGGCATCGGCTACGCCTACGAGGCCATCAAGTTCGGGCGCCTGCCGCTGATGCTGGCCGGCGGCGCTGAGGAACTCTGTCCCAGCGAGGCCATGGTCTTCGACACCCTCTATGCCACCAGCCTGCGCAACGATGCGCCCCAGACCTCGCCGCGGCCCTACGACCGGGGTCGCGACGGCCTGGTGATCGGCGAAGGCGCCGGCATCCTGGTGCTGGAAGAACTGGAGCACGCCCGGGCGCGCGGCGCGCACATCCACGCCGAGATCGTCGGCTTCGGCAGCAACGCCGACGGCCAGCACTCCACCCGTCCCGAGCAGGCCACCATGCAGCGCGCCATGGAGCTGGCCCTGGAAGACGCCGGGCTGACCCCGGACGCCATCGGCTACGTCAACGGCCACGGCACCGCCACCGAACAGGGCGACATCGCCGAGACCCGCGCCACCCAGGCGCTGTTCGGCGCCCGCATGCCCATCAGCTCGCAGAAAAGCTACCTGGGCCATACCCTGGGTGCCTGCGGCGCCCTGGAATCCTGGTTCAGCATCGCCATGATGAACGAGGAGCTGTTCGTGCCCACCCTCAACCTCGACGACCTGGATCCCCAGTGCGGCGAACTGGACTATCTGCGCGGCGGGCCGCGCGCGCTGCGCACCGACCATGTGATGAACAACAATTTCGCCTTTGGCGGGGTGAACACCTCGCTGATCTTCCGCCGCTGGTCCTGATGACCCTTGCCCGAGGTATGCCCATGTTGCGTCGCCTGCTGCTCGTCTCCGCTCTGCTGTTCCTGGCGGCCTGCACCCGCGTGCCCCTGGTGACGCCCCGGGAGGTCTTTCCCGCCGATCGAGCGGAGAACGCCGCCGATGTCCGGCGCGCCATCGTCGACACCCTCGAACGCCGTGGCTGGAGCGTCGGCCAGGAGAGCCCCGGCCTGGTGGTCGCCAGCATCGTGGTGCGCGATCGCCACCAGGCCTGGGTCGACATCCCCTACAGCACCAAGGGCTACCAGATCCGCTACCGCGACAGCGCCGGCCTCGACTACGACGGCGAGCGCATCCATCGCAACTACAACAAATGGGTCCAGCTGCTCGACGCCGACATCCGCCGGCAACTGCAGTTGCCCGCCCCCGCTGCCGCCGCGGAGTGACCCTCCGCGGCCTGCGCGATAGCACAGAACGCCGGTCCCGCGGCTGACGGGGCGGGCGTTCTGGGTTAAACAGTCATCCCCACCACCACAAGGAAGTCACCATGCGTATCCTCGCCTCCACCCTCGCCCTCACCCTGAGCCTGGCCGCGCTGCTGCCCGGCGCCGCCCAGGCCCGCGACACCACCCTGCAGCTGCCTTTCGCCGAAGTGGTCCAGGAAGCCCTGGCCGCCAAGCGCCTGGATGGCAGCGTGAAGTTCTACCTGGCCGGCAACCCGGTGCCGGGCAAGGCCACGGTGGTCAACTCCAGCATCACCACCAACCAGAAGACCAACGCCTTCAACAAGACCGACGAGGTCGCCTGCCGCTGGGTGCTGCAATCGGCGCTGATCCGCCTGCAGGAAGCGGCCAAGGCCGCCGGTGCCAATGCCGTCACCGACATCACCAGCTACTACAAGAAGAACGAGTGGAGTGATCCCACCCGCTACGAATGCCACGCCGGCGCCTTCATCGCCGGCGTCGCCCTCAAGGGCAAGCTGGTGATCCTCAAGTAGCCCGGAACGGCGGCGCGTCCGGGCGGGTCTGTCTAGAGACCTACCTGGAGGCCGCCGTTATGCCCCACTTTCGCGTCCACTACCGCAAGGACGGCGAACCCCGCCAGCTCGATCTCGACCATCCGCAGGCGACGCTCGCGCCCCATGAAGCGGCCCTCGCCGTGCTGGAACACCTGCGCGCCGACGCCGAGAACAGCCTGGCCCTGCCGCCTGCCGATGCCCCCGCCGCGGCCATCATGCGGCAAGCCGAAGTGCATGGGTTGACAGATATCAGCGTGGAGGAGCCGGCGTCGTAGGTTGGCGCTGAGCGCAGCGAAGCCCAACGGGCAGGACTGGCGGTGTCTGGCCTCCCTCACCCCAGCCCTCTCCCCAAGGGAGAGGGGGCGGTTGAACCCCGTAGCGTGGAAAACGGCGCAGCCTTTTCCACTGACAGGTCACGGTGTCAACGGTGGATAAGGCACCCTACCCGTAGGTTGGCGCTGAGCGCAGCGAAGCCCAACAGCTTAACTTCTCGCTGGTTACCCTCACCCCAGCCCTCTCCCAGAGGGAGAGGGGGCGATTGAACCCCGTAGCGTGGAAAACGGCGTAGCCTTTTCTACTGACAGGTCACGGTGTCAACGGTGGATAAGGCACCCTACCCGTAGGTTGGCGCTGAGCGCGCCGAAGCCCAACACCACCAGACCTTAGCCCAGGAACAACCGGTACGCCGGATTCTCCGTCTCATCCCAATAGCGATAGCCGATGGCATCCAGGGTCGCCAGCAGCTCCGGTCGTTCGGCATGACTGGCCTCCAGCGCCGCGAATACCCGCCCGTCCGCCGCGCCATGGTTACGATAATGGAACATGCTGATGTTCCAGCGGCCGCCTAGGCGTTCGAGGAAATCGAACAGCGCCCCGGGCCGCTCGGGGAATTCGAAGCGAAACACCTGTTCCTGGTCGACCCGCATGGCATGGCCACCCACGGTGTGGCGGATGTGCAACTTGGCCAGTTCGTTGTCGGTCAGGTCCAGCACCGGAAAACCCTGGTCGCGTAGTCCCTGCAGCAAGGCCTCACGCGGATCGCGCTGGGGATGGGTCTGGACGCCGACGAAGATATGGGCTTCCTGGCCGGTGTGGTAGCGATAGTTGAATTCGGTGATCTGCCGCCGGCCCAGGGCCTCGCAGAAGGCCCGGAAGCTCCCTGGCCGCTCGGGGATGGTCACGGCGATGATGGCTTCGCGCTGCTCGCCCAGTTCGGCGCGTTCGGCCACGTGTCTCAGGCGGTCGAAGTTGATGTTGGCGCCGGAATCGATGGCCACCAGCACCTGGCCGCCACTGGCGGCGCGCTCGGCGTACTTCTTGATCCCGGCCACGCCCAGGGCGCCCGAGGGTTCGGTGATGGAGCGGGTGTCGTCGTAGATGTCCTTGATCGCCGCGCAGATCTCGTCCGAGCTGACGGTGATCACCTCGTCCACATAACGCCGGCAGATCTCGAAGGTATGGTGGCCGATCTGGGCCACGGCCACGCCATCGGCGAACAGCCCGACTCGCGGCAAGACCACTCGCTCACCCGCCGCCATGGCCTGCTGCAGGCAGTTGGAGTCATCGGGCTCGACGCCGATGACCTTGATCTCGGGGCGCAGGTATTTCACATAGGCGGCGATACCGGCGATCAGGCCGCCACCCCCCACGGGGACGAAGATGGCGTCCAGGCGCCCGGGGTGCTGGCGCAGGATCTCCATGGCCACGGTGCCCTGGCCGGCGATGACGTCCGGATCGTCATAGGGCGGGACGAAGGTGTAGCCCTGCTCCTCGACCAGGCGCAGCGCCTCGGCCAGGGCCTCGGGAAAGGCGTCGCCGTGCAGCACCACTTCGCCGCCACGGGACTGCACGCCGATGACCTTGAGCTCGGGGGTGGTGCGCGGCATGACGATGATCGCCCGCACGCCCAGTTCGCGGGCCGCCAGGGCCAGGCCCTGGGCGTGGTTGCCGGCGCTGGCGGCGATCACCCCACGGGCCTTCTCTTCGGTCGAGAGGCTGGCCAGCTTGGTGTAGGCGCCGCGGATCTTGAAGGAAAACACCGGTTGCAGGTCTTCGCGCTTGAGCAGCACCTGGCAGCCCAGCCGCTCGGACAGCGCCCGCGCCGGTTGCAGGGGCGTCTCGATGGCCACGTCGTAGACGGGGGCGAGCAGGGTCTTCTTCACATACTGTTCGAGCATCGGCGGGACGATCCGGTGGGTGCGGCGGGGGCGAAAAGTCTACTACGGGCACTCCCGGGTAGGTTAGCCAGGCCGTCCGAGCGGCTATAATCGGCGACCCTTCACCCGTTTCTCTGCGGATACCCCCATGAATCAGGACCAGCTCAAGCAGGCCGTCGCCCAGGCCGCGGTCGACCTCATCCTTCCCCAGCTCTCCCGCGACAGCGTGGTCGGCGTGGGCACCGGCTCGACCGCCAACTTCTTCATCGACCTGCTGGCCAAGCACAAGCTGGAATTCGACGGCGCCGTGGCCAGCTCCCAGGCCACCGCCGACCGGCTGAAGCGCCACGGCATCACCGTCTATGACCTCAACGGCGTCAGCGACCTGGAATTCTACGTGGACGGCGCCGACGAAGCCGACGGCCACCTCAACCTAATCAAGGGCGGCGGCGCGGCCCTGACCCGCGAGAAGATCGTCGCCGCGGTGGCGCGCAAATTCATCTGCATCGCCGACGCCAGCAAGCGCGTCGACGTCCTCGGCGAATTCCCGCTGCCGGTGGAAGTCATCCCCATGGCCCGCAGCCACGTGGCCCGCGAGCTGGTGAAACTGGGCGGCGACCCGGAATACCGCGACGGCGTGGTGACCGACAACGGCAACGTCATCCTCGACGTGCACAACATGCACATCGTCGATCCGGTGGGCCTGGAGGCCCGGATCAACAACATCGTCGGCGTGGTCGCCAACGGCCTCTTCGCCGCCCGCCCGGCGGACGTGCTGCTCTTGGGCACCGCCCAGGGCGTGGAGCGGTTGGAGCGCAGCTGAATCAGCATTTCTTGGCTGGCCGGCTGTTGGGCTTCGACGATGGAGCCGTCTCAACCCAACCTACGAGGTTTGAGTAGGTTGGGTTGAGCGCAGCGAAGCCCAACACCGCTCAAACGCTGAGCCCACAAAAAAGCCCCGGTCAGGCGAACCCGACCGGGGCTTTTTCATGGCGCGGGGATGCTTAGAACAGCACGCGGCAACGGATGGTGCCCTTGATGTTCTGCAGCTTTTCCTGGGCCAGGTCGGAGTAGTCGGCGTCGACGTCGATCACCACGTAGCCGACCTTCTCGTCGGTCTGCAGGTACTGACCGGAGATGTTGATGCCGCTCTCGGAGAAGACCCGGTTGATCTCCGACAGCACGCCCGGCACGTTCTGGTGGATGTGCAGCAGGCGGTGCTTGCCCGGGTGCGACGGCAGGGCCACTTCAGGGAAGTTGACCGAGGACACCGAGGTACCGTTGTCGCTGTACTTGACCAGCTTCTCGGCCACTTCCAGGCCGATGTTGGCCTGGGCCTCGGCGGTGGAGCCACCGATGTGCGGGGTCAGGATGACATTGTCCAGGCCACGCAGCGGCGAGACGAACTCGTCGTTGTTGGAACGCGGCTCCACTGGGAAGACGTCGATGGCGGCGCCGATCAGGTGCTCGTCCTTGATGGCGGCGGCCAGGGCGTCGAGATCGACCACGGTGCCGCGCGCGGCGTTGATCAGGATGCCGCCCTTCTTGATGGCACGGATCTCGCGCTCACCCATCATCAGCTGGGTGGCGGGGGTTTCCGGCACGTGCAGGGTGACGATGTCGCTCATGCCGAGCAGCTCGGTCAGGGAGCCGACCTGCTGGGCGTTGCCCAGAGGCAGCTTGGTGATGACGTCATAGAAGAACACCTGCATGCCCAGGCCCTCGGCCAGCACCGACAGCTGAGTGCCGATGGAGCCGTAGCCGATGATGCCGAGCTTCTTGCCACGGATCTCGAAGGAGTTGGCCGCGCTCTTGATCCAGCCGCCGCGGTGGCAGGAGGCGTTCTTGGCCGGGATGCCGCGCAGCAGCAGGATGGCCTCGGCCAGCACCAGCTCGGCGACCGAACGGGTGTTGGAATAGGGGGCGTTGAACACGGCGATGCCGCGCTCGCGGGCGGCCTGCAGGTCGACCTGGTTGGTGCCGATGCAGAAGCAGCCGACGGCGACCAGCTTCTTGGCGCAGTCGAACACCTCTTCGGTGAGCTGGGTGCGCGAGCGGATGCCGATGAAGTGGGCGTCGGCGATCTTTTCCTTGAGCTGGGCATCCGGCAGGGAGCTGGTGACGTACTCGATGTTGCTGTAACCCGCGGACTTCAGGATATCCACGGCGGACTGGTGGACGCCTTCCAGGAGAAGGAAGCGGATCTTGCTCTTGTCGAGGGAAGTCTTGCTCATCTGCGTTGAATCCAGAGTGTCCAGGGAGAAGGATGCCGGCGCGGCGCAGGCCAGGTCAGCCAGCGGCAAAGGGGTCGCTATCTTAGCATGCGCAGCCGGATGCAGGTCCGGTTGCGACCTGAAGCTTTCTCAGGGCGACCATGAGCACCTTGCGACCCGCATCGCGCCGCGGCGTCCGCTTTTGGTTAAGATCGTGGGGTCAAGATCGCCCGCAGACGCCACTCACCAGGAGCACCCCATGGCCTACCAGCACCAGTACCTCGATGGCACCAAGATCCACTTCCCCCTGGGCAAGGTCGTCTGCATCGGCCGCAACTACGCCGAGCACGCCAAGGAGCTGAACAACCCGGTGCCCTCCGAGCCCCTGCTGTTCATCAAGCCGGCCAGCTGCGTGGTGCCGGTGGCCGAGGGCTTCGCCATTCCCACCGATCAGGGTTCGGTGCACTACGAGGCCGAGATCGCCGTGCTGATCGGCAAGCCGCTGTCGAAGAAGCCTTCGCCAGAGGAAGTCCGCGACGCCCTCTCCGGCTTCGCCCCCGCCCTGGACCTGACCCTCAGGGACGTGCAGAGCCGCCTCAAGGAAAAGGGCTATCCCTGGGAGATCGCCAAGAGCTTCGACGGCGCCTGCGTGCTCGCGCCCTTCGTGCCGGGCGATGCCTTCGAGGACCTGGCCGACATCCCGGTGCGCCTGACCATCAACGGCGAGGTGCGCCAGGACGGCAACAGCCGCGACATGCTCAACCCCATCCTGCCGCTGATCCAGACCATCGCCGGGCATTTCTCCCTGCAACCGGGTGACGTCATCCTCACCGGCACACCGGTAGGTGTCGGACCGCTCAACGTGGGCGATCAACTGGTGCTGGAGCTGCCGGACGTTAGCCGCTTCGAAACCCGCGTGCTATGACCCCCGCCACCCCACCGTCGCCTGGCGGGTGCCTGGCGATGGTGTACCGGCACGGCCACGACGCTCTAGGCTTTGCCTGAAAAGTGCCTACGCTCGGCGACTGTGCAGACAAGCCATAACAAGAAGCCGTACGAGCCCGCATGTCCAGACTCCCCCGCCTCATCCTGTTCCGCCTCCTCCCCGCCTTCGTCCTGCTGGTGCTGATCGTCCTCACCTTCGTCTGGCACTGGAACGATAGGGCGCTGCTCTGGTGGCAGGAATACCGCACGCCGCCGGAAGTACGGGCCCAGGCGGTCTGGTTGCCGGACTACCAGGCGGTGATCCAGGGCAAGCCGCTGCCGGGCCTGGCCGAAGCCGAGACTTCCGACCTCACCTACGATCCCCGCACCCGCACCCTCTTCGCCGTCACCGGCAATACGCCCTACCTGGTGCAATTGAGCCTAACCGGCGACATCCTCAGGCGCATCCCGATCCGCAACGTCGCCAACCTTGAAGGCGTGACCGCCCTGGAAGACGGGCGCCTGGCCATCGTCGACGAGCGCCAGCGGCGGCTGTCGCTGTTCCAACTGGCGGACGACACCCAGGAGCTGGACGCCAACACCTTCGAGCATCATGACCTGGGCTTTCCCGACGCCGGCAACAAGGGCTTCGAAGGCATCGCCTGGGATCCACGGCGCCAACGCTTGATCCTCAGCAAGGAGCGCGACCCGGCCGCCCTCTTCACCCTGGCCAGCGACGGCCGCGGCGTTACCGGTACCCTCCAGCCCTTTCCCCTCAAGCAGCTGGTGATCGACTACTCCGCGGTGGCGGTCGATCCGCGCACCGGTCACCTGCTGGCGCTGTCTGATCAGTCCCACACCCTGGTGGAGCTGACCGCGGAAGGTTCACCGGTCAGCTTCATCAGCCTCAGAAATGGTCTGCACGGCCTCAAGGCGACCATGGAACAGCCGGAAGGCGTGGCCCTCGATGAGGCCGGCAATCTCTACCTGATTGGTGAACCCAATCTCTTCCACGTGTTTCACAAGGTGTCCAAAGCGGCGCAATGAGCGCCTATTCAGCTTGAATTCAGGGTGGCGCCCTTAGGCTGCGCGGCATCACCGCCTCAGGACCCTGTCGATGCTTCCGCTGTTTTCCCCGCGCACCCTGGGTGCCCTGTTGGGCGCCGCCCTGCTGCTGACCCTGACCCTGGTGGCCCAGCAGCACCGGCTGTTCGAGCGCCTCTGGTTCAACGTCCAGAGCCAGCTCCAGGCCGAGAGTCGGCAGGCCCGCTCGCTGTGGCTGCCGAGCTATCGCGTCACCGTGGAAGCGCGTTCCATCGGCGAGGGCATCACCGACGTCTCGGCGCTGAGCTTCGATCCGGATCGCCGCACCCTGGTCAGCGTCACCAACAAGCCGGCGCGTTTTCTCGAACTCGACCTGGACGGCCGGCTGCTACGCCAGGTGGACCTCAAGGGCTTCAGTGATCCGGAAGCCATCGAGTACATCAAGCCGGGTGTGTACATGATCAGCGAAGAGCGCCGCCAACGCCTGGTGCGGGTACATATCGGCGCCGACACCCAGGTGGTGGACATCGACGACCGCCAGGTCAGTCATCCCTTCAGCCTGAGCGATGTGGAAAGCGACAACCGCGGCAACGAAGGCCTGGCCTACGACGCGGCCCGCGAGCGCTTCTTCGTCGCCAAGGAAAGCGATCCGGTACGCATCTACGAGATCGACGGCCTGGGCAGCGAAGCCTTCGAGGGCCTGCAGGCCTTGTCGCTGCGCAGCGACCCCAAGCGTGACCGCCGCCTGTTCGTGCGTGACCTCTCCAGCCTGCAATTCGACCCTGGCACCGGCCACCTGCTGGCGCTCTCCGATCAGTCGCGGCTGGTACTGGAGCTGGATGACGACGGCAAGCCGATCAGCTCCCTGTCGCTGCTGCGCGGCCAGCACGGCCTGAGCCGCAGCGTGCCCCAGGCCGAGGGCGTGGCCATGGACGACCAGGGCCGGCTGTATGTGGTCAGCGAGCCGAATCTGTTCTATCGCTTCGAGAAGCCATGAGGTAGAGGCTCATCGCGGCCAAGGCGGTCCGCCGCCTGCTCGGATAGCCCCCTCTCCCCCCTGGGAGAGGGTTGGGGTGAGGGCGCGCCGGGCAACAAATCTTCCGGTAGAAAAGGCTGCGCCGTTTTTCACGCTGCGCAGCCGGTGTTGGGCTTCGACGATGGAGCCGTCTCAACCCAACCTACGGGAATCGCCGTAGGTTGGGTTGAGCGCAGCGAAGCCCAACAGGCTTTGGCACCTCCCCCTCACCCCGGCCCTCTCCGCAAGAGAGAAGGGGGTGGTCCGGCGCCGTGGATAGCAGGGCGACAATGGATCGCACGCCCGACCGAACTGGTAGCCCAAGCACTCGCTCGGATAGCCCCCTCTCCCCTCGGGAGAGGGTTGGGGTGAGGGCGCGCCCGGCAGCGATGGTCATATAGAAAAGGCTGCGCCGTTTTTCACGCTACGCGGCCAGTGTTGGGCTTCGACGAAGGAGCCGTCTCAACCCAACCTACGGGAATCGTCGTAGGTTGGGTTGAGCGCAGCGAAGCCCAACAGGCTTTGGCACCTCCCCCTCACCCCAGCCCTCTCCCGGAGGGAGAGGGGGTGGTCCGGCGTCGACTCCTATCATTGTCGCCAAGCGATGCCCCTACTCCCCCTGCTCGAACAACTCCTCCAGGTAGCGTCGCGCATTGGCCACATAGACCTGGGCATTGGCCGCCAGCTGCGCCTGCTGGGCGTCGCTCAGGGTACGCACCACCTTGGCCGGCGAGCCAAGCACCAGGGAGCCATCGGGGATCACCGCGTTCTCGGTGACCAGGGCATTGGCGCCCACCAGGCAGTTGCGCCCGATGCGCGCGCCGTTGAGCACCACCGCGTGGATGCCGATCAGGCTGCCGTCGCCGATCTCGCAGCCATGCAGCATGGCCTGGTGCCCCACGGTGACGCCGCGCCCCAGGGTCAGCGGCGAGCCGGGATCGGTGTGCAGCACGGCGCCGTCCTGCACGTTGCTATCGGGGCCGATGTGGATCAGTTCGTTGTCACCGCGCAGCACCGCGCCAAACCAGACGCTGGCGCCTTCATCCAGGCGCACCTTGCCGATCACCGCGGCGGTAGGCGCGACCCAACTGTGCGGATGGGCGTCGACGCGGTGTTCTCCCAGGCGGTACTTCATGGTGCTCATCCTCGTGTTGTTGTCATTGGCGGAAGGGCCGATTGTTCGCCGATGCGAGCTGCGGGTGCAATCGGTGCGCGATCGGCCCATCGGTTGTTGCAAGTCATTCTCGATAACGAAAGAATGCCTTCAGGGAACCTAAGACCGCAGGACTGCGACGAATGACCACGGCCAGAGCGCTGGGAAAGGGTGCTGCCCTTTGCAAAGCTTGCTGCCGCTGACGTCCCCGGCCCCTACCGGGCCAGCGTTGCCGCTGCACGCGGTGACCTGTCGTCAGCCATCCCGGCCCAGGCCGGTTTCCCGAGACCACCGGAATCTGCGAGCGCCCGATGCGTACCACCTGGAAATTCCTGCTGCCCCTCGCCGTCACCGGATTGCTGGCGCTGCTGCCCGCACCGGAGGGCCTGCCCGCTCACGCCTGGCTGTACTTCGCCCTCTTCGCCGGGGTGGTGGTGGGGCTGATCCTCGAACCCCTGCCCGGCGCGGTGATCGGCCTTATCGGGGTAGCCCTGGCGGCCCTGCTGGCGCCCTGGGTGCTGTTCAGCCCGGCGCAACTGGCGACACCGGGCTTTCGCGCGCCCCAGGAGGCGCTGAAATGGGGCCTGGCGGGCTTTTCCAACAACACCGTCTGGCTGATCTTCAGTGCCTTCATGTTCGCCCTGGGCTATGAGAAGACCGGGCTCGGGCGGCGGATCGCCCTGCTGCTGGTCAAGGCCATGGGCCGCCGGACCCTGACCCTGGGCTACGCGGTGATGCTGGCCGATCTGGCCCTGGCCCCCTTCACCCCGTCCAACACCGCGCGCAGCGGCGGCACCGTCTACCCGGTGATCCGCAACCTGCCGCTGCTCTACGATTCCAAGCCCAACGACCCCAGCGCGCGGCGCATCGGCTCCTACCTGATGTGGGTGGCGATCTCCTCCACCTGCGTCACCAGTACCCTGTTCCTCACTGCCCTGGCGCCCAACCTGCTGGCCGCCGCCCTGATCGAGAAGACCGCCCAGGTGCACATCAGCTGGGGCCAGTGGTTCATCGCCGCCGCGCCCATGGGCATCCTGCTGCTGGCCCTGCTGCCGCTGCTGGCCTATTGGCTGTATCCACCGGAGATCAAGCGCAACGACCAGGTGCCGCTGTGGGCGGCCAAGGAACTGGCCGCGCTCGGCCCGCTGACACGCGATGAAAAGCTGCTGCTGGCCCTGGTGATCGGCGCCCTGGCGCTGTGGATCTTTGGCGCCGCCTGGGCCGACCCGGCGTTGGTGGGGATCCTGGTCATCGTGCTGATGCTGCTGCTCAAGGTCATCACCTGGAACGATGCCCTGGGCAACAAGGCCGCCTGGAACACCTTCGCCTGGTTCGCCACCCTGGTGGCCCTGGCCGACGGCCTGACCCGGGTCGGCTTCGTCGCCTGGTTCGGCCAGTGGGTCGCCGGCCACCTGGGCGGCTTCCACGCCGGCACCGCCATGGTGGTACTGGTCACGGTGTTCTATCTCGCCCACTACCTGTTCGCCAGTTCCACCGCCCACACCACCGCGCTGCTGCCGGTGATGCTGGCCGCCGGCATGGGCATCCCCGGCATCGACCTGCCGGTATTCGCCCTGCTGCTGGGCACCTCGCTGGGGCTGATGGGCATCATCACCCCCTATGGCACCGGGCCAAGTCCGGTGTACTACGGCAGCGGCTACCTGCCCAGCGCCGACTACTGGCGACTGGGGACCATTTTCGGCGCGCTGTTCCTGCTGGTGCTGCTGGGGATCGGGGTGCCGTGGATCATGATGGTGGCGTGAGGCAGAGGCCCGAGTGGAGCACCGTAGGTTGGGTTGAGCGATAGCGAAGCCCAACATTGCGGAAGTTGCCGTGATGCCTTTATCGGTGCCCTGGCTGCTTATCGAGTGCTCGGATGACTTTTGTTTCGCCCACCCGGGCGACTCACTTTTGCCAATCGCCGCAAAAGTAAGCAAAACGCTTGCCCCGACCATCCGGCCTTCCGCTTCGCTCCAGGTCCGCTCACGTCAGCGCCATTCCGGGGTCGGCCTACACGGGCCGTCCATGTCCCGTTAGGCCTCTCGCCGCATCCATGCGGCTCGACCCACTCCACGACGCCGGCGTTCGCCCTCCTGAACGAGGCGATTCGCGCACCTGATGCCTTCGGTGCAAACCGGTAGGGTGGACAACGGCGCAGCCTTGTCCACGCGATAGGCGTTACCTCCTCAGTGGAAAACGCTGCGCGGTTTTCCAAGTTCCAAACCTGTGAACACCCAGGCAGCAGGCTTGCGCCCCGGCCCCGTCAGTGAGGCCGAGTTCCGGTGTCGTGGCTGGGGTTGCGAGGCAGGACGCCGAGCAAGGCGCGAGGGGCAGGAGGCCCCTTCGTGCCGTGCCCCTGCCACGGCGCCGGAGCGAGGGAAACGTAGCGAAGCGGAGTAACAGCTACTGGCTGGCCCGAAGGGTGAGCGGAGCGAATCACTCGGAGCGCAGCGGAGGGCCGAAACGTGGGGACAGCGTTTTTGGTTACTTTTGTCCGGGGCGCGTAGCCGCGACTGGCAAAAGTGACTCGCCCGGGTGGGCGAAAAAAAGCATCAGCAAACCACGATAAACAGCTAGGGCACCCACAACCCTAATCCGTTGGGCTTCGCTGCGCTCAGCGCCAACCTACAAATACCGATGTTTGGAATGACTAGGCACCGTTGGGCTTCGACGGTAAAGCCGTCTCAACCCAACCTACGCCCCACTCCCCCAAAATTTCCCCGCCCACCCGACCTTTTGCTTAGGGACCTAAGCATCCCTTCGGCGTAGAATCCACATTCTTAGTGTGCTTTCGATAACACCCGCAGAGGTCGTCATGTCCCACCGTATTCGCCATCCCGGTTTCGCCGCCAAGCGCCAGAGCGCCGAGCAGGCCGCGCAGTTCATCCGTCACGGCATGACCGTGGGCATGAGCGGTTTCACCGGGGCCGGTTATCCCAAGGCCGTGCCCGGCGCCCTGGCCCAGCGCATCACCGCCAGCCATGGCGCCGGCGAGCCCTTTCGCATCAAGGTGTTGACCGGTGCCTCCACCGCACCGGAGCTGGACGGTGCCCTGGCGCGGGTCGATGGCATCGAGTTGCGGGTGCCCTTCCAGTCCGATCCCGAGTTGCGCAGCCGCATCAACGCCGGTGGCCTGGAGTACATGGACATCCACCTCGGCCAGCTGGCGGAAAAGGTGCGTTATGGCTTCTTCGGCAAGATCGACGTGGCGGTGGTGGAGATCGCCGCCATTCGCGAAGACGGCCTGCTGGTGCCCTCCTCCTCGGTGGGCAACAACAAGACCTGGCTGGACATGGCCGATGCCGTGATCCTCGAGGTCAATCGCTGGCAGCCCGATGCCCTGGACGGCATGCACGACATCTACACCGACGGCGCCCTGCCGCCCCACCGCACGCCCATTCCGCTGGCCCATCCCGGCGACCGCATCGGCTCGCCTTACCTGGAGGTACCGCTGGACAAGGTGGTGGCCGTGGTGGAGACCGATGCCCCCGATCGCAACAGCCCGTTCAAGGCGCCGGACGCCGCCTCCCAGGCCATCGCCGCGCACCTGCTGGACTTCCTCCGCTTCGAGGTACGTCAGGGACGCATCCCGGCCAACCTGCTGCCGATCCAGTCGGGGGTCGGCAACATCGCCAACGCCTTCATGCAGGGCCTGGCCGAGAGCGAGTTCGAAGGGCTGACCGCCTTCACCGAGGTGATCCAGGACGGCATGCTGGAACTGCTCATCAGCGGCAAGATGGAATTGGCTTCGGCGACGTCCTTCTCCCTGAGTCCGGCGGGCATCGAGCGCTTCCTCGAACACGCCGAAGCGCTGCGCCAGCGCATCATCCTGCGCCAGCAGGGGGTCAGCAATCACCCGGAACTGGTGCGGCGGCTGGGTTGCATCGCCCTCAACGGCATGCTCGAAGCCGACCTCTATGGCAACGTCAACTCCACTCACCAGATGGGCACGGGGATGATGAACGGCATCGGCGGCTCCGGCGACTTCGCCCGCAACGCCTATCTGTCGGTGTTCATGGCGCCGAGCACCGCCAAGAACGGGCTGATCTCGACCCTGGTGCCCATGGTCAGCCACGTCGACCACACCGAGCACGATGTCTCGGTGATCGTCACCGACCAAGGCCTGGCCGACCTGCGCATGCTCAGCCCCAAGCAGCGCGCCCGGGCCATCCTCGAACACTGCGTGCATCCGAGTTTCCGCCCGGCACTGGAGGACTACTTCGCGCGCGCCCTGGCCGGCAGCCACGGCAAGCACACCCCGCACCTGCTGCCCGAGGCCCTGGCCTGGCACGAGCGCTACCTGGTCACCGGCAGCATGCTCGGCCCCGCCGCCCAGGAAGCCCACGACTGAAAGGCAAGGCGTCCGAGCCTTCTCGGGCGCCCTTTCGCTCCGCCATCCCTGCCGTTCGTCGCCCATCTGCAACTAATTGTGACTTTTTGCCAGCGCGCTGTGAAAAAAGCTGTCCTGTCGGATTCCCAGCCGACATTCCGGGTGATAAAAGACGTGAAATCTCTGAGCAATGTCCTTGATCTACAAGGGGCATTGCCGTTCGCGGTTGTTCTAATTCCGCCCCCTTTGAGAGCTGCTACCGTGAAGATCTGTCATCAACTCGCCGGCTTGTTGCTGGCTGGCTTGGTCGGGCTGAGTCCGGCCGTCCTGGCCCAGACCCCACCGAAGGTCAAGGCCGCGGCTGCCGCCACCGCCCAGCGCCTGGCCTCGAACCACGCCCTGGTCGTCGACCTCAAGACCAACCAGGTGCTCTTTTCCCAGAATCCCGATCAGGTCGCCCCCATCGCCTCGGTGACCAAGCTGATGACCGCCCTGGTGGTGCTCGATGCCAAGCTGCCGCTGGAGCAGACCATCGACATCGACATCAGCGAGAATCCGGCCATGCGCGGCATCTTCTCGCGGGTGCGCCTGGGCAGTCAGCTGACCCGGCGCGACATGCTGCAACTGGCGCTGATGTCCTCGGAAAACCGCGCCGCCACCAGCCTCGCCCACCACTATCCAGGTGGCCAGCGCGCCTTCGTCGCCGCCATGAATGCCAAGGCTCGCGCCCTGGGCATGAAGAACACCCGCTACGCCGAACCCACTGGCCTGTCGCCGCTCAACGTCTCCACCGCGCGTGATCTGGTCACCCTGCTCAAGGCCACCGAACGCTATCCGCTGCTCGGTCAGCTCAGCACCACCCCGGAAAAGACCCAGGCCTTCCACAATCCCAACTATGTGCTGGGCTTTCGCAATACCAATCACCTGGTCTACAACGCCGACTGGAGTGTGCAGCTGACCAAGACCGGCTACACCGACAAGGCCGGTCACTGCCTGGTGATGCGCACCGTGATGGCCGGTCGTCCAGTGGCCTTCGTGGTGATGGACGCCTTCGGCAAGTTCACCCACATGGCCGATGCCACCCGCGTCCGTCGCTGGCTGGAAACCGGCGCCCTGAGCCCCCTGCCGGGCGCGCCCAAGGCCGGTCGCAGCACGGTATTGGCGCGGCAGTGACGCCCGCCTGAGCGAGTCCCGAAGCCGCGTTCCGACGCGGCTTTTTCATGCCTGGCGCTTTTCCACGGGTCGGATACGCGCCGCCTCGCCTGGCAGGATCGGCGGCGGCGGACAATAGTTATCCCTAGCGCTGGAGACCGCAGTACCGGCACGCCCCCACGCGAAGAGGTGTCCCGATGAAGCCCGCTCTGTCACGTCGCCAACTCCTGCACTGCGCCTGCTGCCTGCCGGTGGCCGCTGCCCTGGCCCCGTTGGCCCTGCCTGCCCTGGCCGCGCCGGCCAAGGCCCACACCACCCTCACTGCCGAGCAGGCCCTGCAACGGCTGATCGACGGCAACCAGGGCTTCATGGACGACCAGCCCCTGCATGGAGAAACCAACCGCGATCGGCGTCTGGCGATCGCCAAGGGCCAGACACCCTTTTGCGTGCTGGTGTCCTGTTCGGATTCGCGGGTCTCGCCGGAGCTGCTGTTCGGCCGTGGCCTGGGCGAGTTGTTTATCGTGCGCAACGCCGGCAACACCCTGGACACCACCGCCCTGGGCTCGGTGGAGTACGCCATCAGCCAGCTGGGGGTGCCGCTGATCGTGGTCATGGGCCATGAGAAATGCGGCGCGGTGGAAGCCGCGGTGGCGGTGGTGGAGCAGAACGCCCTCTATCCCGGTGCCATCGGCGCCATGATCGAACCCATCCTGCCGGCGGTGCTCAGCGCCCGCGCCGGCAATCCACCGGATCTGTTGGAAGCCGCGGTGCGCAGCAATGTGCAGCGCACGGTCCGGCGGCTGCGCGCGGCCTCCGAGCCGACCCTGCTCGCGCCGCAACAGGACGGTCGGGTCAAGGTGGTGGGCGCCTACTACACCCTGGAAAACGGCCATGTGGACTTCTTCGACGTCTGAGGCGGGCACCCCGTGCCTCAGGTGCGGTCTAGGGCTGTATCCCCTATATGGAAAGCCCCATGAGCAAAGACGCGATCGCCCACCAGTACTACGAGACCGTCACCGGCCGCTGCTGGCTGGATGACGTGCGCGAATGGCGCCGCTTGCAGGCCGAGGCCCAGGCCGCCGCCGATCGCTACCTGGCCTGCCCGGAGGATCTCGAGGCGCCCGAACGCCTGCGCCTGGAACAGACCTGGCGCGCCAGCAACGAAGAAGCCGGCGCCTTCTGGCAGCGCATGTGGGCGAATCTGGATCGCTAGTGAGCGGCAAAGGCCTCAGGTAGCGCTGGTGACAAGCTCCAGCAGGCCTTCGGGGACCAGTCGGCAGGTGTCGTCAAAGGAATCGAGCGAGCGCCAGGTGGCCATGAAAGCTTCACCATCGCTCTCTTGGCCGGGCAGCTCGGTCTGCGCATAGAGCTGCCGATCGGCAAATTCGGCCAGGTAGACCAGCACCACCTCGTGACCCGGCCGTCCCGCGTAGCTGAACAGCGATTCCAGGGTGCCCAGCAGCCTCAACTCGGCCAGCTCGACGCCCAGCTCTTCGCGGATCTCGCGATGCACGGCCGCCTGGCTGGTTTCGCCGAACTCCACGCCACCGCCCAGGGGCCGGCAGAAACTTCGGCCATCGTGCGGATCCTGCGTCTCACGCACCAGGATGCGGTTGCCCTGACGCAGGACACAGAGCGCCAGGACGCGGATCTGGCCGTTCATCACACCAGCCCTTCCGCCTTCAACTCGCTCTTGAGATAGGCGTAATACACCGGCGCCGCCACCAGCCCCGGCAGGCCGAAGGCCGCCTCGAACACCAGCATGGCCACCAGCAACTCCCAGGAACGGGCGCTGATCTGGCCGCCGACGATGCGAGCGTTGAGGAAGTATTCCAGCTTGTGGATGGCGATCAGGTAGCCCAGCGCCGCCACCGCGACCCAGATCGACAGCGACAGGCCGGCGATGAAGATCAGGGTGTTGGACATCAGGTTGCCGATCACCGGCAGCAGACCGAGGATGAAGGTGAGGATCACCAGGGTCTTGGCCAGCGGCAAATGGACGTCGAACAGCGGCAGCACCCCGAGCAGGAAGATGCCGGTCAGGGTGGTGTTGAGCAGGGAGATCTTGATCTGGGCGAAGACGATGTTGCGAAAGGCCTGGGCCACCAGGCCGAGCCGCACCAGCAGCGCGCCGGACAGCGGGCGCAGGCGCTCGGGATCAGGGGTGGGCTGCAGGGCGACGATGGCGCCGAGGATCATGCCGATCAGCACGATGACGAAGGTCCGCGCCGCATCCCGACCGAACAGCTGCAGTTGCGCCACATGGGCGCGCACCCACTCCACCAGCTCCTGCTTCATGCTGTCGGCGTTGGCTGGCAGGTAGGCGTCCAGCGAGGGTGGCAGCTGGGCGCGGGCACGCTCGGTAAGCACCATGAACTTGTCCAGCAGCCGCCCGGGGTTCTGGACTTCCTGGATGATGAAGCTGGTGAACCAGACGAAGAACAGCGTCAGCAGGCTCACCACCAGGGCGCCGAGCAGGGCCACGGCGAGCCAGCGCGCGCCGCCGCCGGGCATTTGCCGCTGCAGGCGCCCGGCCAGGGTGTTGACCAGTTCGTACACCAGCAGGCCGGCCAGCAGGCTGGGCAGGAGCTTGAGCGGGAGAACCAGATAGAGCGCGGTGAAGACGATGATCCAGCTGGCCAAGATGGCCTGGCGTTGCGTGAAGGCGTACATAGATTACCGGCGGCAGAATCCCTGCCCGCAGTCTGACAGTCTGCCGCCTCGCCGCCCAGCCTGGACAGCGAAGAAAGCCCGGACCTCTGTTACCCGGCATTACCCGGGCGGGCGTTTTTCAATCCACCTTCCTAGCCGGCCAGTTCCGCGGCGCAGACCTGCGCGCGGCCCTGGTGCTTGGCCGCATAGAGCTGCGCATCGGCGGCGGTGATCAGGGCGGCCGGATCGACGGCGGTCGGCGGTAGCGCGGTGGCCACCCCCAGGCTCAGGGTGACGTAGCCGGTCACCGAGGAATAGCCGTGGGTCAGACGTCGGTCGCGGACCTGCTGCAGCAGCCGCTCGGCGACCTGGCTGGCCCCCTCCAGATCGGTGCCCGGCAGCAGGCAGCCGAATTCCTCGCCGCCGTAGCGCGCCAGCAGGTCGTAGGGGCGGAACAGGCCCTGGCCCAGCGCCTGGGCGACCTGACGCAGGCACTGGTCGCCGGCCAGGTGGCCATAGTGGTCGTTGTAGGCCTTGAAGTGATCGATATCCATGAGGATCAGCGAAAACGGCGTGCCTTCTCGCTGGCTCAGGCGCCAGCCGCGAAGCAGCGCCTCGTCGAACTGACGCCGGTTGGCGACGCCGGTGAGGCCATCGACCAGGGCGATGCTGCGCAGGGCGTCACGTTGCGCCTTGAGGGTCAGCTGGGTGCGCACCCGGGCGCGGACGATGACCGGATTGATCGGCTTGCTGATGAAGTCCACCGCGCCCAGCTCCAGACCGGTCACCTCTTCGTCCGGGCCCTCCTGGCCGGTGACGAAAATCACCGGGATGGCGGCGGTGGCCGGATCGGCCTGCAGCCGGCGCAAGACCTCGTGGCCGTCGAGCTGGGGCATCATCACGTCGAGCAGGATCAGGTCGGGCTGCTGGGCCAGGGCCAACTGCAAGGCCTGGGCGCCGCTGGTGGCCATCAGGGTCTCGCAATCCTGGCGAAAGAGTTCGTGGAGGATGCGGATGTTCAGCGGTTGGTCGTCGACGATCAGCAACTTGGGCTTGCTGCGCCGCCCGGCGGCCTCGGCGGTCGGCGGTGTCATAGGGCTTCCTTCAGATCCGGCAGGGTGGTGAGCGCCGCGGCGAAGTCGAGGGTCTCGACCTGGGCGCGCAAGAGGTCGTAGCGCACCTGGGCCTCGGCGCGGCAGTGCACCGGCAGCTCGGCGACCAGGTCCAGGGCGTCGAGGCTGCCCTGGCTGAGCAGCTGTTCGAGTTCGTCCAGCCGGGCGGGCCAGTCGACCTGGGTGTCAGTGTCAGGGTCGGTGTCCGCGTCGGTACGCACCGGCGGCGGCCGGATGTCAGCCAGGGCGACGCGCAACTCGGCCAGGGCCTCGTCGAGCAGCTGTCGCAGAGTCGCCACTTCCATCGCCACCTCCGTGGGCACGCCCGCCCCGGCCTTGCCGGCGCGTTCGCCCTCGGCGGCGCGCGCGGCCAGGCGCTGGGCACCCATGGTGCCGGCGCTGCCCTTGAGGGAGTGTAGTACGGCGATCGCGGCTTCGCTGTCGGCGGTATGCCAGGCCCGGGCGAGGGATTCCAGCAGACCGGCGGAGTCCTCGGCGAAGCGTTCCAGCAGCGAGCCGAACAGCCGGGCATCGCCACCGAAGCGACGCAGGACGATGCTCAGGGGTTCCACCTGGCGATCCTCGGCGACCGGCGCGGACGTGGGCGCGGCGTTCACCTCCTGCCCGGTCAGGCGCTGCAGGCGGGCGACCAGCAATTCCAGGTCGATGGGCTTGCCGATATGGTCGTCCATGCCGGCGGCCAGGCAGGCGTCGCGGTCGGTGTGGGAGGCATTGGCGGTCATTGCCAGGATCGGTAGGGTGCGGAAGCGACCGTCGGCGCGGATGCGCCGGGTGGCTTCCAGACCATCGATGTCAGGCATCTGCATATCCATGATGACCACGTCCAGCGGCGCGCCGGAGAGCACCCGCTCGACGCCTTCCAGCCCGCCCTCCGCCAGCTCCACCTGGGCGCCCTGGGCCAGCAACAGCTCGGCGGCCACCTGACGGTTGAGGGCATTGTCTTCCACCACCAGCAGGCGCAGCCCGGCCAGGCGACGACTTTCGTCGACCACCGCGGCGGCGTGCACGCCAGCCGGGATCTCGGCGCCCAGGGCGCGCTCCACCACCTCGACGATCTGCGCCGGGGTCACCGGCTTGGTCAGGTAGTCATCGAAGGGAGCGTCGGCGCTCTGCTGGGTTTCGGTGAGGAAGTCGCGGCCGAAGCCGGTGAGCATGATGACCTTGGGTCGATTGGCCTGCTGGTGCTCGCGCAGTTGCCGGGCCGTGGCCAGGCCATCGCCGTCGGGCATGCGCCAGTCCATGAGCACCGCCTCATAGGGCTGCACCTGCTGTTGGGCCTGGGCGACCTGCGCCAGGGCGGCGGCGCCGCTGGTGACCAGATCCACCTGCCAGCCAAGGGCCGCCAGGGTCTCCACCAGCACCTCGCCGACCAGGATGTTGTCGTCGGCCAGCAGCACCCGGCGACGGACCGGCGCCAGCTGGGCCTCGCCCTGGCTGTCCACCGCCAGGGTGGCATCGAACCAGAAGCGGCTGCCCACTCCCAATTCGCTTTCCACCTGCAACTGGCCATCCATCAGCTCCACCAGGCGCTTGCAGATGGCCAGGCCCAGCCCGGTGCCGCCAAAGCGCCGGCTGATCGAAGCCTCGGCCTGGGTGAAGCCCTGGAACAGCTGCTCCTGCTGGGCCGGGCTGATGCCGATGCCGGTGTCCCGCACCGAGAATTCCAGGCGCAGCTGGCCGTCCACGCGGGACAGCTGGCGCACGCTGACCAGTACCTGCCCCGCCTCGGTGAACTTGAGGGCGTTGCCGGCCAGGTTGATGAGGATCTGTTGCAGCCGCAGGCTGTCGCCGATCAGGGCGGTGGGCAACCCGGCGTCGAGGTGATAGTTGATCTCGACGTTCTTCTCGCCGCTGTTGCCGGAGAGCACCACGCCCAGGTTGCGCAGCACCTGCTCCAGGCTGAAGGGGTGCACATCCAGCTGCAGCTTGCCCGCCTCGATCTTGGAATAGTCCAGCACGTCGTTGAGCAGCCCCAGCAGCGAGCGCGCCGCCTGCTGGGCCTTGGTCAGGTAGTCGTCCTGACGAGCGTTCAGCGTGGTGCGCTGCAGCAACTGCAGCATGCCCAGCACGGCATTCATCGGCGTGCGGATCTCGTGGCTCATGTTGGCCAGGAAGGACGATTTGGCCTGGCTGGCCAGGTCGGCGCGGGTGCGTTCCTCGCGCAACCGGTTCTCCAGTTCCAGCTGTTCGGTGATGTCGCGGTTGATGCCCACCACCCGCAGCACGCGCCCGCGCGGATCGCGCTCGGTGCGGGCACCGGCGATGATGTGCCGCAGCGAGCCGTCCTGACGACGCACCCGGAACACCGGATCGAACACCGCGCGGCCGGCCATGGCGGCGCCCAGGCGCTCTTCGGCGCTGACCAGGTCGTCGGCGTGCACACGGTCGCGCCAGTCGTTGTAGGTGATGCCGTTGGCGCGCTGGGCCTCGGTCCATTCGTAGAGCTCGAACATCCGCTCGTTACACTGCACCTGGCCGGTATCGGGCTGCCAGCACCAGATGCCCAGCTGGGCGACGTCGGCGGCCATGGTCAACTGGTCGCGGGCCTGCAGCAGCGCCTGGCGCTGGCGGCTCTGCTCGGTGATGTCGGCGATGATGGCCACCGCCAGGCGCTCGCCGTCGGTCCACATCACCCCCAGGCTCAGGGTCATGGGGAAGACGCTGCCGTCCGCGCGACGGCCTTCCATCTCCTGCCCCTGCGGACCGGCCTGGTCGTCGGGGATTTCCTGCGGACAGCTGAACAGCGCCTCGTAGCCGGCCAGATAGCCGGGGATCAGGCGGCGGATGGGTTGGCCGACCACCTCGTCGGCGCGATAGCCGAAGATGCGTTCGCCGGCCGGGTTGAAGGAGCGCACCAGGCCATGGCTGTCCACGGTAACGATGGGACTGACCGCGGTATCCAGGATCGCCCGGGTCAGGGCCAGGCTGGCGGCCAGCTCCTGTTCGGCGGCCTTGCGTTCGGTGACGTCCGAGGCGATGCCCAGGTAGCCGCTGATCTGGCCGGCGGCATCGCGCATGGTGGTCACCACCAGGCTGACGTCGCGGTGTTCGCCGTCGCGGCGGACAAAGGTCCACTCCCGGGCGTCGGCACCGGCGCGCTCGGAGCGCTCCACCAGCACCCGGAAACCGGCGACCGGCAGGCCGTACTCGGCTTCCAGGGCCGCACCCCGGGTCGCCAGCTCGTCCGGCAGATGGAAGTCGCTGGCCTGCCAGAGTCCCACCACCTCGGCGGCGCGATAGCCGAGCAGCCGCTCGGCGCCTTCGTTGAACAGGGTGATGCGACCGGCGCGGTCGGTGGCGATGATGCCCACCTCGGAGGCCGCGCGCAGCACGTCGCCGAGCAGGCGATTGGTCTGGCTGAGTTCGGCGGTGCGCTGGGCCACTTGCTCTTCCAGTCGGGCATTGAGGGCCAGGATCTCAGCCTGGGCGGCCTTTTGCAGCGAGATGTCGCGCACCGTCTTGGAAGCGCCGACCACCCGGCCGTCACGACCGCGCATGGGCGAGACGCTGACGAGGACGTCGATCAGGTGACCGTCGCGGTGCTGACGACGGGTCTCGAAGTGCGGCACCGGCTCGCCGCGGCCGATGCGCGCGAGCACCGACCACTCCTCGTGCTCAAGCTCCGTGGGCACCACCAGGTCGAGCAGGCGCTGGCCCACGGCTTCGCTGGCACGGTAGCCGAACAGCTCTTCCGCGGCGTGGTTCCAGCTCAGCACCACGCCCTGGAGGTCCTTGCTGATGATGCCGTCGGAGGAGCTTTCCACCACCGCGGTGAGGTTGGCCTGATCCTGCTGGTACTGGCGGCGCCGCTGGCGGGTGGTGAACAGCGCGAAGGTCAGGCCGGCGGCCAGCAGGCTGACCAGCTTGCCGACCAGATGCACCAGAGGTATCGAGACCAGGTTGAGGCCGGCGATGAAGGCCGGGGTAGCGGTAAACGCCATCTGCCAGCGCCGCCCATAGACATCACGGGTGGCGCTCACTTCCGAGAGTCCCTCGGCGACCGGCTCCCGGGTATCGCCGCGGGTATAGAACAGCGTGGGCCGCGCCGGCTCGGTCACGTCGGTCAGGCGGATCAGCAGACCTGGGATATCCAGGCGCAGGCTGCCGAACAGTTCCTCGATGCTCAGGGGCACATAGGACCAGCCGAGGGTAGCGGCCTCGCGGCGCGCCGAGTCCTTGGGCAGCAGGCCGTCACGGTAGATGGGCAGCATCAGCAGCAAGCCGCGCTCGGGCGGTTGATAGGCCTGTAACTCCACAGGCCCCGACAGGTGCATGCTACCCCGCTGCATGGCCAGCACCGCCGTCTCGCGGCGTACCGGCTCAGACGCCGCATCCATGCCGACGGCACGCTGGTTGAGCGCCACCGGCTCGACGTACTGGACGACGAATCTGTCGCCGCCATGGGGCGCGAAACTGCGAATGGCGAAATCCGGCCAGCCATCGGCGCGCGCTTCGTGGACGAAGCGCTCTTCGTCGTCGACGGGAACCCGGCGGATGAAGCCTATGCCACGGGCCCCGCGAAACTCCTGGTTCAGGTCGTGGGTACGACCGTAGTGCTCCAGCAGTTCCCGCGACAGCCCCGCGCCGGCCACCACGATGACGTCACGCATGCCGCTCAGGCTGTACTCATAAACCCGCAGCCGCTCGGCGATCTGCTCGCGCACGTCGGTCGCCGCCGCGTTGAGGGCCGTCTGTACCTGTCGCTCGTTGCGCTCGGTCAGATGGCGCATGGTCAGGCTGGTCAGCAGGACGCCGAACAGAAAGACGCCGAGACTCCAGCGTACGCGAGAGGATTTGCACAGCCTGCTGAACATGAAGCCCCTGGTGGCAAAGGGTGCCACGCCGTAGGTTAGGCGGTGCCAGGCCGGGCCGGCGCCGTGCTGGACGCGGGCCGCTAGCAGACCTGGCGGTAACGCTTAGCCCATCGGCGGGAAAAAAGACTTTCTTGATGCCATAGATCGCCGGCCTGGCGGGACCCCAGCGGCGAAGGCGCTAAAAACAGCAGACCAGAGCGAGTTCGCGCGCTAATTAGTTTTACTTTTTCTGACGAATGGCAGGCGGACCACGGCGTTCACGCGCGCGTTGCTGACCTGCTGGACAACAAAAAGGGAGAGCCAACCTGAGGTCAGCTCTCCCTTTCGAGGGTTGCCGCGAGGGCTAGATGCGGAAGCCGCCCACCAGCCGCTGCAGGCGACCGGCCTCGGCTTCCAGCGCGGTGCAGGCCGTCAGGGTCGCCTGAAGGTTGTCGACGCCCTGCTGGTTCAGCAGGTTGATCTCGCTGATGTCCATGTTCAGGGTCTCCACCACCGAGGTCTGTTCCTCGGTCGCCGTTGCGACGGACTGATTCTGGCCGTCGATCTCGCCGATGCGCTCGGTCACGCTGCCCAGCCGCTCGCCGGCGCTCTTGGCCACCTGCATGCTGTGGGCGCTCTGCCGCTGGCTTTCCTGCATCAGGGCCACGGCGTCGCGCGAGCCGGTCTGCAGCTCTTCGATCATCTGCTGGATCTGCTGCGCCGAGCTCTGGGTACGGCTGGCCAGGGAGCGCACCTCGTCGGCCACCACGGCGAAGCCACGCCCGGCCTCACCGGCCCGCGCCGCCTCGATGGCGGCATTGAGCGCCAGCAGGTTGGTCTGCTCGGAGATGCCGCGGATGACTTCGAGGATCTGGCCGATGTTGGCGGTCTTGCCGTTGAGGGCTTCGATGTGTTCGCAACTGGTGCCGATCTTGCTCGACAGCGCCTGCATGGCGTGCAGGGCTTCGTCGAGCACCTCGCGACCCTCCTCGCCCTGGGCGCGGGCCGTGCTGGCCTCGCCCGAGGCGTGGGCGGCGTTGCGGGCGATCTCCTGGGCGGCGGCGCCCAACTCGTTGATCGCCGCGGCCACGCTGGTGGTGCGCTGGGCCTGGATATCGGACTGTTGCATGGACGACTGCGAGGCCTCCAGCACCCGGCGGGTACTCTGATTCAGCTCGCCAGTGGTCTGGGCCACATCGCGGATCGAGGTATGGATCCGCGCCACGAACTTGTTGAAGGCCTCGGCCAGGGCGCCGAATTCGTCGCGAGCCTGTACTGGCAGGCGACGGGTCAGATCGCCCTCGCCTTCGGCGATGTCCGCCATGGCGCGGGTCAGGTCGTGCAGCGGGCGCAAGAGCACGCGAATCAGCAGGCCCAGCAGCAGGATGATGGCGACCACCGCCACCAGGGTGGCGACGATGGCCAGGTTGCGCGCCTGGGTCACCGGGGCATAGGCCTTGGCCTGGTCGATGGACAGGCCTAGGTACCACTTGACCGAGGGCAGGCCATTGACCGGGGTGAAGCTCACCAGGCGGTCGCTGCCATTCTGGGTGACGGCATGCAGGCCCGACTGCAGGGACGGCGTCTGCTCGGGGAAGACGTCCTTGAGGGTCTTGAGCACCTGCTCGGGATGGCTGCTGACCAGAATCTTGCCGTCGCCGTCGACCAGGAAGGCTTCGCCGAGGCCGCCGACGTTGAGCGAGGTGATGATCTCCACCAGCGCCGAGAGGTTGAGGTCGCCGGCCACCACACCGGCCAGCTGGCCGTCGCGCTGCAGCGGGGTGGCGATGGTCACGCCCAGTTGGCCGGAAGAGGCGAAGATATAGGGCGGGGTCAGCACCGTGGTGCCGGCGGCGGTGGCGGCCGCGTACCAGGGCCGCTTGCGCGGATCGTAGCCGGCCGGCAGGGTGCGCAGCGGTCGGGTGGTGTAGGTGCCGTCGACTTCGCCCAGGTAGGTGGAATCGAAGTTGCCGGTATAGATCTTCTGATCCAGCAGGCCCACCAGCCCCTCGGGCGAGCGGTCGCGTGCCAGGGTCTGGGCCTCGCCTTCGATGAGCTTGACCCGGGCATCCAGCCAATAGGCGATGTTGCCGGCGGTGACCCGGCCGGTTTCCGCGAGGTTGGCACTCAGGCTCTGGTCGATGGCCTGTCGTTGCAGATAGGCATTGAAACCGGCGGAAGCGGCCAGCGCGGTGGTGATGATCAGCGCCGCGACCAGGAGGATCTTGTGGCTGAATTTCAGGTGTCGCTTCATACAGGTCTGCGTCCGTAGCGAGGGGGAGCCATGCCGTGTGCGAGGCATGGCCTATCGCCCTCGTTATCGGGTATCAATCAGACTACTTGAGCGTAGCGGCGATACCTTTTTACCTTCCCCTCTAGATCCGGAAGCCGCCCACCAGTCGCTGCAGGCGACCGGCCTCGGCTTCCAGGGCGGTGCAGGCCGCCAGAGTGGCCTGAAGGTTGTCGACGCCCTGCTGGTTCAGCAGGTTGATCTCGCTGATGTCCATGTTCAGGGTCTCCACCACCGAGGTCTGTTCCTCGGTCGCGGTGGCCACCGACTGATTCTGACCGTCGATCTCGCCGATGCGCTCGGTCACGCTGCCCAGGCGCTCGCCGGCGCTCTTGGCCACCTGCATGCTGTGGGCGCTCTGCCGCTGGCTTTCCTGCATCAGCGCCACGGCGTCGCGCGAGCCGGTCTGCAGCTCTTCGATCATCTGCTGGATCTGCTGCGCCGAGCTCTGGGTGCGGCTGGCCAGGGAGCGCACCTCGTCGGCCACCACGGCGAAGCCACGCCCGGCTTCACCAGCCCGCGCCGCCTCGATGGCGGCGTTGAGCGCCAGCAGGTTGGTCTGCTCGGAGATGCCGCGGATGACTTCGAGGATCTGGCCGATGTTGGCGGTCTTGCCGTTGAGGGCTTCGATGTGTTCGCAACTGGTGCCGATCTTGGCCGACAGCGCCTGCATGGCGTGCAGGGCTTCGTCGAGTACCTCGCGACCCTCCTCGCCCTGGGCGCGGGCCGTGCTGGCCTCGCCCGAGGCGTGGGCGGCGTTACGGGCGATCTCCTGGGCGGCGGCGCCCAGCTCGTTGATCGCCGCGGCCACGCTGGTGGTGCGCTGGGCCTGGATATCGGACTGTTGCATGGACGACTGCGAGGCCTCCAGCACCCGGCGGGTACTCTGATTCAGCTCGCCGGTGGTCTGGGCCACATCGCGGATCGAGGTATGGATCCGCGCCACGAACTTGTTGAAGGCCTCGGCCAGGGCGCCGAACTCATCGCGGGATTGCACCGGCAGCCGGCGGGTCAGGTCACCCTCGCCTTCGGCGATGTCGTCCATGGCGCGGGTCAGGTCGTGCAACGGGCGCAGCAGAACGCGAATCAGCAGGCCCAGCAGCAGGATGATGGCGACCACCGCCACCAGGGTGGCGACGATGGCCAGGTTGCGCGCCTGGGTCACCGGGGCATAGGCCTTGGCCTGGTCGATGGACAGCGCCAGGTACCACTTGACCGAGGGCAGGCCCGCGACCGGGGTAAAGCTCACCAGCCGCTCGCTGCCGCCCTGCAGGACGTGGTGGAAGCCCGGGGCCAGGCTCGGGGTCTGCTCGGGGAAGACGTCCTTGAGGGATTTCAGCACCTGGTCGGCGTGGCTGCTGACCAGGATCTTGCCGTCGCCGTCCACCAGGAAGGCCTCGCCCAGGCCACCGGCGTCCAGCGAGGTGATCATCTTCATCAGGCTGTCCATCACCAGGTCACCGGCTACCACGCCGATCAGCTTGCCGTTCTGCAGGACCGGCGCGGCGATGGTGATGCACAGGAAGCTCTGCGGCGGTGCGGTGAGATAGGGCTCGGTGAGGATGGGGCCACCGGCGCTGACCGCGGCCTTGTACCAGTCGCGCTGGCGAGCGTCGTAGCCGGCCTCCATGGGGGTATGGGGGCGGTCGGTAAAGGTGCCGTCGACCTCACCCAGGTAGGTGGAATCGAAGTTGCTCGTGTAGAGCTTCTGTTCGAGCAGGCCTGCGACATTGGCCGGGCTGCTGTCGCGGCTGAGCGCCTGGGCCTGGCTGTCGATCAGCTTGACCCGCGCATCCAGCCAGTAGGCGATGTTGCCGGCGGTGATGCGGCCGATCTCGCCCAGGGAGGCTTCGAGACTTTGAGTGATGGCCTGGCGCTGCAGATAGGCGTTGAAACTGGCGAAACCGGCCAGGGCGATGGTCACCACGAGGGCAGCCGCCAGCAGGATCTTGTGGCTGAATTGGAGCGAGCGTTTCATGGATACCACGCGAAAGGCTTAGGGAAGGGCAGCCGCGCTCCTCGCACATGCTGATTGCGATAATTATCTGGAGGGCAAACCGACCTGGGACGGTCGAGAACGCACTATTACGGTAAAATCTGACTGTTAGCTGGCACCAGCCGATAAACGCTCTCACAACGCCGATGCCCGGCCAGCACGCCCTACAGCAGGCTGAATCCTTTCAGTAGCAGCAGGCCCAGATTGGTGGTCAGCATCCCGCCCAGGGTACTGATCACCACGATGGTGGCCGCCAGCTGGGCATTGCTACCGGCGGCGCGGGCCATGACGAAACTCGAGGCGGCCGTCGGGCAGCCCAGGTAGAGGAAGAGGATGCCCAGCGCCGGCCCCTGGATGCCCAGCGCCAGGGCGCCCAGCACGCCCAGCAGCGGAATCCAGACGATCTTCCACAAGCTGGCACCCACCGCCAGGCCACTGCTTTCGCGCAGCGAGGCCAGCGACAGGGTGGCGCCGATGCACATCAGCGCCAGCGGCAGGGTGAGCCCGGCGAAATAGCGCGCCGAGGTGTCCAACCAGCGTGGCAGCTGCCACTGGAAATAGGCGAAGGGAATCGCCACCAGGATGCCGATGATCAGCGGGTTGCCGAGGATGCTGCGCAGCAGGGTGCGCCAGTTGGCCTCCAGCTGCGGACTGTAGAGCGCCAGCACGATGGTCGAGAGCACGTTGTAGAAGAGGATGACCATGCCGGCCATGATCCCGCCCACCGACAGACCGTAGTCGCCGTACTGGGTGGCCGCGAGGGCCAGGCCGACGATACCGCAGTTGCCGCGGAAGGCGCCTTGCACGTAGACCCCGCGATCGGCATGAGGGCAGCGCCAGATCGCCCAGCCCCAGGCAGCGAGAAAGCTCACCACCGTGGCCAGGGCGAAGTAGCCCAGCAGCAGCGGTTGCAGGGCTTCGCCGAGGTCGGCCTTGAGGATGCCGAGAAACAGCAGGGTCGGCATGGTGGCGCGAAACACCAGGGCGGACGAGGTATTGATGAAGGCGGTATCGATCCAGTTCAGCCGCTTGAGCACACAGCCGAGCAGCACCAGGGCGAAGACCGGGGCGGTGACGTCGAAGGTCGCCTGGACCAGGGCAAGCACGTCGGACATGGCAGAATGCATCGCGGAAACGGCTCGCGATGGTAGCAGGCACGGCGCGCCACGGGTCCCTTCCTTCCGTCATCGCGAAGTGACATCAATCAATGCTTAGCTTACTATCTACCCGCCCGATTCAGACGACGCCCCCGATCCATCCCTCGCTTCGCCTCAGCGCGACCGCTCTAGCCTCCTGCCAAGGAAGCCGGCGAAGGGGTGGAACAATAAGACAGACAACAGGTTCAGACGTAGCAGACGACAGATCCGCATGCGGTTCCGATTTGCGATGTCGTCGATCGAGTCGAAGTCTCTTTTCACGATTGCATTGCGAGCGCTGCCATGACTGTCACTTCCAACGCGAGACCGGGAGGCCTGCCTGCCAGGTTACTCGGCATCCTGTTCATGCTCCTGGGCCTGGGCCTCTTGGGGCTGGGCATCAAACTGGCCACCCTCGGGGGCTCCCTGTACTACCTCGGCGGCGGCGTGCTGCTCGCCTTGAGCGGTTACCTGCTGTGCATCCGGCGGGCCAGCGGGGTCTGGGTCTATGCCTTCTTCCTGGTGGTCTCCACCGCCTGGGCCGTACTGGAAGTCCAGTTCGACTGGTGGCAACTGGTACCGCGCCTGGCGCTCTGGTTCGTCCTTGGCCTGGTCCTGCTGATCCCGGTGTTCCGCCGTCCGCTGGACAGCCGTAGCGGCGGCCTGCCACTGGTCGGCTCGCTGGTGATCGCGGCGGTCGTCGCCCTGGTCGCCCAGTTCGTCAACTACAACCGTCTGGACGGTGACCTGGGCCGCGACACCGCCGGCACCGAAAGCGCCGCCCCGACCGCCGCCGATGGCGACTGGCCGTCCTATGGCCGCACCGCCTTCGGTGATCGCTACTCGCCGCTCAAGCAGATCGACGTCAACAACGTGAAGAATCTGGAGCCCGTCTGGACCTTCCGTACCGGCGACATCCCCGGCCCGAACGATCCCCAGGAGACCACCGCGGAAAACACCCCGCTCAAGGTCAACGGCATGCTCTATGTCTGCACGCCGCACAGCCAGGTGATCGCCGTGGACCCCGACAGCGGCAAGGAAATCTGGCGCTTCGATCCCAAGCTGAGCACCCAGCACGCCGACAGCTTCAAGGGCTGGGCGCACATGACCTGCCGCGGCGTGGCCTACCACGACGACGCCACCTACGCCGGCACCACCACCGCGGGCCAGAGCCCGGCCACCGGCAGTGCCGTCCCGGTCGATGAGCAGAGCACCCCGGCCGCCAGCAGTTGCCCGCGGCGCCTGTTCCTGCCCACCGCCGACACCCGCCTGATCGCCATCAACGCCGACACCGGCAAGGTGTGCAGCGACTTCGGCGATAACGGCCAGGTCGATCTGACCGCCAACATGGGCAGCTTCACGCCCGGCGGCTACTACTCCACCTCGCCGCCGGCGGTGACCCGCAACCTGGTGATCATCGGTGGCCACGTCACCGACAACGTCTCCACCGACGAGCCGTCCGGCGTGATCCGCGCCTACGACGTGCACACCGGCAAGCTGGTGTGGAACTGGGACAGCGGCAACCCGGACGCCACCGCGCCCATCGCCGCTGACGGCATCTATACCCGCAACTCGCCCAACATGTGGTCGATGATGGCGGTCGACGAGAAGGTCGGCATGGTCTATCTGCCCATGGGCAACCAGATGCCCGACCAGTGGGGCGGCAACCGTACCCCGGCGTCCGAGAAGTACAGCGCCGGCGTGGTCGCCCTCGACATCGCCACCGGCAAGGTGCGCTGGAACTATCAGTTCACCCACCATGACCTCTGGGACATGGACGTGGGCGGTCAGCCGACCCTGGTGGACATCAAGACCGCAGGCGGCGTGAAACCCGCACTGATGGCCTCGACCAAGCAGGGCAGCATCTATGTGCTGGACCGCACCAATGGTCAACCCATCTACCCGATCACCGAAACCCCGGTGCCCCAAGGCGCGGTGGAAGGCGATCGCACCTCGCCGACCCAGCCGGTCTCCTCGATCAACCTGGCCGCGCCGACCCTCAAGGAAAGCGACATGTGGGGCGGTACGCCCTTCGACCAGGCGCTGTGCCGCATCGCCTTCCGCGAGCACCGCTACGAGGGCATCTACACCCCGCCGTCCACCCAGGGCTCGATCGTCTATCCGGGTAACTTCGGCGTGTTCGACTGGGGCGGTATCTCGGTCGATCCGGTGCGCCAGATCGCCTTCCTCAACCCCAGCTACATGGCCTTCACCTCCAAGCTGGTCCCCCGTGAAGAGATCGCCAATCAGCCGGCGCGCAAGAGCGAGACCGAAGGCATCCAGCCCAACAAGGGCGCGCCCTACGGCGTGATCCTGTCGGCCTTCCTGTCGCCCCTGGGCCTGCCCTGCCAGGCACCTGCCTGGGGCTATGTGGCCGGTCTCGACCTGACCACCGGCAAGCTGGTCTACAAGCACAAGAACGGCACCGTGCGCGACAACTCGCCGGTTCCGCTGCCCCTGCCCATGGGCGTGCCCAGCCTGGGCGGCACCGTCACCACCGCCGGTGGCGTGGCCTTCCTGAGCGGCACCCTGGACCAATACCTGCGCGCCTATGACGTGAAGAACGGCAAGGAACTGTGGAAAGGCCGCCTGCCGGCCGGTGGCCAGACCACCCCCATGACCTACACCGGCAAGGACGGTCGCCAGTATGTGCTGGTCTACGCTGGCGGCCATGGCTCGCTGGGTACCAAGCAGGGTGACTATGTGATGGCCTTCGCCCTGCCCGAGAAGAAGTAAGGGCGCTCGCGCCCGAACTCCCCTCTCCTCCGGGAGAGGGTCCGGGGCGAGGATGCTTCGAGCACTTTGACATCCTGTTGGAACCCCCCTCGCCCCACCCCGAAATCCCGGCCTGGCCGGGATTTTTTTCGCCTGGGTTTTTCTTTCTATGAAAAGAGCCCCCTGGCACCTAAGGCTCGGCGGAAAAGGCTGCGCTGTTCTCCACGCTACCGGGTCAAGACCGTGCCTCGAACGCTCCCTCTCCCCCTGGGAGAGGGCTGGGGTGAGGGCAAACCCCGCTCCATCCCGTCCACCCGACTCGGTTAAGCTACCCCCATGCCCAGCTCCCCGCCCCACCACCGCCGCCTGCGCCTGGCCAACGGCCTGGCCGTCGCCCTGCTGCACGATCCCGAGCTGCCCCAGGCCGCTGCCCTGGTGCGCATCGGCGCCGGCAGTCACCAGGCGCCGCGGGCCTATCCGGGGCTGGCGCACTTTCTCGAACACCTGTTCTTTCTCGGCAGCCGCCGCTATCCGGCGGCGGACGGCCTGATGCCGCTGGTGCAGCGTCTAGGCGGCGAACTCAACGCCAGCACCCGCGAGACCACCACCGACTTCTTCTTCGCCCTGGCGCCCGAACACCTGGCCGCCGGCCTCGCTCGCCTGCTGGACATGCTCGCCGCACCGCTGCTGGCAGCGGACGCCCAGCGCCGCGAGCGCGAGGTGTTGCACGCCGAATTCATCGCCTGGTCGCGCAGCGCCGATACCCGCCGCGACCTGGCCCTGGCAGCCGGATTGCCCACGGACCATCCAGCCGCCGGCTTCCATGCCGGCAACCGATACAGCCTGCCGCTGCAAAGCCCTGCCTTCCAGAGGGCGCTGCGCGACTTCCAGCGCCAGCAGTACTGCGCGGAGAACGCCCTGCTGGTGCTGGCCGGGCCGCAATCGCTGGCCGAACTGGCAGAGCTTGCCCGCGAGCACGGTGCCCTGCTGCCCTCCGGTCCTGCACCCAGCAACGCAATGCCTCGATCACTCCCGGCCACAGGCGAACACTGGCAGACCAGCAGCGCCTCGCCGCCAATGCTGGCCCTGCAATTCGCCCTCGACGACCTGCCGCCTGGCAGCTGGGAAGCGGTGGAGCTGCTGGAAGCCCTGCTGCTGGGCGACCATCCCGGCGGTCTGCCCGTGACCCTGCGCCAGGCGGGCTTGGCCGAACGCCTGAGCCTCGCCTGGCCCTATCGCCAGGCACGCCAGGGCCTGTTCCGGCTGGATCTCTCGCCCGGGGCCCAGGCCAGCCCCAACGATCTGACCGGCGCCCTGTTCACCTGGCTGGCTGCCCTGCGCCAGACGCCCCTGGCTGCCTTGCAGCAGGGCCATGCCGAACGCGTCCAACGCCAATGGGCCACCCTGCCCGCCCTGGCGCGGGTGCGGCGCCTGGGCGAACGCCTCTGGCTGGATCGGCAGGGAAACACCTGGCCACAACCGGTCCTCTCGGCTGCCGCCCAGGCGGCCTGGCCACGGCTACTCGCCCAGCTGCTGCCGGAACGGCTCACTGGCTTCGCCGCTGGCTTGGCCAATCCACCGAGCGTGCCGGCCCCCGTGGCCACCACCTTTGCCCTGCCCCCGCCCAATCCGCTGCTCGCTGACCCAGGCACTCCAGGTACTCTGGCTACGCAACCCTGGCCAATCAGCCCCGCCCTCGCGCCCCAGCAGCGCGAAGGCCTGCTGTTCCTGGGCTGGCGGTGGCCGGGGCCGGGGCCGGTACCGGTCGCGCCTGACGCCCAGGTGCTGGGCGCGTTACCGCGGCTGGCCGCCGAGGCGGGCGTGAGCCTACGTTGGAGTCCACCTGGGGCACCCTGGGAATTGCGGCTGCAGGGCTGGGCCGCGGCGCTGCCGGCGGTGCTGGAGCAGGTGCTCGACAGGCTGGTGGCAGAGCTGGATAACATCGGACCGGCATCGGTGGTACCACCCGAACCCATGCTGATCCGCCAGTTGCTCAAGGTCCTGCCCGAGCGACTGCCGAACGGCATGGCTTTAACCGTCAGTGAAGGCGGACCGCGCTGGCAAGCCCTGGCCTGCGGCCTGCCCAAGGCGACGCAGGCATCCCTGGCCGCCGTCACCCCGCCGCCTCGGCCCCAGGCAGGGCCGCTGGGCGAGTCGCACAGCTTCACCGGTCGCCACTGGCACCCCGAACCCAGCGCCGACGCCCAGCAAGCGTTGCTGCTGTTCTGTCCGCAACCCGATGCGCGCCCCACCACCGAAGCCGCCTGGCGGCTGCTGGCGGCGCGCCTGCAGGGACCGCTGTTCCAGCGCCTGCGTAGCGAGCGGCAACTGGGCTATGCGGTGTTTTCCGCCTATCGCCAGCTGGGCGATCAGAGCGGCCTCTTGATCGGTGTCCAGTCGCCCCATGCTCGGGCGGCGGAGATCCTGGCGGAAATCGAGAGCGGTTTGGCTGACAGCCTGGCCGCCATACAGGCCGAGTCCGCGACGCTGGCGCAAGACATCCGCCAGCTGGTACGCGACTTCAGCCCCGCCACCACTCAACGCGCCGCTCTGGCCGAGCGCCTCTGGTGGGGCTTCCAGCGCAGCGGTGCGCTGGATCTCGCGCCCTTGCAAGCAGCCCTGGCCGCCCTGGACGACAAGGCCCTGCAGCAGGCCTGGCAGCAGCTCACCGCCGCCGAGGCGCCGCGCTTCGTCCTGGCCAATGCCGCCACGCCATCTGGCTGGATGTCATAGCTTTCAACACTTTCCCGGGAGCGTGGGCCGCTGCTGGCGGTCAATCTGTTGCAGGATCGGTAAGACAGTTATGTCCGCCGGACCGCCGGCGATTCGTCGCGGCAAAAACCCTTAGCTAGGTAACATTTGTTAAACTCAGCGACCGGATCCATCCGGCTTTCGCAGTCAAAGAGGAGACCTCCCATGTGGACCAAGCCTGCCTACACTGACCTGCGCATCGGCTTCGAAGTCACCATGTACTTCGCCAACCGTTGATGCGCCCCACGCCCCGGTCCGCCGGGGCGTACTTTTTTCAGGTTCGACCTTTCCCATGCATATCCAGATTCTCGGCTCCGCCGCCGGCGGCGGCTTTCCCCAGTGGAACTGCAATTGCCCCAATTGCGACGGCTTCCGCAAGGGCACCCTCAGGGCCCAGGCCCGCACCCAGTCTTCCATCGCCCTGTCCGACGACGGGGTGAACTGGATCCTGTGCAACGCCTCGCCCGACATCCGCGCCCAGCTCGCCAGCTTCGCCCCGTTGCAGCCGGCGCGGGCGCTGCGCGACACCGGTATCCGCGCCATCGTCCTGCTGGACAGCCAGATCGACCATACCACCGGGCTGCTCAGCCTGCGCGAGGGCTGCCCCCATGAGGTGTGGTGCACCGACATGGTCCACCAGGACCTCACCACCGGCTTTCCGCTGTTCAACATGCTCCAGCACTGGAACGGCGGGCTCAGCTGGCAGCCCATCGCCCTGAGCGGCAGCTTCACCATCCCGGCCTGCCCGAACCTGGAATTCACGCCCTTCCCGCTGCGCAGCGCCGCGCCGCCGTATTCGCCCCATCGCCACGATCCGCACCCGGGCGACAACCTGGGGCTGCTGGTCCATGACAGACACACCGGCGGCAAACTGTTCTATGCCCCGGGCCTCGGTCAGCCGGACGCGGCCCTGCTGGAGCTGATGGGCCAGGCCGATTGCCTGCTGGTGGACGGCACCCTCTGGACCGACGACGAGATGCAGCGTCGCGGCGTGGGCACCCGTACCGGCACCGAGATGGGCCACCTGCCGCAGAGCGGTCCCGGCGGCATGCTGGAGGTGCTGGCCGGCTTCGAGCGCCAGCGCAAGGTGCTGATCCACATCAACAACACCAATCCGATCCTGGACGAAGACTCCCCCGAGCGCGCCATCGTCGCGCGCCAGGGCGTGGAAGTCGCCTGGGACGGGATGTCCATCGAGTTGTGAACGCCATGCCCAACGCCCTCACGCCCGCCGAATTCGAAGCCGCCCTGCGCGCCAAGGGCGACCTCTACCATATCCACCACCCCTATCACGTGGCCATGTACCAGGGTCGCGCCAGTCGCGAGCAGATCCAGGGCTGGGTAGCCAATCGCTTCTACTACCAGGTCAACATACCGCTCAAGGACGCCGCCATCCTGGCCAACTGCCCGGACCGCGAGATCCGCCGGGAGTGGGTGCAGCGCATCCTCGACCACGACGGCGAGCCCGGCAGCGAAGGCGGCATCGAGGCCTGGCTGCGCCTGGCCGAGGCCACCGGCCTGGATCGCGAGCAGGTGCTCTCCCAGGAACTGGTGCTGCCCGGGGTACGCTTCGCGGTGGATGCCTACGTCAACTTCGCCCGTCGCGCCTCCTGGCAGGAAGCCGCCAGCAGCTCCCTGACCGAGCTGTTCGCGCCGCAGATCCACCAGTCGCGGCTGGACGCCTGGCCGACCCACTACCCCTGGATCGATCCGGCCGGCTACGAGTACTTCCGTACCCGCCTGGGTCAGGCCCGCCGCGACGTCGAACACGGCCTGCAGATCACTCTGCAGCACTACACCACCTGGGAATCCCAGCAGCGCATGCTGGAGATCCTGCAGTTCAAGCTGGACATCCTCTGGAGCATGCTCGACGCCATGAGCATGGCCTACGAACTGCACCGCCCGCCCTATCACAGCGTCACCAGCGAGCGCCGCTGGCACCGAGGAATCGACCTATGAGCTTCGACCGCACCCAGGTGCCGCGCTGGCGTCCCGGCTACCGCTTCCAGTTCGAGCCGGCGCAGGACGCCCATGTGCTGCTCTATCCCGAGGGCATGATCAAGCTCAACGACAGCGCCGCCGCCATCGGCGGGCTGATCGACGGCCAGCGTGACGTGGCCGCCATCATCGCCGCGCTCGACGAACGCTTCCCCGGCGTGCCCGAACTGGGTGCGGACGTCGAACAATTCATGGAGGTCGCTCGTGCAGAGCACTGGCTCCTGCTCGGCTAAGCCTTGTTTGAGAAGTCGCCGAGCGAAGGTCAGGCAAGGCAGAAACCAGCGAGGAAGCGGAGTTTACAAATGGTAAATGAGCATTCCGAGCAGGTTTCTAACGCAGCATCACTGAGCGCAGGCACTTCTCAACTGCCTGGAGTGCCCATGCAACTCCCGCAGCCGCCGGTGGTAGCCAAGCCGAATGTCGGCCTGCCGTTGTGGCTGCTGGCCGAGGTCACCTATCGCTGCCCACTGCAGTGCCCCTATTGCTCCAACCCTCTGGACTTTGCCACCCAGGGCCGCGAGCTGACCACCGAACAGTGGTTCAAGGTGATGGCCGAGGCACGGGAGATGGGCGCCGCCCAGATCGGCTTCTCCGGGGGCGAACCCCTGGTGCGCCAGGACCTCGCCGAGCTGATCCGCGAGGCGCGCCGGCTGGGCTACTACACCAACCTCATCACCTCCGGCATCGGCCTCACCGAGGCGCGCATCGCTGAATTCAAGGAGGCCGGCCTGGACCATATCCAGATCAGCTTCCAGGCCAGCGACGAACAGGTGAACAACCTGCTGGCCGGCTCGAAGAAGGCCTTCGCCCAGAAGCTGGCCATGGCCAAGGCGGTCAAGGCCCATGGCTACCCGATGGTGCTCAACTTCGTCACCCACAGGCACAACATCGATCGCATCGACCAGATCATCGACCTCTGCCTGGCGCTGGAAGCCGACTTCGTCGAACTCGCCACCTGCCAGTTCTATGGCTGGGCCGAGCGCAATCGCGCCGGTCTCCTGCCGACCAGGGCCCAGCTGGAGCGCGCCGAACGCATAACCAACGACTACCGCGCGCGCCTCAAGGCCGAGAACCATCCCTGCAAGCTGATCTTCGTCACCCCGGACTACTACGAAGAGCGCCCCAAGGCCTGCATGGATGGCTGGGGCAAGCTGTTCCTGACCATTACGCCGGACGGCACCGCCCTGCCCTGCCACGGCGCCCGGCAGATGCCCATCGCCTTCCCGAACGTGAAGGAGAATGACCTCAGGCATATCTGGTACGACTCCTTCGGCTTCAACGTCTACCGCGGCTACGACTGGATGCCCGAGCCCTGCCGCTCCTGCGACGAGAAGGAAAAGGACTACGGTGGCTGCCGGTGCCAGGCCTTCATGCTCACCGGCGATGCGCGCAATGCCGATCCGGTCTGTGCCAAGTCTCCGCACCATGACCTCATCCTCGCCGCCCGCCAGGAAGCCGAGACCGCGACCCAGCGGATCGAGGACCTGCAATTCCGCAACGAGCGCAATTCGCGACTGATCGCCAAGGCTTGAAGCCAGAGGCGTCGCCAGGCACGCCAAGGTCGCCGGCGGAATCCAGTCCCCCACGACCAGGGCGCAGGCTTGCCGAGGGGACTCACCACCCACGGCTCCGAGGCATTTGCCTCCCGGCCGGGCAGTGACCATACTGCCCGGCCGGACCTTTTCGCCTCGTCGTCATGCCCTCGATACGCCCGCTGCGCCCTGCCGATATCCCTGCCGTTCTCGATATCCAGGCGGCCACCTACCCCGCCGACCTGCTCGAAGACCGCGCCTTCTACGTCAACCGCCTGGAGCTCGCCCCGGAGCACTGCTGGGCGGCGACCGATGCCGAGGATCGCCTGCGCGGCTATCTGATTGCCTATCCCTGGGACGACGGCCTGCCGCCGGTGCTGGGGGCCCGCCTGGAGCAGCTGCCTAGCGAGGCTTCCACCTGGTTCCTGCACGACTGCGCGGTGCATCCCGAGGCCCAGGGCCAGGGCGTGGCCGGTCGCCTCTATCGCCACGCCAAGGGCCAGGCCCGGCGTGCCCGCCTGCGCCAGGGCCGTCTGGTGTCGCTGTCCGGGGCCATCGGCTACTGGCAGCGCCACCACTATCACCCGGTTCCCGCCGACGCCGCGCTCAAGGACAAGCTGGCCGGTTATGGTGCCGGCGCCTGCCTGATGCAGCGCCCGCTCGATACCCCGGATGCAGAGCACGCGTAAAACCTGCAAATCTAAATGCAAGTATTTCGCTTTCGCCTTAACATAGTCTAGCCCAGGAGGGCCTCTGCCGCCCGGCGCTCTGGCGCGGGTATCTTGATCGCCGCTACAAGGAATCCCTGATGAACATCGCTCCAGCGTCTTCGGCCAAGGGCCGGCGCGTCTTTTCCGTTACCTTGTTGGCCGCCCTGCTGGCGCTGGGTGGGCAAGCCGCCCAGGCGCGCTCCAGCTTCGAAGCCCCCGATCCGGACTACCGCGGCGAGATCAAGGCCAGCCCCGTCACCGGCACCGCCATCCTGGCCGGCAGCGAGGTCGCGCTGGACGGCCGCGGCTTCACCCCTGGTCAGCAGATAACCCTGTCTCGCGGTGGCGTGGCGCTCAACCCCGATGCCGCCTACGTGGCCGACGCCCAAGGCAACTTCAAGGCGACCGTCCGCATTCCCGAAGACGCCGCCCCCGGCCAGCACCCCATCGTCATCAGCACCGCCCAGCCCTCGGGCGCCGCTGTCTTTCCGCTCAAGGTCTCGCCGGTGGTTCCCCTGAGTGGCGTCGACGGCTACAGCCTCACCTCCGTCAAGCTAGTCCCCGGGCTGTATCAGGTGGACATCAGCGGCAAGTCCGGCGCCCTCTTCGTCACCTCGGCCGTGGGCCGCCCGCCGGTCAAGGTCTCGCAACTGCTCAAGCTCGACCCCAAGGACCTGTCCATCGAGCGCCAGATCACCCCGGCCGCCGCCCAGGGCGAGGACGCCGGTGTCTACGCCGTCTACGGTGTGGCCGTGGACGACCGCAACGGTAACGTCTGGACCACCAACACCCGGCAGAACACCGTGGCGGTCTATCGCCAGAGCGACCTGGGCCTGGTCAAGCAATTCGAACCCAGCATCGTCTCCCATGCCCACACCGTGGTGATCGACGAGAAACTCGACCGCGCCTTCGCCTCGGCGGCCATCACGCCGGATATCATCAGCTTCGACGCCAAGGCGCCGGCCTTGCGTAAGCGCATCACCATCGAGTCGGGCGTGCGCGGCGAGCGGTTCGCCGTGGTCGGCATGCACCTGGACCCAGCGGTGCACAAGCTCTACGCCGTCAGCCTGAAGACCAACGAAGCCGCGGTGATCGACGCCAAGACCGAGACCGTCGAGAAGGTCTTCCCGATCCAAGGCGCCAAGACACCCATGGGCGTGGCCCACGATGCCAAGTCCGATCGCCTGTTCATCACCGCCCAGGGCAGCGACAACCTGCTGATCGTCGACGCCAAGACCGGCAAGACCCTGCACAACGTCACCACCGGCGCCGGAGCGCTGAACGTGGCCTTCGATCCGGTCAAGCGCCTGGCCTACGTCACCAACCGTGGCGCCGGCACCCTGACCGTGGTCGACCCGGACGGCACCATCAAGGCCAACCTGGAGCTGGGTACCTACCCCAACTACGCGGTGGTGGACGCCAAGGGCGTGGTCTACGCGGTGAACAAGGCCAAGGGGCAGGATGATGCCGAGGGGGATCGGATCACGCGGGTAGTGGCCAAGTAAGGGGCCTGAGGCCCCTTACTTGGGTTGGGGGCCGCTTTTGTAGGTTGGGTTGAGCGTTAGCGAAGCCCAACATCGAGCTGAGTTGCCTTAGCTATTTATCGAGCGCTTTGACGCCTTTTGTTTCGCCCACCCGGGCGAGTCACTTTTGCCAGTCGCGGCAAAAGTAACCAAAAACGCTTGCCCCACCATCCGGCCTTCCGCTTCGCTCCAGGTCCGCTCACAACAGCGCCGTTCCGGGGTCGGTCCAGATGGGCCGTCCCTGGCCCACTGGACCTCTCGCCGCATCCATGCGGCTCGACCCACTCCACGACACTGCCGTTCGCCCTCCTGAACGGGGCGATTCTCCAGCCTGAAAGTGTTGGCTGAGAAGCCACAAAAAGCCCGTAGCGTGGACAACGGCAACGCCTTGTCCACTAATGGTGTCGGTGCCCAACAGTGGAAAACGCTGCGCGGTTTTCCACGCTACGAATCGCTCTGGCTCCGCTTGTAAACACCCCAGCCTCAGGCTGGCGCCCCGCCCCGTCAGTGAGGCCGAGTGCAGGTGTCGCGGAGGGGGATGCGAGGCAGGACGCCGAGCAAGGCGCGAGGGGCAGGAGGCCCCTTCGTGCCGTGCCCCCGGAGCGGCACCGGAACGAGGGGACCCGGAGCGAAGCGGAGGGCCGAAACGTGGGGCAAGCGTTTTTGCTTACTTTTTTTGCGACTGAAAAAAGTGAGTCGCCCGGGTGGGCGAAACAAGAGCCACAAGCAGACCGCGATAAATAGCTAGGGCACCTATAACCCTACCCGTAATCCTTTGGGCTTCGCTAACGCTCAACCCAACCTCGTTCGCCCCAAACCGCCAGACCACTCCAGCGGGCCCCACTCAGGGGGCGACAGAGGGGCGCACTCACCCTTCCAGCGACTCCACCCCCAACTCATCCCACACCGCCTCCGCCAGGTGGAAGGTGGCATTGGCCGCCGGGATGCCGCAGTAGATGGCGCTCTGCATGATCAACTCCTTGATCTCCTCCCGCGTCACCCCGTTGCTGCGCGCAGCGCGCAGGTGCAGGCGCAGTTCGCCTTCGCGATTCATACCGATCAGCATGGCGATGGTGATCAGGCTGCGGGTGTGCCGCGGCAGGCCCGGGCGGGTCCAGATATCGCCCCAGGCGTGGCGGGTGATCATCTCCTGGAATTCTTCGTTGAAGGGGGTCAGCTTTTCCAGGCTACGATCGACATGGGCATCGCCCAGCACCGCGCGGCGGACCTGCATGCCGGCTTCGTAACGTTCTCTTTCGTCCAAGATCGACTCCTTCAGGCGCTGAGAAAGGCCAGCACGCGCTGGGTAAAGGTAGCGCCCATCTGCACGTTGGACAGGTGGGCGGCGGGAAACTCGACGTACTCGGCGCCGGGGATGCGCTCCTGCAGGAAGCGCCCGTCGGCCGGGGTGGTCACGGCGTCACGGCTGCCGGCGACGATCAGCGTCGGTGCCCGGATGGCGTCCAGCACCTCGCGGAAGTCGGCATCGCGCACCGCGGCGCAGTTGGCGGCGTAGCCCTGGGGCGAGGTGCCGGCGAGCATGGCGACGATGCGGTCGACCCGATCCGGCTCGGCGCTGGCGAAGTCGGGGGTGAACCAGCGGCCGATGGAGGCGTCGCGCAGGTCGCGCATGGCCTGCTCGCCGCCGGCTTCCACGGTCTGGATGCGGGTATTCCACACCTCGGGGGTGCCGATCTTGGCGGCGGTGTTGCACAGCACCAGACGGGTGACCCGCTCAGGGGCGTTGATGCCCAGCCACTGGCCGATGGAGCCGCCCATGGACAGGCCGCAGAAGGCGAATTGGTCGATGCCCAGGGCGTCGGTCAGGGCCAGGACGTCGCGACCGTTCTCGTCCATCCGATAGGGACCGGGGGTCACCAGGGAGGCGCCATGGCCGCGGGTGTCGTAGCGCAGCAGGCGAAAGCGCTCGCTGAAGGCGGCGGCCTGGTCGTCCCACATGGCCAGGTTGGTGCCCAGGGAGTTGGACAGGATCAGCACGGGGGCGCCCGCGGGGCCCTCCAGTTGGTAGTTCAGGTCGCCATCGGCGAGACGTACGCTGGGCATCAGGCAGTCCTCTGGTCTAGGGATGGGCAAGCAGGGTGCGGTGTTCAGCCAGGGCGCGGGTTACCCAGGCGCGGGCCTGGCCCTGGTAATGGGCGGGGTCCAGCAGGCGATCCAGCTCGGCGCAGGAGAGTTCGGCGGTTACTTCCGGCGTATCGCCCAGTACCTGGCGCAGGTGACGCCCCTCCTGGACGGCGCGTTTGCAGCTCTGCTCCACCAGGTGGTGAGCGGCCTCGCGCCCCAGCCGTCCGGCCAGGGCGATGCTGACCGCCTCGGCCAGCACCAGGCCGTGGGTCAGTTCCAGGTTGGCCTGCATGCGCGCGGCGTCGACCTCCAGCCCGGCGACGATGGCCTGAGCCTGTTGCAGGGCGCCGGAAACCAGGCAGAACAGCTCCGGCAGGGTTTCCCACTCGGCGTGCCAGAGCCCCAGGCTGCGCTCGTGCTCCTGGGGCATGGCGGAAAACAGGGTGCTGACCAGACCCGGCGCGCGGGTAGCGGCGGCGATCAGCACCGCGGCGCCCACCGGATTGCGCTTGTGCGGCATGGTGGAAGAGCCCCCCTTGCCCGGAGCCGAGGGTTCGAAGACCTCGGCGGCTTCGGTCTGCATCAGCAGCGACAGATCCCGTCCCAGCTTGCCCAGGCTGCCGGCCACCAGGCCGAGCCAGGCGCCGACCTCGACCAGGCGATCGCGCTGGGTGTGCCAGGGTTGCTCCGGCAGGCTCAGCGCCAGCTCCCGGGCCAGGGCCTCGGCCACCGGCAGGGCATCAGCGCCCAGGGCGGCCAGGCTGCCCGAGGCGCCGCCGAATTGCAGCACCAGCACCCGTGGTTGCAGTTCGGCCAGGCGCTGGCGGTGACGGGTGATGGCGCCCAGCACCCCGGCCAGCTTCATGCCCAGAGTCACGGGCGTCGCGTGCTGCAGCCAGGTCCGGCCGGCCAGCACGGTACCGGCATGGCGCTCGGCCTGGATGGCCAGGGCCTCGGCCAGGTGCGCCAGATCGGCGTCCAGCAGATCCAGCGCCTGGCGGATCTGCACGACCAGGCCGCTGTCCATGGCGTCCTGGCTGGTGGCACCGCGGTGCACATGGCGCTCGGCCTCGGGATCCTGGGCGGCGATCTGCCGGCCCAGGGCCTTGACCAGAGGAATGGCGGAATTGCCGGCGCTGACCACAGCGCTGGCCAGTTCGGCGGCATCGTATAGCTCGGCACGGCAGGCGGCGGCGATGGGCGCCACCGCCGTTTGGGGGATCACCCCCACCGCCGCCTCGGCGCGCGCCAGGGCCGCCTCGAAGTCCAGCATGCCCTGCAGTCGGCCGTGGTCACAGAACACCGCGCGCATGGTGGCGCTGGTGAAGTAGGCGTCGAACAGCAGGTTGGACATGGGGATTCCTCAAGTGGCGGAGCAGCCAACAAAGCGTAGCGAGCGGTTGTCAGGCGGGTGCGAGCGGCGCGCAGGAACCGGAATGTACGACTGGTACATGAGGATTCCGAGCACTGCACGCGCCCGCATGGCGGACGCGCAGTAGTTTTGTTGGTTGCTCCTAGTGGTCGTGATGCAGGTAGGTAGCTTGCCGCGGCAGCCGCAGGCTGACCAGGAAGGCCACCGCCAGCATCACCGAGACATAGATGTAGAACACCTCTTCGTGCCCCTGGGTCTTGAAGCTCAGGGCGACGAATTCCGCCGAACCGCCAAAGATCGCATTGGCCACCGCATAGGACAGGCCCACACCCAGGGCGCGCACCTCTGGTGGGAACATCTCGGCCTTCACCAGCCCGCTGATGGAGGTGTAGAGGCTGATGATGGCCATGGCCAGGCAGATCAGCAGGAAGGCCACGAAGGGACTCTGCACGCTGGCCAGGGCGGTGAGGATCGGCCAGGTGCAGACCGTGCCCAGGCCACCGAACAGCAGCATGGAGGCGCGCCGACCGATGCGGTCGGAGAGCATGCCGAACAGCGGCTGCATCAGCATGAACACCAGCAGGGCGCAGGTCATCACGGCGCTGGCGGTCTTGGCGTCCATGCCGCTGGTGTTGACCAGGTACTTCTGCATGTAGGTGGTGAAGGTATAGAAGATCAGCGAGCCGCCGGCGGTGTAGCCGAGCACGGTGAAAAAGGCCGCCTTGTGATGCTTGAACAGGCCGCTCAGGGTACCGGCCTCCTTGTTGGCGCGGGTCTCGGCGGTGGTGGTCTCTTCCAGCGAACGACGCAGGAACAGCGAGATCACCGCCGCGGCGGCGCCGACCAGGAAGGGAATCCGCCAGCCCCAGGCGCGCAGATCGGCGTCGCTCAGGACCTGCTGCAGGATCACCACCACCAGCACGGCCAGGAGTTGGCCGCCGATCAGGGTGACGTACTGGAAGGAAGCGAAGAAACCGCGCTGGCCACGCAGCGCCACCTCGCTCATGTAGGTGGCGGTGGTGCCGTATTCACCGCCCACCGAGATGCCTTGCAGCAGGCGCGCGAGCAGCAGCAGGGCCGGCGCCGCGACGCCGATGCTGGCATAGGTGGGCAGGCAGGCGATGGCCAGGGAGCCGGCGCCCATCATCAGGATGGAAATGACCATGGAGGTGCGCCGACCGTACTTGTCGGCGACGCGCCCGAAGATCCAGCCGCCCAGGGGCCGCATGAGGAAGCCCGCGGCGAACACCCCGGCGGTGCTGAGCAGCTGCACGGTGGGGTCGCTCTTGGGAAAGAAGGCGGCGGCGAAGTAGATGGAACAGAAGGCGTAGACGTAGAAGTCGAACCATTCCACCAGGTTGCCGGACGAGGCGCCGACGATGGCGAAGATGCGCTTCTTGCGCTCCTCGAAGCTGTAATGCGGGTGAGTGCTCATGGAGATCCTTAATTATAGGTATGGACGGACGGGGAACAGCCTACCGCCATCGGACCAAGAGAGACACACGCGGTTACAGGTAGGTGTGGGCATGGGGTGGGTGGCGATTTCGGTGACTGCTCAAGCAAGGGCTCTACGATCGGCTTAGAGGATCGCGGCCATGGGCCGCTCCTACACGTGCCATACCTGTAGGAGCGGCCGCATCGGCGGACCGCCATGGCCGCGATATGACCAGAACACCAAACCTAAATCGAATCCACCCGCTCCACCGCCAGCGCCAACCCCTGGCCGACGCCCACGCACATGGTGGCGAGCCCCAGGCGGCCGCCGGTCTTTTCCAGGTGGTGCACCGCGGTGAGCACCAGGCGGTTGCCGCTCATGCCCAGGGGATGACCCAGGGCGATGGCGCCGCCATTGGGATTGACCTTGGGGCTGTCGTCGGCCACGCCCAGCTCACGCAGGACGGCCAGGCCCTGGGCGGCGAAGGCTTCGTTGAGTTCGATGACGTCGAAGGCCTCGATGGACAGGTCCAATTGCTGCAGCAGCTTGCGCACCGCCGGGGTCGGACCGACGCCCATGATGCGCGGTGCCACCCCGCCGCTGGCCATGCCCAGTACCCGGGCGCGGGGCGTGAGGCCGTGCTTCTGCACGGCTTCTGCCGAGGCCAGGATGATCGCCGAGGCGCCGTCGTTGAGCCCGGAAGCGTTGCCCGCAGTCACGGTCCGGTCCGGGCCGTTGACCGGTTTGAGCTTGGCCAGGCCTTCGGCGGTGGTGTCCGGACGCGGATGCTCGTCGCGCTCCACCACCACGTCGCCCTTCTTGCCCTTGAGGGTCACCGGGACGATTTCCTCGGCGTAGTAGCCGGATTCCTGGGCCGCCGCGGCGCGCTGCTGGCTGCGCAGGCCGAAGGCGTCCTGGTCGGCGCGGCTGACGCCATAGTCGGCGGCGACGTTGTCACCGGTGACCGGCATGCTGTCCACGCCATAGGCCTCTTTCATCGCCGGATTGACGAAGCGCCAGCCCAGGGTGGTGTCTTCCAGCTTCTGGCCACGGCCGAAGGCGCTGTCGGCCTTGCCCATCACATAGGGCGCGCGGGTCATGGATTCCACCCCGGCGGCGATCACCAGCTCCATCTCGCCCAGAGCGATGGCGCGATAGGCCTGGCCCACCGCTTCCATGCCCGAGGCGCAGAGGCGATTGAGGGTCACGCCCGGCACCGTTTCCGGCAGTCCCGACAGCAGCACTGCCATGCGCGCCACGTTGCGGTTGTCTTCGCCGGCCTGGTTGGCGCAGCCCATGAACACCTCGTCCACCGCCGTCCAGTCCACCTGGGGATTGCGCTCCTGCAGCGCCTTGAGCGGAATGGCCGCCAGGTCATCGGCACGCACCGCGGAAAGTCCGCCGTTGAGCCGGCCGATGGGGGTCCGAATGGCGTCGCAGATATAGACGGGGCGACTCATTCCTCAACTCCTTTCTGGCCGCCGTGGGCGGCATTGGTCCGGGCCTGCAGATCACGCAGGGCGTCGAGTTCGGTCGCCGTCGGCGCCGCGCTGGTGGCGACCTGGTCGGCGAAACGGATGGCCCAGCCGGTGGCGGCCACCACCTGTTCGCGGGTCACCCCCGGATGCAGGGCGGTCACTACGAATTCGTGGGTGCCCGCTTCCGGCTCCATGATGCAGAGGTCGGTGATGATGGCGGTCGGACCCTTGCCCGGCAGGCCCAGCTGCTGGCGGTGATCGCCCCCCTCGCCGAAGCCCACCGAGGTGATGAAGGCCAGCTTGTCGACGAAGCTGCGGTGCGACTGCTTGAGGATGATCAGCACCTCCTTGGCCGAGCCGGCGATTTCCGGGGCCCCGCCGGCGCCCGGCAGACGCACCTTGGGCTGGTGGTAGTCGCCGATCACCGTGGTGTTGATGTTGCCGAAGCGGTCGACCTGGGCCGCACCGAGGAAGCCCACGTCGATGCGTCCGCCCTGCAGCCAGTAGCGGAAGATCTCGCCGGTGGGCACCACGGTGTCGGCGGTCTCGGCCAGCTCGCCGTCGCCGATGGACAGCGGCAGCACCGAGGGCTTGGCACCGATGGGGCCGGATTCGTAGATCAGCACCACGTCCGGCGCATGGGTCAGGCGTGCCAGATTCGCCGCGGTGGATGGCAGGCCGATGCCGACGAAGCAGACGCTGCCATTGCCAAGGCGACGTGCCGCAGCCACGGTCATCATTTCATTGGTGGTGAAGTCGCTCATGATTCAGGCCTCCGCAGCCAGCTTCGCCTGGAAGGCGGCGAAGTCCGCGGTACCGCGGATGTAGGTGTCGATCCACTGGGTAAAGGTGTCGCGGTCGCGAGCGATCGGGTCCCAGGCCTGGTAGAAACGGTTGTCCCGCTCGTAGTAGCCGTGGGCATAGGACGGATGCGCCCCGCCCGGGACCACACAGACGGCGCTGAGCGCCCAGGTCGGCAGCACGCAGGCGTTCATCGGCGCCTGCAGGTCGTCGACGATCTCCTCCACGGTGACGATGCAGCGCTGGGCGGCCAGGGCCGCTTCCTTCTGCACGCCGAGGATGCCCTGGATCAGCACGTTGCCCTGGCGGTCGGCCTTCTGCGCATGGATGACGGTGACGTCGGGCCGCACGCTGGGTACCGCGGCGAGCTGCTCGCCGGTGAAGGGGCAGGCGATGAACTTGATGTCCGGATTGACCTTGGCCAGGTCCGAGCCCTGGTAGCCGCGCAGGACGGCGAACGGCAGGTTGGAGGCGCCGGCGACATAGGCGTTGGCCAGGGCCGCGTGGCTGTGCTCGGAAATCTCCAGCTTGTGCGGCCAGCCTTTTTCCACCGCATCGCGCAGCCGGTGCAGGGAGCCGACCCCGGGATTGCCGCCCCAGGAGAAGATCAGCCGCTTGGCACAGCCGGCACCGATCAGCAGGTCATAGACCAGGTCGGGGGTCATGCGCACCAGGGTCAGGTCGCGCCGGTTCTGGCGGATCAGCTCGTGGGCGGCGGCGGTCGGAATGAGATGGGTGAAGCCTTCGAGGGCGACGGTCTCGCCATCGTGGACGAAGCGCTGGATGGCTTCGCTCAGGGACAGGATCTGGGCCATGGATTGTCGACTCGCGTCTTTGTTGTCGGCGCCGCCCGGTGCGGCGGTCTGGAGTCAGACTACAAAGCCCCACCCGCGCAAACAATCCGATAATCGACTAAGAGTTCGATTATCGAACAGCATCGCTTTATTGGCTGTCGACCCCTTCGACGCGCAGTGAGCCGTTGCAGCGGCTACACTGCCCTCCCCTCATCCAGAGCCCAGCCGATGTCCGACAAGCCCCGCGCCTCCCTCGAAGGCATCACCCTCGAAGCCCTGCTCACCCGCCTGGTGGAGCATCACGGCTGGGAAGAACTCGGTCGGCGCATCCCGCTGCGCTGCTTCACCCATGAGCCCAGTATCAAATCCAGCCTGACCTTCCTGCGCCGCACGCCCTGGGCGCGGGAAAAGGTCGAGCAGCTTTACCGGCGCCTGCCCCGGCGCTAATAGCCTGCCTAGAGCCTTTCGACCCTGTCGACACCGCAGCAACCCTGCCCTATAGTCGAACGAACCACTGCGCCGTAGGCGAATACGCCGGCAGGGAGACAGGACATGCTCGAGAAAGCGCTGCTCGTCGATGCTCAAGGGCGGCCGATCGCCCAGCACCACAAGGTCTTCTCCAACGCCTGGGACGAGATCAAGGCCTGGTCGAGCGAGGTGTACATGCCCTACGACGTGGCGCCCATCGGTCGCCACATCGCCCCGGCCTCGACGATGCACTCGGCGAAGATCGGCGCCATCACCGCCACCCGCTTCGCCTATGGCATCCCGGTACACATCAAGGATTGGGACCAGGACGCCGGCAACGCCTTCGTCGCCACTACCATCGGCGGGACCGCGCGGCACTGGGTGGATCGCGAACAGGCGGTCGAAACCCCGGTGGGCAGCTCTTTCGTCGTCGACTGCAGTCGGACCGATTACTGGGTCGACTTCGATCCCGACCATCTGCAATTCAACCTGACCATTCCCCACGGATTACTGGAGCGGACCGCCCTCGACTGGTTCGGCTTCAATCCCGGCGATGCGCTCTGGCAGGCCAAGGTAGGTCTGGGCGGCGCGGAATCCAGCTGGCTGGGGCTGATGGATTACGTCGCCCGCTCCATCGCCGAGGCGCCGGAACGGCTCACCCAGGGGCCGCTCGCTCGACATCTGGAGCAGACCATCTGCGTCCGCCTGCTCAACGAGTGGGCCTTGCGCGCTGGCTTGGACCTGAACGATCCCTGCCACCGACTGGCCCCGCGCACGGTCCGCGCCGCCGAGCAATTCATGATCGAGCATGCTGCCGAGTTGCCCACCATGGCCGATGTCGCCCGCGCCGTGGGCACCAGCGTCCGCACCCTGAGTGCCGCCTTCAAGAGCTTTCGCGGTTATCCACCCAGCGCCTTCCTGCGCGAGCAACGCCTACAAGGGGCGCGCCGAGTCTTGAGCGCCGCACCACTTGGTGCCAGCGTGTCCGCCATCGCCGCGGCCTGGGGCTATATCAACATGGGCGAGTTCGCCCGCAGCTATCGCCTGCGTTTCGGCGAGCGACCTTCAGACACCCTGCGCCGCGGCACCGCCTGACCGTCTCGGCTATCTGCCGATGGCAGACAGCGCCTGCCGAGGCCGGATCTCACCCCGGACCCTGGTCATCGCAAGATCTCGCCACGCGCGCCCGACCGGGCGCGTAAACCAGCGCCAGAGCGAGATCAGACGATGGCAGACACTCTCAAAACGGCCGCGGACGCGATCCTGGCCAGGGCAGTCGAGAGCACCCCAGGCGTTCCCGGCGTTGCCGCCGTGGTAACCAACCGGCACGGCAATCTCTATGTGGGCGCCGCCGGCAGGCGCACCCTAGGCAGTGCCGACCTCATGGCGCCCGACAGCCTGTGCGCGATTTTCTCCACTACCAAGGCGATTACCGGGACCGCGGCACTGCAACTGGTGGAGCAGGGCCTGCTCGACCTGGATGCGCCCGCCAGCACCTATGTGCCCGCCATCGGCAAGCTGCAGGTGCTCGAAGGCTTTGCCGACGATGGCCAACTGCGCCTGCGTGCGCCGCGGCGAGCCATCACCACTCGCATGCTGTTGCTGCACACGGCAGGCTTTGGCTACGACTTCTTCAATGCGCACTACCAGCACCTCGCCACCAAGCACGGCCAACCCAGCGTCATCACCGCTACCCGCGCCGCCCTGGAAACGCCGCTGCTCTTCGATCCGGGCGAACGATGGGAATACGGCTCGAACATCGACTGGGCCGGTCTGGTCGTGGAAAGCATCACTGGCCGACGCCTGGACGAAGTTTTCGCGGAGCGGATCTTCGCTCCCCTGAGGATGCATGATTCCGCCTTCGTGCTTACCGCCGACATGCGCGACAGGCTCGCCACCCTGCACCAGCGCGACGCCACCGGCCAACTCGCTCCCCTCGACGACTTCGTGCTACCGCAGGAGCCGGAGGTCTTCATGGGCGGGCACGGCCTCTACTCGACGGCACTGGACTACGCCAAGTTCATCCGCCTGTGGCTCAACGACGGCGACGGCCCCGACGGGCGGGTGCTCAGGCCGGAGACCGTGCGGATGGCCGCGGCGAACGGACTCGGCGCGCTGAAGATCAAGGGCCTGCCCGGTGTCATTCCCCACCTGTCCAACCCGGCCGAATTCTTTCCCGGCATGGCGAAGTCCTGGGGACTGACCTTCATGATCAACGACACCGATGCCCCGACCGGTCGCCCAGCCGGCTCCCTGGCCTGGGCCGGGCTGGCCAACCTCTACTACTGGATCGACCGGCAGAACGGCATCGGTGGCTTCTGGGCCACGCAGATCCTGCCCTTCGTCGATCCGCCTTCGGTCAAGGGTTACCTGGACTTCGAAACGGCCGTTTATAGGGCGCTCGCGGCTCACCGCAGAGCCTGAGAAGCGCGCCCTGGGCGGCTCCTCGGCGCGATGGGGCTCTGGCAGTGGAGAGCGGTCTGCGGAGGGATTGCCGTAACGATGTGTGCCTGCGGTACCTGTGCCAGTGCCTGCCTCATCGGCGCCGGGTATCACGGCAACGCCAGGCTCAGGACTGTCCGAAGACCAGTACCTTGAGGCCGCCCTCGGGGTCCTCGTCGGCGAATTCCGGTGGATTGGCCAGGCGCTCGACGAAGGCCAGTCCCGGTGCTTCCTGGGCCATGCCGGCGATGAGGAAATCCGCCCCCACACCGGGATCGTTGACGCAGGCCAGCACCCGCCCGCCAGGGGTGAGCAGCTCCGGCAACCGGCGCAGGATGCGCGCATAGTCCTTGGTCAGGGCGAAGCTGCCCTGCTGGAAGCTGGGCGGATCGACGATCACCAGATCATAGGGCCCCAGCTTGCGCACCTTGCCCCAGGACTTGAACAGTTCGTGGCCGAGAAAGTTGACCTTGCCCAGGTCATGGCCATTGAGCCGATGATTCTCGCGGCCGCGGGTCAGGGGTCCGCGAGCCATGTCCAGATTGACCACCTGGGCCGCACCGCCGGCCAGGGCCGCTACGGAGAAACCACAGGTGTAGGCGAACAGGTTGAGGATGCGCAGGCCGGCGGCCTGCTCGCGCACCCAGCGGCGGCCCAGGCGCATGTCGAGGAACAGCCCCATGTTCTGGTGACGGGAGAGGTCCAGGCCGAACGTCAGGCCGTCCTCATGGATGACGTGCTCGCCCACCGGCGCGCCGATCAGCGCCTCGCTGGCGGCATCCAGGCGGTAACGATGCTGCAACAGCAGGCTACGGGCACCACTGGCGCGCCAGACCGGGGTCTCGCCCAGGGCCGTCAGGGTCGTGCGCAGGGCCTCCAGCTCGACCGCGGGCACTTCGCGGAACAGCCCTACCCGCACCACGCCTTCCAGCCAGTCGACGGTCAGTTGTTCCAACCCCGGCAGCAACCGGCCACGGCCGTGCACCAGTCGGCGCGCCTCGGCAGGGGGCGGATCGAGGGCGACCAGGAGCAGGTCGGTAAGGCGGGCAAGGGTGGCGGTATTCATGGGCGATCACGACGGCAAAGGAGCGGCATGCTACGGCAAAAGCGCCGGCGTCGCCTCCCGAGGCCCGCTGCGGCAAGCCCGGCAACCGTCCTCTGCGACTCACCCTTCGTGCCCTTCGGCAGACAAGTTCCCCCACGAACCGACCAGTCCGATGAAAATATGTCTCAGGCGGTAACGACTCGCAGTTGTATCCACTTTGTCAGGCGCTCTAGAATCCGCCTCCCCGAATACCAGGACAACAACAATGCGCCGGCTGGTTCCTGCCTTCTATCTGCTGCCCCTCTGTGCCCTCCCCCTCACTGGTCATGCCCAGGAGCAGACGGAAGATTCGCCCCAAGCCCTGTCCGAGCTCACCATCGTCGGCGCGGCCGAATCGCCCACCGGGCCGGTGCAGGGCTACAAGGCAGAGCGTTCCAGCAGTGCCACCCGTACCGACACCCCGCTGCACGAGACGCCCCAGTCGGTGAGCGTGGTCTCCCGCGAAGCCCTCGACGATCTCTCCGCCACCCGCCTGCAGCAGGCGCTGGACCAGGCCGGTGGCGTCGGCCGCGGCAACAACTTCGGCGGCCAGGGCCTGACCAGCTACACGGTGCGCGGCTTCACCAGCTCCGAGTATTTCCGCAACGGCTTCCCCATGAATCGTGGCTATCCCAGCGCGCCGGATGCCGCCACCCTGGAACGGGTCGAGGTCCTGCGCGGCCCGGCCGCGACCCTCTATGGCCGCAGCGATCCGGGCGGCACCTTCAACGTGGTCACCAAGCAGCCGCTGAGCGAGCGCAAGACCACCCTTGGCAGCCAGTTCACCGACCAGGGCCAGAAACGCGGCACCCTGGACACCACCGGCCCGGTGGACGAGGACGGCCGCCTGGCCTATCGCCTCAACCTGATCGCCGAGGGCGGCGACACCTTCCGCGACGACGTGCACACCGAGCGCTACGAAGTCGCCCCGGTGCTGAGCTGGCAGGCCACCGACGCCACCCTCATCACCTTCGAGGCGGACATCATCCGCAGCAACGCCCCGCTGGATCGCGGCCGCACCAACTACCTGACTCAGCGCGCCGAGGCCAGTCGTTCCACCAATGCCTGGGAAAAGGGCACCACCAACCTGCTGCACAGCGACAGCGAGACCTATCAGCTGCGCTTCGAGCACCAGTTGAGCGACGCCTGGACCCTGGCGGGTGGTTTCCAGTACCTGGACGGCAGCCTCAAGGGCAATGCCGTGGAAGCCAACGGCGTGCAAGCCGACGGCGTGACCCTGGGCCGCAACTTCAACTACCGCAAGCTGGAGTGGACTGATCGCGACCTGCAGCTGAACCTGACCGGTCGCTTCGACACCTTTGGCCTGGGTCACACCCTGATCACCGGGATCGAGGTGGAAGACTATGACTATCAGTCGATCATCCAGCGCTCCCCCGGCGGCACCGGTGTCTATGCGGTCAACCTGGTCAATCCGGTCCTTGGTCAGCCGCGTCCGGCCCTGACCCGTACGCCGACCCATGACCACGAGACCCTCAAGACCTGGGCCGCCTTCGTGCAGGACCAGATCGCCCTCACCGAGCGTTTCAAGGTGCTGGGTGGCGTGCGCCTGGAGCGCTTCGAGCACGATTACGACAACTTCGTCGCCGGTGGTCAGAGCTGGTCCAACGCCGACAACGCCGTCACCCCGCGCCTGGGCGTCAGCTACGACCTCACCCCGGAACTGGCGCTCTATGCCAGCGCCTCCAAGTCGTTCAAGCCCAACACCGGCGCGGCGTTCCAAGGTGGTGGTTTCGATCCCGAAGAAGGCAAGGCCTACGAAGTGGGCATGAAGTGGGCGGCGCTGGACGGCCGCCTCAGCGTCGACACGGCGATCTTCCATACCGTCAAGGAAAACGTCCTGACCCCGGACCCGGCCAACACAAACTTCAACGTCGCCACCGGCGAGGTACGCAGCCGTGGCTTCGAGGTCAACGTGACCGGCGACCTGACGCCCAACTGGCGCATCCTCGGCGGCTACGCCTTCACCGATGCCGAGGTCACCAAGGACAACACCCTGGTCCGCGGTACGCGCCTGACCAATATCCCGCGCAATGCCGTCAATCTGCTCAACGTCTACGAATTCCATGACGGCGTGCTGCGCGGCCTGGGACTGGGCGCCAACCTCAAGTACGTGGGCGAACGCGAAGGCCAGAAAACAATTGCCAGCGACTACACCATGGACAGCTACACGGTCACCGACCTGTTGAGCTTCTACAAGGTCGACGAGCACCTGCGACTGAACCTGGACGTGCGCAACGTCTTCAACAAGGGCTACGACGAGAGTTCCTGGAACGCCTACAGCTATCCGGGCGAGCCGCGTACGGTGCAGGCCGGTTTCACCTACACCTTCTGACGCCCCACCCTCTGCAACCCTGCGGTCAGGCCTCGCTGAAGGCCTGGCCGGTTAGCGGCTGGACCACCGGACGGCCCTGGCGGTCCTGCAGGATGTCCACCGCCACGCCGTAGGTGGCCTCCAGTAGGTCGGCGGTGACGATGGCCGCGGGTCGCCCGGCGGCCAGCAGGCCACCGTTCACCAGCACCAGCAGCGAATCGGCGTACTGGCAGGCCAGGTTGAGGTCGTGCAGCACCACCACGGTCACCTGCTGGTGCAGCCGGGTCTCGTGGCGTACCCGATCGAGCAGGTTGATCTGGTGCCGCAGATCCAGGGCGCTGACCGGTTCGTCCAGCAGCATCACCTCGGGTTCGCGCATCAGCACCTGGGCGAAGAACACCAGCTGCCGCTGACCGCCACTCAGGGCGCCCAGCTGGCGCGACGCCAAATGGCCGATCCCCACCTCGTCGAGCTTGCCCAGCGCCCGTTCCAGCAGCTCATCGTCCAGGTGCAGGGTCAGCCGTTCCAGACTGCCCATGGCCACTGTCTCCAGCACCGACAGCGCCGCCTCGGCATGGGAATCCTGGGGCATATAGGCCACGCCCTGGCGCCAACCCTCGCGCTGAGCGCGGAGCGAAGCACTTGCCACCAGCCGCCGCTCGCCGCGTTCGATATGGCCGGCCGCCAGCGGCAGGTCCCCGGCCAGGGCGCGCAGCAGGGTGGTCTTGCCGGTGCCGTTGGGGCCGAGGATCACATGGACCTGGCCGGGATGCAGCTCGGTGCTCAAACCGGAAATCACGGTGCGGTCGCCGCGCTTCAGCGCGAGGTCATGGAGGCGGATCATAGGCTGGACCTGCGCGGGGCGAAGATGAGCCAGAGCAGGAAGGGCACCCCGACGATGGCGGTGACGATGCCCACCGGAAACAGCGCCCCGGGCAGGATGGACTTGGACAGCACCGAGGCGAAGGACAGCATCAGGGCGCCGCAGATGGCGGACAGTGGCAGCAGGAAGCGCTGATCCTCGCCCACCTGCCAGCGGGCGATATGGGGTGCGACCAGACCGACGAAGCCGATCACCCCGACGAAGCTGGTGGCCGTGGCGGTCATCACCGCCACCAGGATCAGCACCTTGAGGCGCAGGCGGCGGATGTCCACGCCCAGGCTCTCGGCACGCGCCTCGCCCAGGCGCAGCGCGGCCAGTTTCCAGGCATCGCGCAAGAGCAGAATGCAGCACAGCAGGGTCACCCCGGCAACGATGGCCAGGGTGGTCCAGGTGGCGCGACCGAGGCTGCCGAACAGCCAGAAGAGGATCTGCTGGGAAAGCTCCGGCGACGAGAGGAACTGCACCAGCGACAGCAATGACTGGAAGAGGAACAGCAGGGCGATGCCACCGAGGATGATGGTGTCGCTGCCGGTGCGCTTGAGCGAAGCCAGGGCGAAAAGGAACAGTGCCGCCAACATGGCGAAGACGAAGGCGCCCAGCGGCACCCCGATCAGCGCGCCCAGGCCGAAGCTGCCCAGTGCCAGGCTGAGGGCCGCGCCACAGCCGGCGGCAGCCGCCATGCCCAGGGTGTAGGGACTGGCCATGGGATTGTTGAGCAGCGTCTGCATCTGCGCTCCGCCCGCGCCGAGGGCGGCGCCTACCGCCAGGGCCATCAGCGCCACCGGCAGGCGCAGGTCGCGAACGATGGCGTCGGTCATCGGCTGCCGCTCGCCGAGGCCGGTCAGGGACTTGAGCACCTCCAGCGGTGAAAGCAGCGAAGGCCCGGTGGCGATGTCCAGCACCAGACCCGCCAGGGTCAGCAGCAGAAACACCCCGCAGGCCCGCCAGCGCCGCCGCTCGCGGGCGCGCTGGTCGGCGATGGCGTCCGCGTGGCTGGAGGGTGAGGAAGCGCTCATGGATTCAGGCCTATGGCGAAGGTGCCCTGGGGCTGGATCGGCATGTAGCGGCGGTAGAACTCACGGTAGTTGGCCATGGGATCCATGTCCTGGAACAGATCCGGATAGAGCTGCTTGGCGATGAACTGCAGCATGGCGAAGTCTTCCAGGCTGCGCGAGGCACCCTGGTAGACACCATAGAGACGCCCGTCGCGGATCGCCGGCAGATTGCTCCAGCCCGGTCGCTGCATGAAGGCGCGCAGATGGCTGCGGGCGTCATCGGCGGTCACGCCGGGGCCCATGGGCAAGGCGGTGGGATTGCTGTTGTCCTCGCGCCCGGAGATGAAGATGACCTCCGGCTGGGCCATGAGCACCTGCTCCGGATTCATCACCCCCCACCACTGGATGAAGGGCGCGGCGATGTTGTCGCCGCCGGCCAGGGTGACCATGGCGCCCCACATGTTGCGGCCATAGGTGAAGGAGTACTCGGCCGGGCCCTTGTTGCCGAATTCGGCGTAGACCCGCGGTTTCGGCCGATGGGCCGCGGCGATGCGGGTCTGGATGTCCTGCACCACCTTGGCATAGAAGTCGGCCAGCTCGTTGGCCCGTGCCTCCTGGCCGGTGATGATGCCGAGCAAGCGGGTGGAGGCCAGGTGGCGTTCCAGGGTCTGGGCGTTGTAGTCGATCGCCACCACCGGGATGCCGAGCTGTTCGAGGCGCTTGACCTCGCTGTCCAGCGCCTGGAATTGCCAGGCGGCCAGCACCACCAGGTCCGGCTTTAGAGCGAGCACCTTCTCCACGGAAAAACTATTGTTTTCCGTCTCCCCCACATCGGGAAGGGTGGCCAGGGAGGGCCGGTGGGCGACGTTGAGCGCCCAGTTGGCCGGCACCTTGCGCTCCCAGGCACCGCGGGAGACACCGACCACGGCGTCGAAGGCGTGCTCGCCACCGACCGCCAGGTAGTCGCCATAGTGGAAGCCCAGCACCACGCGCTTGGCCGGCGCGTCGATGGTCACCGTGCGCCCGAGGACGTCAGTGACCTGGCGCGTCTCGGCGAAGGCCGGAGCAATCAGAAAGCAAGCGATAAGCGTTACCAGCCGGACAGCCCACTGCCCGCGGCGAGCGAAACCTTTCATGGAACCCCTTGGACGTCTGCACCGCTCTAGCCGGGTGACTGCGGAGCGTGCAAAGGGTGCAACTTTACGCGGTGGCAGCGCCTGCGCCTAGCGCCCGCCACCGGCAAAGGGGAAGCCGTCGACGCTAGGTCGCGTCGGCGTGGCTGACCACGCCCTTGATCAGCACGGCCAGGGCCGCGAGACCCGCGGGCAGGAGCAGTGCGGTGAGCACCTGGGTGAAGGTCCAGCCCAGGCCCAGCAGGGTCGCGCCCATCCAGGCGCCGGTGATGGCGCCGAAGCGGCCGATGCCGAGCATCCAGGACACCCCGGTGGCGCGGCCATGGGTCGGGTAGTAGCGCGCCGCCAGCGAGGGCATGGCCGACTGGGCGCCGTTGATGCACATGCCGGCCACCAGCACCAGAGTGGCGACCAGGGCGACCTGGCCCAGGCTCTGGCCCACGCAATAGGCGAAGATCCCAGCCAGCACATAGAACAGGCCGATCACCTTGTGCGGATTGAATCTGTCCATGGCCCAGCCGACGAAGACCGCGCTGAGCACCCCGCCGAACTGGAACAGCGCGCCGATCAGGGCGGCCTGCTCCAGGCTGGCGCCGGCGTCGCGCATCAGCGTCGGCAGCCAGCTGGTGAGCAGATAGACGATTACCAGGCCCATGAAATAGGTCAGCCACAGCAGCAGGGTGCCGGCGCTGTAGTTGCGGTTGAAGATCACCGCGAAGACGTTGCCGGTCTTGACCGACTTCTGCTCGGGCACCACGAAGTGCCGCGCCTCGGCGGCCTCGCGGCCGATGGGCGCCAGCACCCGGCGGGTGCGCTCGGCGCTCTTGCCGTGCACCACCAGATAGCGCGCCGACTCCGGCAGCCAGAGCAGCAGCACCACGGCCAGCGCCAGCGGCAGCACGCCGCCCAGCACCAGCAGGCTGTGCCAGCCGTAGGCCGGGATCATCCAGGCCGAGACGAAGCCACCGCCGGCCATGCCCAGGTTGAAGCCGCAGAACATGCTGGTCACCAGCAGCGACTTGAGGCGCTCGGGGGTGTATTCCGAGAGCAGCGTGGTGGCGTTGGGCATGGCCGCGCCCAGGCCCAGCCCGGTGAGGAATCTCAGGATCACCAGCTGTTCGAGGTTGGCGCTGAAGGCCGACAGCAGGCTGAAGCCGCCAAAGATGAAGGTGGCGACCACCAGCACGCCCTTGCGGCCGAAGCGATCGGCCAGCGGGCCGGAACCCAGGGCACCAAAGACCATGCCGCCCAGGGCGGCGCTCATCACCGGCCCCAGGCTGGCGCGTGGGATGCCCCACTCCACCGACAGCGCCGGGGCGATGAAGCCCATGGCCGCGGTGTCCAGCCCATCGAGAAAGACGATCAGAAAGCACAGGGCGACGATGCGCCACTGGTAGGCGGACAGCGCCTGGCGATTGATGAACTGCTGGACGTCCAGGGTGCCGACTGTCGCCGTGGCCGAGGAATCGGCCAGGGGCACGGCGCCCGCGAGGGTTTGCGTCATGGTGGTCTGCTCGTGTTGTTGTTATCGGCGTAGTGCGCCACTGCGCCGACGTTAAGCCCAACTCCGAACAGCTGACAATTCGATTATCGGCGATATGGCCGATAATCGACCAGATTCGCTAGTGAAACAGCCGGGTACTCAATTCCTGGCTGGCCGCCAGCAGCACCGGCAGGAAGCGCGTCTCCAGCTCCTGGCGACTGACCCGACTGGCGTGGGTGCCGACGTTGAGCGACGCCAGCACCTGGCCGGCGGCGTCTCTCAGAGGCACCGCCAGGGATCTCAGCCCCACCTCCAGCTCCTGGTCGACGATGACGTAGCCCTGCTGGCGCACCTGGCCCAGGCACTCGATGAGCGCCGGCGGCTGATAGAGGGTGCGGCTGGTCTTGGCCTGCAGGTCGGCGTGTTCCAGGTAGTCGTGCAGGGCGGCATCGTCCAGGGCGGCGAGCAGGATGCGGCCCATCGAGGTGCAATAGGCCGGCAGCCGGCTGCCGACGCTGAGGTCCACCGAGATCAATCGCTGCGGCGTCGCCGAGCGGGCGATGTAGAGGATCTCGTCGCCTTCCAGGGTGGCCATGGAGCAGGCTTCGTGCAGTTGCTCGCTCAAGCGATCGAGCACCGGCTGGGCGGTGACCGCCAGCGGCGTCGACGACAGATAGGCGTGCCCCAGGGTCAGCACCTTGGGCAGCAGCGAGTAGGTGCGGCCGTCGGTGGTGACGTAGCCCAGCTTCATCAGGGTATGCAGGCAGCGGCGCACCGCGGCGCGCGGGATCTCGGTGCGATGGCTGATCTGGGCGATGGTCAGCTGGCGCTTGCGCTCCTGGAAGGCATGGATGACCGCCAGGCCGCGGGCCAGGGAGGTCATGAAGTTGGGGTCGCCGGTGAAGGCTTCGATGCGCTTGGCCGGCGAGGCGATGATGGGCGGCGCGGCCAGTGGCGGCAGGCCCGTGGCGTGAGCGGTGCGGTTATCGTCCATCGGACCGGTCCTCGGCAGGCTTTTGATCGATTATCGAGCGAGGGGGCGATTATCGCAATCGCATTTCTCCTGGTGCCCGCTGACGCGCAGGGTCTTCCCGGTGCATGCTGAGGCTTCCCGCCCAGCCGCCTGGATGCCTGCCGATGAAGACCCTGGAAGATCATCTCAGCCATTACGCGAGCTACCACCGCGATCCGCGCAACATCGCCAGCCACTTTCCCGGCATCCTGCTGATCGTGCTGGCGGTGGCCATCCTGCTGTCGCGACCGGTTTTCAGCCTGGCCGGCTGGCCGCTGTCGCCCGCGGTACCGGTGGCCGGGGCGGTGGCGGTCTTCTACCTGCGCCTGGATCGGCCGCTGGGACTGCTGATGAGCGTGCTGCTTGGTCTTGCCCTCTGGCTGGGTGCCACGCTGGCGGCCCGGACCACGGGCGTCTGGCTGGGCTGGGGGCTGGGTCTGTTCCTGGTCGGCTGGGCCATCCAGTTCGTCGGTCACCACTACGAGGGGCGCAAGCCGGCCTTTCTCGACGACCTCACCGGCCTGGCCATCGGTCCGCTGTTCATCGCCACCGAAGCGGTCTTCTGGCTGGGTGGTCGCCCGCAGCTCAGGCAGGCGATCGAAGAGCGGGCCGGCCCGGTGCGGCGTCGTCAGCCCAGCCGATAGCGGATCGTCGGCCGACCGTCGGGGCCGTCCAGCGTCACCTGCGCCTTCACGCCCCAGACCTGCTGGATCAGCTCGGCCGTCAGCACCGCGGCCGGGGCGCCTTCGGCGACCAGGCGACCGTCGCGCAGCACCGCCAGGCGATCGCAGAACAGCGCGGCGAGGTTGAGATCGTGGATCGCCAGCACGCAGGTGGCCGGCAGGCGGCGGACCAGGTCGAGGATTTCCAGCTGGTGCTGGATATCCAGGTGGTTGGTGGGTTCGTCCAGCAGGAGTTCGCTGGGTTGCTGGGCCAGGGCGCGAGCGATCTGGGCGCGCTGGCGTTCGCCACCGGAGAGGCTGTGCCAGCGGCGGGCAGCCTTGTCGACCAGGCCTACCTGGGCCAGGGCCCGCTGGCAGACCTCGGCATCGCGGGCGCTCCAGGCATCGAGCAGGCCCCGATGGGGCGTACGGCCCAGGCGCACCACCTCGGCTACCGAGAGATCGGCTTCGGTACCGGCCTGCTGCTCCACCAGGGCTACCCGGCGCGCCAGGTCGCGACGTCGCAGGTCCTGCAGGGGCGTCTCGTCGAGGCTGACCCTGCCCTCCTCCGGCCGGCGCAGCCCGGCCAGCAGCCGCAGCAGGCTGGACTTGCCCGAGCCGTTGGGGCCGAGCAGCCCCAGCACCCCGCCGGGCGGTACCGCCAACGTGACCCCGCGGAGGATCGGCTGGCCGCCGGCGCTCCAGGCCACGTCCCGCGCGACGAGACTCATCGGACCTCCCGTGCGCGATAGAGGATGAAGGCGAAGGCCGGCGCGCCGACCAGGGCGGTGACCACGCCGATGGGCAGGGTCTGCTTGGCCACCAGGGTACGGGCGACGATGTCGGCCAGCACCATGAAGAGGGCGCCGATCAGCGCGCAGGTGGGCAGCAGCCGACCATGCCCGGGGCCGACCAGGAAGCGTGCCACATGGGGAATCACCAAGCCGACGAAGCCTACCGCGCCCACCAGGCTGACCAGGCAGGCGGTGATCAGGCCGGTGACGGCCAGCAGCAGCAGGCGCAGCGGCCCCACCGCCACCCCGAGACTGGCGGCGGCGTCTTCGCCAAAGGCGAAGGCATCCAGCGCCCGGGCGCAGGCCAGGCACACCAGCAGCCCGGCGAGCACCACCCCGGCGGCTAGCCAGACGTCCGGCCAGCGCACCCCGGCCAGGCTGCCGAGCAGCCAGAACATCACGCTGCGCGCCTGCTCGGCGTTGGCCGCGGTGGCGACGATATAGGCGGTCAGGGCATTGAACAGCTGGGAGGCGGCCACCCCGGCGAGGATGATGCGGGTGCTGCCGCCACTGCCCAGAAAGGGCAGCACCACGGCGAAGGCCAGCACGGCGCCGAGAAAGGCGCCGAGCGAGACCCCGAGCACCCCGCCGCCGATGCCCAACAGCATCACCAGCACCGCACCGGTGGAGGCGCCGGCCGACAGCCCCAGCACATAGGGTTCAGCCAGGGCGTTGCGCAGCAGCGCCTGGAGGATGGCGCCGGAGACCGCCAGGCCCGCACCGCAGCAGGCGGCGACCAGGGCGCGACTAAGGCGGTATTCCCAGACGATGCCCTGGACGATGCGCTCCACCGGATAGGGCCCCAGGCCCAGGCCGTTGGCGATGGCCTGCAGACTGGTCAGCGGGGCGATGGGCATCTCGCCGAAGGAGGCCGCCAGCACCACGCTCGCCGCCAGCGCCAGCACCGCGGCCAGGCCCAGCAGCCAGCGCCAGGGCCGGGCACCCTCGGCCGCCAGGGGCAGGCTCATGGTTGCGGCTTGGCCAGATCGGCGGCCAGGGCCTCGACGCTGTCCACCACCCGCAGCGAGGGATTGAGGGTCGGGGCGTCCACCACCAGCAGGTGGTTCTCGCGCACCGCGCGCAATTCGCGAGTCAGGGGATCGCTGCGCAGGAAGGCCAGCTTCTTGTCGACGTCATCGGCGGGATAGAGACGACGGTCCATACGCGCCACCACGATATAGTCAGGGTCCAGACTGGCGATGCGCTCCCAGCTCACCGCCGGCCATTCCTCGGCGCTGTCGACCACGTTGCGCAGGCCCAGGGCGCGAGCGATCCAGGCCGGTGCGCCGAGGTTGCCAGCGACCCAGGGATCGCCTTCCAGGCGCGGGCTGGAGAACCAGAACAGCACCGAACGCCCTTGGACCCCGGCAGCCTTGGCCTGCTCCCCGGCGGCGGCGATGCGGCGGTCGAGATCGGTAGCCAGGCGCTCGCCAGCCGGCTGCACATCGAGGATGGCCGCCAGTTCCCGGGCCTCGCGGGTCACCAGCTGCATGTCGAAGGGCGCGCTGCGGCTGCCGTCGCTGTTGGAATCAGCGGTCACCGCCTTGCCCTCGCAATCGCTGGGCGCCACATAGGCGGCGATGCCCAGCTTGGCGAAGCGGGGGAAGTCCGCCACCTCGCCGCCGGGGCCGACGTGATAGGTGTACTGCGCCGCCACCAGGTCCGGCCGGGTGCCGACCACGGCTTCGAAGCTGGGGGCGTTGTCGGCCAGGCGCGGAATGCCCTTGCCCTCCTCCTGCAGGTCCTTCGGCAGGCCGCCGAACCAGACCCCGGTACCCACCAGGCGCGCGCCCACGCCCAGGCGCAAGAGCAACTCGGTACTGGCCTGACCCAGACTGACCAGCCGTTGGGGCGCACGCTCGAAGACCAGGTCGCGACCGCAGTTGTGGATGGTCAGCGGATAGGTCGTGGCGGCCTGGGCGCTAAGGGCGGAAACAGATAGCAGGCCGGCGGCGAGCAGCGGTGAAAGACGGCGAAGCATGGACTCTCCTTGGGATGACGCGTCCCTTGTGGATGATGGGTGTCCCCTGGCGAGGTCTGGCTCGCTTCTCGCGAAGCTCACAGTGGCGCGACCGCGCCGGACTCTCACCGGCTTCCCGCCAGGGAACAGGAAGGTCGCCGAGGGTGGGCCAGCGGCGACCAGGATTCAAGCATTAAATGTTACTTTATAACAATTCCGGATCATACCAGCGCGGCGTATAGACCCACTCGCCGCCATCGGCCCGCGGAAAGCGCCGGGTATGGCTGGAGCCGAGGATCACCAGGGTGCGCGAATCCACCATGTCGCTGCGCAGGGCGCCGAGGCTGGTGTATTCGAGACCGCCACCCGGACGGCCGACATCGCGACCGAGGATCACCGGGGTGTTCGCCGGACGGCAGCTGCGCAAGACGTCCAGCGCCCGCTCCAACTGGTGCGGGCGGGCCTTGGAGATGGGGTTGTAGAAGGCCATGGCCAGGTCCGCTGCTGCGGCCTGGCGCAGGCGCTGCTCGATCACCGCCCAGGGCTTGAGGTTGTCGGACAAGGAGATCAGGCAGAAGTCGTGGCCCAGGGGCGCCCCGGCCAGGGCGGCGCTGGCCATGGCCGCGGTGATGCCCGGCAGGATCTCCAGCTCCACCGCCGCCCAGCGCGGATCATCGGCGCCTTCCAGCACCTCCAGCACCGCGGCGGCCATGGCGAAGACACCCGGATCGCCGGACGACACCATGACCACCTGACGGCCGCTGGCGGCCAGCTCGAAGGCATGGCGGGCACGCTGCAATTCTTCGCGGTTGTCGCTGGCATGGGCCAGTTGGTCCGGGCGCAGGGGGCCGGCCATCTGCACGTAGGTCGCGTAGCCGAGCACGTCCTGGGCCTCGTCCAGAGCGCGGCGCACTACGGGTGCCATGAGCTCGGCCGCACCCGGGCCGAGGCCCACCACGCTGAGGCGTCCGCGGTGCTGGCCGAGGTCCTCGGCGTCCAGGGGCCGGTCATGCAGGTGCAGGGCGATGCCCCGCTCCTGGGCCCGTTCCACCGTCGTCAGGGCGAAGTCCGGCGTGTTGGCGTCGACGAATCTCAACGGCACATCCAGTGCCTGGCTCAGCTCGGCCAGGCCGGGCACGGCCATGTCTTCCGCCCGCGCCAGCAGCACTGCCACGGCACCTGGCGCATAGCCGGTGCTGGCGAGCAGCGCGGTGACGGCGGCGGCGGTGGCATCGGCGCGTACCGCCACCAGCACGGCGCGGGGATGGATCAGCAGGGTATGGTCGTCGGCGCTGGTCATGGGCGAGACCAGGATGCGCTGCCGCGCCGCGGGATCGCGGGCCAGGGGCACCTCGTCCAGCCAGGGCGCCTCTCCCTCGATGCGTACCGGGGCGCCGGCCAGCAGATCGGCCACCCGATGCTTGGCCACGTCGACGTCGGCCAGGGCATAGCCGGCCGGTGGATCGAGCAGGCAGGTGCCGAATCTCAGTTCGCCACTGGTGGTGATGGCCGGGGCCACCGCCAGCAACGTGCCCAGCTGACGGGCCAGGCGATTGGCACCGGCCAGGCCGCCCAGCAGCGGCACCACGGCGCTGCCGTCCTCGGCCACCGCAAGGACCGGCGGCTCGGCGGTCTTGTCATCCAGCAAGGACGCCAGGCTACGGATGACGATGCCGGCGGCGCAGAGCACCACCAAGGGCCGCTGCTGGCGATAGAGGTCACGCAGGTGGTCGCCGAAGGCGCTATAGCTGACATCGCCCTCGACCCGCCCGGCCAGGCCATGCACCAGGCTGCCCGGCAGGCCGTCCTGCAGGCGGCGGGCGGTGGCCAGGGCACCGGGGCCGAGGATGACGATGGCCGGGCTCAACCCTTCCATTTCACCCCCGGCACCACCACCAGCGAGAAATACGGCGAGGCCATGGGCTCGACCTCGTCCAGCGCGACGATGCGCTGGTTGTCCATGGTGGCGCGCTCGATATAGCGGGCACGCTCGTCCAGGCCGAGCTCGCGCAAGACCTGGCGCACCTTCTCGAAATTGCGCCCGAGCTTCATCACCACGGCGGCGTCGGCGCTGGCGAGGCGCGCCTTGAGTTCCTCGGCGGAGAGCACCCCGGAAAGCACCGTGAGGGTCTGGTTGCGATAGACCAGCGGCAGACCGAGCATGGCCACACCGCCGAGCATGGAGCAGACCCCCGGCACCACCTGGGCCTCGTAGCGCTCGGCCAGGCGGTCGTGCAGGTACATGTAGGAGCCGTAGAAGAAGGGATCGCCTTCACAGATCACCGCCACGTCACGGCCGGCGTCGAGATGGTCGGCCACCTGGGCGGCGGCGGTGTCGTAGAAGTCGGCGATCACCGTCTCGTAGGACAGCGGCGGCGCCAGCTTCTCGGTGGTCACCGGATAGACCAGCGGCAGGCGCTGCTGGCCGTCCAGCAGATAGCCCTCGATGACGCCATAGGCATTGCCGCCCTGGCCCGCGTTGGCCTTGGCCTTGGCGACGAAATAGGCCACCACCGGCGCGCCCTGCAGGAGGCGCAGGGCCTTCAGGGTGATGAGTTCCGGATCGCCGGGGCCGACGCCCAGGCCGAGCAGGCGGCCGGCCATCACTCCACCTCCGTGGCCAGGGCATTGACCGCTGCCGCGGCCATGGCACTCCCGCCACGGCGGCCGCGGACGATGACGTAGGGCACGCCGCGACTGTCGGCGGCCAGGGCGTCCTTGGACTCCCTGGCACCAACGAAGCCCACCGGCATGCCGAGGATCAGCGCTGGCCTGGGCGCCCCGGCATCGAGCATCTCCAGCAGATAGAACAGCGCCGTGGGGGCGTTGCCGATCACCACCACGCTGCCGGCCAGGTGCGGCCGCCAGCGCTCCAGGGCCACCGCCGAGCGGGTGTTGCCCTGGGCCACGGCCAGCTCGCGGATACCCTCGTCGTGCAGGGTGCAGATCACCTGATTGTTGGCCGGCAAGCGAGTGCGGGTAACGCCCTCGGCGACCATGCGCGCATCGCAGAGGATGGGCGCGCCGGCCGCCAGGGCCGCGCGACCGGCCGCGCCGGCACCCGGGGAAAAGGCCAGGTCCTGGACCACGTCGACCATGCCGCAGGCGTGGATCACCCGCACGGCGAGCTTTTCCAGGTCGGCGGGGATGGCCGAGAGATCGGCTTCGGCGCGGATGGTGGCGAAGGATTGGCGATAGATCGCCTGGCCGTCGCGTTCGTATTCAAGCATCACTGGGACTCCGGGCCAGCCAGGCGGCGGCCTCGTCGAGAGAAAGGTGGGTGGCGCGCCGCCGGCCCGGACCGGGCTGGGTGGCGTCGCGCACGAAGAGGTCATAGCGACCGGGGGCCACCGCCAAGAGGGTATGGGGCGCCTGACCGGCCAGGGCGCAACTGCGCGGGCAGCCGGAGAGGTGTACCTCCACGCCTGCCGGCAGCCGCTCGGCCAGGCGCAGGGCATCGCCCTTGGTGTCGGCCTGGCCCTTGGCGCAGCCCTGGCTGCCGGTACAGGCGATCAGCCGGGCCAGGGGTGCGGCAGGGTCGGTGGTCAGGTCCAGGGTGGTCAAGGCCGTGAGCAGCGCCTGGGCCTGGTCGACCGGCACATCGGGCAGCAGCAGGCCCTGCCAGGGGGTCAGGTGCAGGTCGCCGTTGCCGAGGTGCTCGGCCAGGTCGGCGACGGCGGCCAGGCTCGTTGCCGGCAGGCGGCCTAGGGCGGGCTGGGCGCCGATCCAGCAGTGACCCGGCTGAAGCTGGGGATGGCTGCCCAGGCGCAGCTCGGTTGCGGCCGCCGCGCGTGGGCTGCGCGGAACCGGCAGCAGGTCCAACCCCACCAGCAACTCTGCGGCCGGGCACTGAGCCAGCAGCTGGCGCATGCGGCTCTGCCCGGGACCGGCCAGGTCGAGAAAGCGATGCAGCAGCCGTGCGACGGTCGCCACCTCCTGGCCCGGGGCGATCAATCCAACCGGCGCATCCAGTGGGATACCGGCGAGACCAAGCGCATAGCCTTCGGGGCGAGCGGACAGCCAGACATCATGGGCATGGTCGAGCCGCGCCAGGCCCTCGCCGCCGTCCAGCTGCAGGGCGAACTTGGGCGACAGGCCATGCAGCCGGCGGTCGCCTTCCAACAGGGCGAGCAACTCGGCGGCCAGGGGACGGACATCCTGCAGCTGCTGCGGATCGCGCCCCGCCGTGGGGCTGAGCAGCAGATTGCGCACGTCATCGGCGGCCGGATCGCTCGGGCCCAGACCGGCGGCCTGCAAGGCAGCCACCAGGGCGTCGGCGCCGTCCGGGCGCACGCCGCGCAATTGCAGGTTGGCCCTATTGGTCAGCTCCAGTACCCCGTTCGCCCAGCGCTCGCTGGCGGCGGCGATCGCTCGCGCCTGGCCTGCCATGAGTCGCCCGCCCGGCAACTTCACCCGGCACAGGCCGCCATCGCGCGCGGGCACGATGCGCAGCAGGCCCGGACAGGCCGAAGGCCGCGGGACGAGGGCGGAAGGAGACGGAGGATTCACGGCGGAAGGTCGGGCTGAACGGGGAAAGACGTTATTATGCCCGCTTTGGTGCGACACGTATGCTCGTGTTGTGCTTGGTCGACCAGCTTAGTCTTGGCGCCGAAACCCTTGTTCTACAGGGGTTTGAAGCCTAAATAAAGCACGAGAGCCGGCTCTGCCGCGCCTGATTCGACCCACTTGTGGGGACAATGCGATCCCTGCTTGCCAGGGTAAGTACGTCTCAAATTTGGCCATTTTTGGCTATAAATTGATCAATCAGACGTAACAGAGAGCAATTTCTGCCAACGAAATTGTATCTAAATGTAACAAGACTTCCTGCGGGTGATTTGACCCCGCAAGGGGTCAATCCATCTCTGGGATGCCTTGGTCTCATTTGGCCCACTGCCAACGTCGTGAGACGCTAGGGTATCTCGTCCAAGCACGGAGCAACCGCTCCGCTGTGCATTGCTCAACTTCGCTTACATAGGAAGCACCGAGCCTGGCATGTACCTGCCAGTTCACTACATCGGCATGCGTCGGGGGCCAACCCTGAGGTGTGAAGCCCGGTGGACAATGTCCTATCCCGCAAGGGACACGCTTGACTGGCAACAGCTTCGTGAAGCTTCCGAACTGCACGGAAGCCTAGGGCTAGTGACCCAACCCGTATGGTTAACACATGTGAACCGTTGTTAGACCCCTCGTAAGCATAACTGGGCCTACGGCAGTTAATAGGCCCTGGCCAAAATCGGCATAGCAGTCTGGCGCTCGTTGTCAAAGCTAACGACGCGGTACCACTACGACTGTCGGGGGAGAGACGGAACCTAACCGGGGAATCGATGCGCATCGGGGAACGTGGCAATCCCGACCACCCGCCTAACCAGCAACATCGGAAGGCAGGCAATCCGCAAGGAAAGCTGTTGGGTGTGGGGAATGGGAGGGTGCAAAAAGCGAATGGCTGTCTGTAATGGGCGGCATATCGATTGAAACATCATCGACAGGGGCAACCCTGGCTGACGTGCACCTGGTTTACGGGCGCATGATCTAGTGCTGATTTCCAGCGAAACGACCCTAGGGGCGACTTCAACCCCTAGGGGGAGAAGTCCGTCCCGAAGGTTACTAACCTGAGGAGGACTGTATGAATACGCAACCAGCAACATCGGTTTCGTCTGCGTCTCCTGACGGTGTGAAGGGCTGGCACGATCTCGATTGGGCCAAGATCCAGATCTCCGTTCGGAAAACGCAGTTGAAGATTGCGCAGGCAACAATGGCCGGTGACTGGCGTAGGGTTAAACGCCTGCAACGGTTACTGACCCATTCGTTTTATGGCCGCTGTCTGGCTGTAAGACGGGTGACTGAAAACCGGGGTCGCAAGACTCCGGGCGTTGATGGAGAAACCTGGGGGACGCCCCCAGCCAAGCTCCGCGCCGCGAAGCGTCTATCGGAGATACGAGGCTATCGACCCAAACCGCTAAAGAGGGTTTGGATACCGAAGCCAGGGAAGAAGGAAAAGCGCCCGCTAGGCATACCGACGATGTTTGATCGGGCCATGCAAGCGCTCTACCTGTCCGCCCTGGAACCCGTCATCGAAAGCACCAGCGACCCGAAAAGTTTCGGCTTCCGGCCGGATCGCTCGACCGCTGATGCGATGGTTGAAATCTTTCAGTTAATGTCGAGAGACGACTCACCTGTGTGGGTTCTGGAAGGTGACATCACGGGGTTCTTCGACAACATCAATCACGAGTGGCTGTGCCAGAACGTCCCTATGGACAAGAAGGTACTGCGGCTGTGGTTGAAGGCCGGGGTAATTGACCGGCGACACTTCATGGCTACGGAGGCCGGGACGCCACAAGGCGGGATTATTTCGCCGTGTTTGGCTAACGCCACCCTTAACGGCTTGGAGATGCAGCTCAAAGGCCATCTGGCCAGAAAGCTAGCGGGTACCGACGCCGATACGCCCAGAGTGCATGTGGTGCGATACGCGGACGACTTCATCATCACAGCGGCTACCAAAGAGCTGTTGACTGACGAGGTCATACCTTGGGTCGAGCAATTCCTGTCAGTACGAGGGGTGAGCTTGTCCGAAGAGAAAACGCGGATAACCCACATCCTTCAGGGCTTCGATTTCCTAGGGTGGAATTTCAGGAAGTACGTCCCGAAGTCGCCTTACCGCCGGACCAAGCTATTCATCAAGCCTTCGAAAAAGAACATCTCAACGTTCTATCGCAAGGTTAGAGAAATAGTAAAAACCAGCGGGGCATTGACTCAGGAAGAGCTAATCGGACGCCTGAATCCGGTGCTGAAAGGGTGGGCTCAATACCACTCTCCAGCCGTGGCAAAGAAAGCCTTCAGCCGGTTAGACAGCTTGATCGTCTGGCTGCTGCGAAGGTGGGCGAAGCGCCGCCATCCGAAGAAGCAAGCTAATTGGTGCCGGAATAGATACTTCCATTCCATAGGCAAGCGAAATTGGGTTTTTGCGCATCCCTACAGAGGTAAGAAGGGTGAACGCAAGTTCTGCCAGCTATACCAGCTCGCGGACACTGAGATAAGGCGACAACCGCGGCTATCGGGTGGGTACCATCCATACGATGCGAAACACGAGGAGAAATGGGAAAAACTAAGAGTTCGACGAATGCAGCACAAACTGCATTTCAGAAAACAAATCCTGTATCTCTTCCAGCGGCAGAAAGGACTCTGCGCCTTATGTGGTCACGCGGTAAATAAGGAAACTGGCTGGGACGACCATCACGTCATTCGACGGGTGGACGGCGGCAAGAACACCCTGAAAAATCGCGTGCTCATACACCCCAACTGCCACTCGCTGGTGCATAGCCAGCGGCAACAGGTAACCCTGAGATATAGCGGTCTATGATGTTAGGATCGCACGTCACAGTTGCCGGCCAGCCTATGGCTGGTTTTTCGTAAGCTTGAGCCGTGTGCTGCGAAAGTCGCAAGCACGGTTCTTAGGGGGCTCCGGGTCAGATAATGACTCCGGGGCCACCCGACCCCGACCCCTTGAAAACGCCCGGTCGGCTGACGTTCGATGAGGTGTGTTCATGATCCCCTGGCTGACCGTGGTGGGTATCGGCGAAGACGGCTACCCCGGCCTCGGCAAGCAGGCCCGCCGCGCCCTGCTGGAAGCGCAGGTCGTCATCGGCGGTCCGCGCCAGCTGGCGCTGCTGCCACCCTGCATCCGCGCCACTCGCGAGCCCTGGCCGCAGCCCTTCGCCCTGGCCCCGGTCCTGGACCGCCGCGGCACCTCGGTCTGCGTGCTGGCCAGCGGCGATCCCATGCTGTTCGGCGTCGGCGCGAGCCTGGCACGCCAGCTGTCGGCCGACGAACTGCAGGTGCTGCCGGCGCCCTCTTCCTACTCCCTGGCCGCTGCGCGCCTGGGCTGGCCCCTGCAGGAGGTCGCGTTGCTATCGGTGGTGGCCCGGCCCCTGGCCGGGGTGGTGCGCCATCTCCATCCCGGCGCGCGCCTGCTGGTCTTGAGCAACGACGGTCACAGCCCCGCCGCCCTGGCCGCCCTGCTGGTGGACCAAGGCTTTGGCGCCAGCCAGCTGCAAGTGCTGGAGCACCTGGGCGGGCCCCTGGAACGCCGCATCGCCGGTCGCGCCGAGGCCTGGTCGCTGACCGAGGCGGCGGCGCTCAATCTGGTCGCCATCGAGGTCCTGAGCGAGACCGGTGAAGCGGGACTGCCGCTCACCCCCGGTCTGCCGGACAGCGCCTATCGCCACGACGGCCAGTTGACCAAGCGCGACGTGCGCGCCGTGACCCTGGCGCGTCTGGCGCCGCGTCCCGGCGAACTGCTGTGGGATGTGGGCGCCGGCTGCGGCTCCATCGGCATCGAATGGGCGCGCAGCCATCCCGGCTGCCGGGTGCTGGCCATCGAGGCCAATGCCGGTCGTCAGGCCCATATCCTCCATAACCGCGACCACCTCGGCGCCCCGGCGCTGCACCTGGTGGCTGGCCAGGCACCGGAGGCACTGGCCGGCCTGGCCACTCCGGACGCCATCTTCATCGGCGGCGGGCTCACAGCGCCAGGCGTGCTGGACGCCTGCTGGGTCGCCCTGCGGCCCGGCGGCCGCCTGGTCGCCAATGCCGTGACCCTGCAGACCGAAGCCGCCCTGGTAACCTTTCGTGAGCGCCACGGTGGTGATCTGACCCGGTTGCAGGTGGCCCAGGCCCAGCCACTGGGCGCCTTCGATACCTGGCGTGCGGCGCTGCCTATTACCTTGCTGGAAGTGGTGAAGCCGTGAGTCTTGGCTTGGGTTTGGCCCCCTCACCCCAGCCCTCTCCCCATGGGGGAGAGGGGGTGGTTGGGTGGTGGCTTGGAAGTCTGGCGTCTGGGCTACCGCCCGCTGCTCTGCTCAACAGAGAGACTAGCAGTCCTGCTCCCCGACTCGACGCCAAGCACCGCTCTTCCTCCCCTCTCCCTGGGGGAGAGGGGCCGGGGGTGAGGACACGCCATGCATGACGAAGCCTCCGCCGCTCTTACGGAAAACCGCCCATGAAGATCCTCCTGCTCGGCGGTACTACCGAAGCCCTGGCCATCGCCCGCACGCTGCCGGCGGAGGCCATCTACAGCCTCGCCGGCCTGGGTCGGGTGCCCCAGGACCTGCCCTGCCAGGTACGGGTTGGCGGCTACGGCGGCGCCGCGGGGTTGGCCGCCTTTCTCCACAGTGAAGGCATCGAGCTGCTGCTGGACGCCACCCATCCCTACGCCGCCCGGATCAGCCACAACGCCGCCCAGGCCGCTGCTGACGCTGGCCTGCCCTGCTGGGCGCTGCGTCGCCCCGGCTGGCAGGCCGGACCGGGCGACGACTGGCGCGAGGTGGCCGACTGGGCCGAGCTGCAGCGAGCCCTGGCACCCTTCGCCCGCCCCTTCTTCACCCTGGGTCGCGAGCCGCTGGAGCATCTCCAGGAGATTCCCGGCGGGCAGTTCTGGACCCTGCGCCTGCTCGACACCCATCCCGGCCACGTCCGGGCGCGGATCATCGCTGACCGCGGCCCCTTCGCCCTGGAGGCCGAGCGCGCGCTCTTCGCCCAGGGCGACTTCGATGTGCTGATCAGCAAGAACAGCGGCAGTGCCGCCACCCAGCCCAAGCTACAGGTCGCCCGCGAACGCGGCCTGCCGGTGCTGATCCTGCGTCGCCCTGCCCTGCCCAGCGTCGACCGCGAATTCGCCAGCGTCGCCGACATGCTCGCCGCCCTGGCCGAGGAAACCCCATGACCGTCCATTTCATCGGCGCCGGCCCCGGCGATCCCGACCTCATCACCGTCAAGGGCCAGCGGCTGATCCGCCAATGCCCGGTGATCCTCTATGCCGGCTCCCTGGTGCCGCCCGCGGTGCTCGAGGGCCATCGCGCCGAGACGGTGATCGACACCGCCCACCTGGATCTCGACGCCATCGTCGGCCACCTGGCCGCTGCCCACGCCCGTGGCCAGGACGTGGCCCGGGTGCATTCCGGCGATCCCTCGCTGTACGGCGCCATCGGTGAGCAGATCCGCCGCCTGCAGGCGCTGGGCATCGCCTACGAGATCGTCCCCGGCGTGACCGCCACCGCCGCCTGCGCGGCCCTGCTGGGTTGCGAGCTGACCCTGCCCGGCGTCAGCCAGACGGTGATCCTCACCCGCTATGCCAGTCGCACGGCCATGCCGGAAGGCGAGGCGCTGGCCGACCTGGCCCGCCACCGCGCGACCCTGGCCATCCACCTCGGCGTCGGCCAGCTGGAGCGCATCGTCGCCGACCTCCTGCCGCACTACGGTCCCGGCTGCCCGGTGGCCATCGTCCACCGCGCCAGCTGGCCGGATCAGGACAGCGTCCAGGGCACCCTGGCCGACATCGTCGAACGGGCGCGGGACAAGGATTTCCGCCGCACCGCGTTGATTCTGGTAGGCGAGGTGCTGGCACCGGGAGATTTCCAGGATTCCAAGCTGTACCGGCAAGGACCGGGGTAGCACCCGTAGGTTGGGCTGAGGCGGCTCCTCCGCCGAAGCCCAACACAAGGCGGCACTGTTGGGCTTCGCTGCGCTCAACCCAACCTACGTCGTACCTGCCTCAATACCCCGCCCCACCCTCGCCGCCGCTGACGATGGCCACGCCCGAGCTGGTCCCCAGGCGGGTCGCGCCGGCGTCCAGCATGGCCTGGGCAGTGGCTCGGTCGCGGACGCCACCGGAGGCCTTCACGCCCATGTCCGGGCCCACCTCCTCGCGCATCAGCCGCACGTCCTCCAGGGTCGCGCCGCCGTGGCCGAAACCGGTGGAGGTCTTGACGAAGGCGACCCCGAGGTCGCGGCAGATCCGGCAGGCCTGGCGCTTCTGGGTCTCGTCGAGCAGACCGGTCTCCAGGATCACCTTGAGCGGCACCGCGCCACAAGCCGCCTGCACCGCGGCGATGTCGGCGGACACCTCCTCCAGCAGGCCATCCTTCAGCCAGCCGAGGTTGAGCACCATGTCGATCTCCCCCGCCCCGGCGGCGATGGCCCGCTCGGCCTCGAAGGCCTTGGCCGCGCTCAGCCCGGCGCCGAGCGGAAAGCCCACCACCGCGCAGACCTTGACCGCGCTGCCGGCCAGTTGCGCCGCGGCGTGGGGGACCTGGGCGGAATTCACGCACACCGAGTAGAAGCCATGGGTACGCGCCTCCTGGCACAGGCGGTCGATCTGGGCGCGGCGGGCATCGGCGGCGAGCAGGGTGTGGTCGATGGTCTTGGCGAGTTCGCCGGGTTCAAGCTGCATGGGGCCTCCTCAGGCACGGGTAGCGTATGATCGGATCAGAATTCTTTGTTCGTGTGGCCTGTACGTCTTGTCGGACTCCCGTAGCACCTCTCATGGATAGCAAGAAAGCCGCCCGGCTCAAGCTGATGCACCAGGCGTTGCAGGACCAGCACGCCATTCACCTGCGCGAGATGGCCCAGTTGCTGGGTGTCTCGGAAATGACCCTGCGCCGCGACCTGCGGCTCCCGCCGGACGGCCTGCGGCTGCTCGGCGGTCATGTCACCCGCGATGTCGGCGGCAGCGAAGCGCCGGGCTACCAGGTGGTGGAACAGGACCTGCGCCAGGTCGAAGAAAAGCGCCGCATCGGCCGGCTGGCCGCGGCCCAGATCCGTGCCGGCGACACCATCTTCCTCGATTGCGGGACCACCACGCCCTTCGTGGTGGACTTCATTCCCGATGACCTGGAATTCACCGCCGTCTGCCACTCGCTCAATGTGCTGCTCAAGCTGCAGCAGAAGGTCAACTGCACCCTGGTGGTGTGCGGCGGGACCTTCCAGCGCAAGAACCAGATCTTCGAGAGTCGCCTGGAGACCGGGGTGCTCGATGGCGTCCGCCTCACCCATGCCTTCGTCTCGGCGGCCGGGGTGAGCGCGGACTTCGGCGTCACCTGCTTCAACTTCAACGAGGTCGAGGTCAAGCAGAAGGTCCTGCGCCAGGCCCAGCAGCGGCTGCTGCTGGTCGACCATACCAAGTTCGACGTGGTGCGCGCCGCACACTTCGCGGCGCTCACCGACTTCGACGGGGTGGTCAGCGACGGCCGCATCCCGCGCAGTTATCGCGAACGGATCGAGGCGAACGGCGCGCAACTGCTTACCTGATCCGCGCCGGGTCGGCCAGGCGCGTCAGCAGCGCCTCGCGCTCGGCGGCGGCGAGATAGCCGGTGCGCACGCTGAAGGCGCGCCGTTCACCCGATTGCAGCTGCTGCACCTGCCCCTTGGCGGTCTCGGCCAGATAGCCCTCCGGCTCGCAGGTCGCCGGCAGCACGAAGGCCGCCACCTGCTGGTCGGGGTTGTGCAGCACCCAGCGCGTGGCATGGGGCAAGCTCTCTGGGCGATAGGCCGTGTAGAAGGCGGCGCCGCTCGGATGCTCCAGCAGGAAGTGCGCCTCCCCCGCCGCGTCGGTACCCGGCGCATCGATGAAGCTGACGATTTCCGGCTGGTAGCGCTCAGGCGCATCCAGCACCCGCAGCCGCTCCGAATCTTCGGCCAGCTCGGCGATGAAGGCCTGCCAGTCGGCGGTCGGCCGCACATGGGCCGGCACGCTGGTGCGCACCCGGGTGCGGGCCACGCCCAGCGGCTCATGGAAGCGCCCGCCGGGTACGTAGGCGTAGTTCATGTGCGCCATGTACATGAGGTCCATGGGCTGGCCGGCCTGGTTTTCCACTTCCAGGCCCAGCTCGAACACGGCGCTGTCCGGCCTCAGGGTCACGCTGGGCTGGGCACGATAGCGATCGCCAAACCCCATGGCGTAGTCATGGCGCCCGCCCAGGCGCAGGAAGTCACCCTCCGCGTCCCGACCCAGCTCCAGCCAGGCCTCGTCCAGCGGTGCGCAGGGCAGTTCGCCGTGCAGCTCGTGGCTGTCCTCCGGCGCCGGGCAGCCATTGCGCAGCACCCCGGCGTGGAACATGAAGCAGCCATAGGTCTCGATGATCCGCCGGGTTGGCCGCGGCTGGTCGAACAATCCGGGCATGGTCAGGCGGCAGCCGTCGAAGCTGGCGTCCCAGACCATCTGCCCCTGGTAGGGCAGTACGATCAGCCGGCCGCGGCGATTCTCCAGCGCCAGGGCGCGCACCCCGGAGGGATAGGTCCAGGCGCGCACCTGGAAGGCGTCGCTGGCGAGCAGGGTGCGCTCGCATGCGGTGAATTGCTCAGGCTGCAGGGGCAGGCGTACGGACATGGCGGCGCCCTCCTCAGGCAGTCTGGGCGGCGCCCACCGGCAGCCGCTCGCTGGCCGGATGACGCAGGCAGTAGAGGGCGTAGGCGACGATCACCGTGAAGCACAGCAGCGGCACCGAATAGGCCAGCTGCATGTTGCCGCCGGTGTAGTCCGACAGCAGGCCTTGGAAGATCGGGATCACCCCGCCACCGACGATGCTCATCACCAGCAGCGAACCGCCGAATTCGGTATCGCGGCCGATGCCGTCGACGGTCAGGCCATAGATGGTCGGCCAGCAGGGGCCGAGGAAGATGCTCACGCCCACGGCGGCGTACACCGCGGTGATGTTCGGCACCAGGATGGTGTAGGCCAGCAGGGCGATGCACAGCACGCCGTAGACGCCCAGCACCTTGGCCGGATGCCAGCGACGCATCAGCAGGTTGGCGATCAGCTTGCCGACGAAATAGGCGGCGAAGGTGGTGAGCAGGAACCAGGAGGCGCTGCGCTCGTTCATGCCACCGAGCTGCATGGCCAGGCGGATGGTGAAGCTCCAGACGCCGACCTGGGCGCCGACATAGAGGAACTGCGCCAGTACGCCAAAGACGAAGCGCGGATTGCGTCTCAGCCGACCCAGGCTGGCGGCCATGCCGTCGCGCTCGCTGCGCACGGCATCGTTGCCCTTGCAGGCCGGATAGCGGGTACAGGCGATCAGCACGAAGATCAGCACCAGCACGCCGATCATCCACTGGTAGGGCGTCAGGGTGGCCTGGATCATCTGCAGCTGCTGGGCGGCGGCCTCGGCGGGATTCATCTGCAGCAGCTGCGCCTGGCTGGCGTCGCCGTCCTTGAACATCACGAAGCTGCCCACGTAGACGCCGGTCATGGCGCCGAAGGGGTGGAAGGTCTGGGAGATGTTCAGCCGGCGGGTGCCGGTCTCGCGCGGCCCCAGCAAGGTCGAATAGGTGTTGCAGGCGGTCTCCAGGAAGGAGAGCCCCGCGGCGATCACGAACAGCGCCAGCAGGAACATGCCGTACTTGGCCATGGACGCGGCCGGAAAGAACAGCAGGCAGCCGACCATGTAGAGGAACAGGCCGAAGAGGATGGTCGTCTTGTAGCTGAAGCGCCGCACCATCAGCGCGGCCGGCAGGGCCAGGAAGAAATAGCCGAGATAGAAGGCCGACTGGACGAAGGCGGTCTGGAAGTCACTGAGCAGGAAGGCCTTCTTGAAGTGGGCGATGAGCACGTCGTTCATGCTCGCCGCGGCGGCCCAGAGCGCGAAGATGCAGCACAGCAGGATGAAGGCGAACCACGGCGTGCGGTTCAGGTAGTAGCCGTCGGCGCTGGGCCGCAGGGGTGACTGGCTCATTGTTGTTCTCCGTAGGGGTGCCAGGGTGAGGGGATCGCCGACCTTGCGTCAGAGATCCAGGGACGCGAGGTAGTCTTCGAAGACCGCAGCCTCGGGATAGGAGGTCTGGGTGCCGCGCCCGGTGACCGACAGTGCCGAATAGGCTACGGCGCGCTGCATGGCGTCCCGCAGGCCGAGGCCCTGGACGCGGCCATGGGCGAAGCAGCCGATGAAGGCATCGCCGGCGCCGGTGGTGTCGATGGCCGCCACCGGCTGGCCGGGGAGGCTGAATTCGCCCTCCTCGCCCACGTACAGCGCGCCCTGGGCACCGAGGGTGACCACCACATGGCGGATGCCGCGACCGGCCAGCACCCGCGCCGCGGCGAAGGCGCTCTCGCGATCCCGTACCGGCAAGCCGCTCACCAGGGCCAGCTCGGTCTCGTTGGGGACGAAGTAATCCAGCCGGGCGAGGTGCGCGGCGCTCAGGTCGGCCACCGCAGGGGCCGGATTGAGCAGCACGGGGATACCCAGGCGCTGGCCGCAGTCGATGGCGGCATAGACGGTCTCCAGGGCGATCTCCAGTTGCAGCACGATCAGCGCGCAGTCGCGCAGATCGGCTTCCGCGGCCTGGATGTCGGCCGGGCCGAGGGCGGCGTTGGCGCCCTTCACGATGAGGATGCTGTTGTGCGAGTCGGGCTGGACGAAGATCGGCGCCACCCCGCTGGAGCGACCCGGCGCGCGGGTCACGTGACGGGTGTCGATGCCGAAGCGGCGGAAGTTGGCCAGGGTGTTGTCGGCGAAGAGATCGTCGCCGACCTTGGTCACCATCAGCACCTCGCTACCCAGCTTGGCCGCGGCGACCGCCTGGTTGGCGCCCTTGCCGCCACAGCCGAGGGCGAAGTCCGGCGCTTCCAGCGTCTCGCCCTGCACGGGCAGTCGCTCGATGTAGGTGATGAGGTCGACCATGTTGCTGCCGATGACCGCGATTTTGCCCATGCCGAGGCGCCTCCGTTTTCTTGATGTTATTAAATTAACGGTTTTTGTTAATTTTCCATCATAGATACTGCAACTCCGGGCACAGCTCAAGCGCCGGTGATCGCCCACGGACGACACCGGGCCGCCAGGACTCAAGGCTGGGAGCTGCGACACGAAATGCAGGGACAGGAGAGTCAGACGAGGGGCAGTACGGTAGCGGGAAGCGGCGCACCGGGGACCCGGTGCGCGCGAGGATCAGTGAAACACTTCGGCGATGAAGGCCGCACCGATGAAGGTGCCGAAGCTGGCGACCAGCGAAACCACCACGATGCGCCAGCCGAGGCGGCGGAAGGCCGGGATGTCCTTGGCGATGGACAGGCCGGCGAAGGCCAGCATGGGGGTGATCAGCGCCATGATGCCGACCGCGTTGTGGGCGGCGGTGATCTGCGGCGCCAGCGGGCACCAGGGCGAGGTCAGGAACATGGCCACCAGCGATACCCAGCACACCGCCGGCACCTTGCGGCGAAACAGCTGGCAGAGCAGTTCGCCGACGAAGGCCGCCAGGATCATCACCGCGACGCCCAGGAAAGCAGCCGGTGGCAGGGTCTTACTCATCACCAGGGTCGCCAGCAGCGCCAGGGCACCCGAGGCCAGCCAGGCGCTGAAGCGTGCCGACCAGCCCAGTTCCACGGGCTCGTCCACCACGGCGGCATCCACCGAACTCTGCTGGAAGGAGGCCTTGGTGGTACGGCCGATGCGCGGCTCCATCACCCGGTAGCCCCAGACCGCCAGCGGCAGGGAGATGAACAGGGTGAAGTAGGTGCCCAGGGTCAGGGTGATGAGGTTGGCGGCGGCGGCCAGCGCCATGACCTCCTTGGCCACCTCGGCGGTCTGCTGGGCCGCGATGGCACCGGCCGCGGCGGCCATGATGCTGCCCGAGCCCAGGCCGGCGCCCATGGCCAGGGAATAGGGGTGAAAGATGTTCAGGCTGGCGATGAAGCCGGCGACGATGGCCATGAACACTGCGCCGAACAGGGTGCCGGTCAGGTACTCGGCGAGCACGCCACGACCTTCCGGGGAGTCCATGCCATAGCGTTCGCTGATGATCGCCAGACTCGGTTCGCGCCCCACCGAGAAGGTGGCGCCGATGGCCTCGCGCTTGATGCCCAGCAGCAGGGCCACCGGCAGGCCGAGCAGGATGGTGCCGACGAAATGCCCCAGCTCCTGGAAGGCCAGTGCCCAGCCGGCGGCGATCACCGTGGGCAACGAGCCACCCACCACCAGGCCGAGCTTGGCGATGAACACCAGCAAGGCGTATTGCAGAATGGCCGCCGAGCGCACCTGGGCGCCGCGGTCGATACCCAGACCCAGCGGCATGCGCTTGCCGACCTGCCCCACCGCCGCACCCAGCAAGAGCGCCCAGATCATCGGCAGCAGCACCACCTTGCCCGGACCCAGCGGTATGGTGAGGGAGCCGATCAGCTCGGCGATCAGCAGCACCAGCGCTGCCCAGATGTAGAGTCTGACGGTATTGCTGACGGCTCGGTCCTGGCCCACGGCCAGCGTCGGATTGGCGCTCATTCTTCCCCCTGCGGCCCGCTCGCGGGCTCGGTTGTTGGTATGGTTGGCAGTCGCGGGCGGCGAGGCTCGCTGGGCAGAAACGAAGGCTCCTCGAAGGAGCACGACCCGGTCGTTCTAGGTGCCTAGGCAAAGTTGCATGCGCGTTTTCCGAAGGGTGGAACGCCTGCAGGAACGCCATCCTGCGCGGCCCTTTCCGCCTTCCGAGGCCTTGCGCCGCGGGCTTCGCCCAGGCCGGGGCGGCCGTGGTCTTGGCCCGAGTATGGACAGCGGCCTGTTCTCTCTCCAATACTGGAAATGGCCTTTTCCGTTGCCTTTAAGAGAACACACGGATGCGTGGAATTCACGAACAGCGCTTGCATTATTTCGTCGAAGCGGTGCGCCTGGGGAGCGTGCGCGCCGCAGCTGACGCCCTGGATATCGCCCCTTCCGCGGTCAGCCGGCAGATCGCCCAGGTCGAGGCGGAGCTGGGCGTCGACCTCATCGAGCGACACCGCCGCGGCATCACCCCGACCGAGGCCGGGCGCCTGGTGCTGGACTATTTCCGCCAGCGCCAGACCCAGCTCGACGGCCTGAGAGACGCCATCTCCGACCTGCAGGGCCTACGCACCGGCCGCGTGGTGCTGGCCATCGGCGAGGGCTTCATCGGCGACCTGTCGTGCACCCTGGGCGACTTTTCCGCGCGGCATCCGGAGATCGAGGTCAGGGTCAATGTGGTGGGCACCAACGAGGTGATTCGCCAGGTGATGGAAGACGAGGCGCAACTGGGGCTGGTGTTCAATCCGCCGCGCGATCCGCACCTGCGCGTACATGGCAGTCGCGAGCAGCCGCTTTATGCGCTGGTGGCACCAGGGCATCCGCTGGCCGGAGCCCGGGCGCCCGTGACCCTGGCTGAGCTGGGCCAGCACCGCCTGGCGCTGCCGGATATTTCCTACGGCATCCGCCAGATGCTCGACGCCGTGGAGCAGGCCGCCGGCCAGCGCCTGGCACCAACCCTGACCTGCAACACCTTCGCCCTGCTTAAGCACTATGCCCAGCAGGGCGGCGTAACCCTGCTGCCGCTGTTCGCCGCCACCCAGGAGCTGGATAGCGGCGCCTTATGCGCCCTGCCCCTGGCCGATCCGGGTTTCGCCCGCGCCCACGTCGAGCTGGTGACCCGCCTGGGGCGCAAGCTCAGTCGCGCCGCGGACGAGTTGCGCACGGCCATGGTGCAGCAGATGACTGCCTTTCGCTGAGCGTCGGCGGCCGTCGCTGTAAGAGGCCTAGACCGGCAACTCCTGGCGCACCAGCTCCGCCCACAGCCGCACGGCCGGCTCGATGATGGCGTCGTTGAAGTCGTAGGCCGGGTTGTGCAGCGGCGCCGAGGGTCGCTCACCATCGACACCCAGCCAGAGATAGGCCCCCGGACGCGCCGCCAGCATGAAGGCGAAGTCCTCGGAGGCCATGGACGGTGGCACGCCGTCGCTGACCCGCTCGGTGCCAAAGACGGTCACCGCCGCCTGACGCACCCGCGCCGCCTGCTCGGGATGGTTCTGGGTCACCGGATAGCCACGGGTGAATTCCAGCTCGCCCCGCACGCCCTGGGCCAGCGGCGCCTGGGCGACGATCTCGCCGATCAGCCGCTCCACCTCGGCGCGCACCGCGCCATCCAAGCAGCGCACCGTGCCCCTGAGCCGCGCCACCTCGGGGATGACGTTGATGGCCTCCCCCGCCTCCAGCATGGTCACGCTGACCACCGCGGCAGCCAGCGGCGAGATCCGCCGGGCGACGATGGTCTGCAGCTGCAGGATCAGGTCCGCCGCGGCGACGATGGGATCGCGCCCGCGCTCGGGCATGGCCGCATGGCAGCCCTTGCCGGTCAGGGTGATGGCGAAGGTGTCCAGCGAGGCCATCATGGCGCCCGGATTGACCACCACCTGGCCGGCCGGCAATCCAGGCCAGTTGTGCAGGCCGTAGATAGCGTCCATGGGGAAGCGCTCGAACAGACCGTCCTCGATCATCTTTTGCGCGCCGCCGAGATTTTCCTCGGCGGGCTGGAAGACGAAATAGAGGGTGCCGCGGAAGTCGCGGTGCTCACTCAGATGGCGCGCCGTGGCCAGCAGGATGGCGGTATGGCCGTCATGCCCGCAGGCGTGCATGCGCCCGGCGGCGGTGGAGCGGTGGGGGACGTCCCCCACCTCCTGCATCGGCAGGGCGTCCATGTCGGCGCGCAGACCCAGGCTGGGGCCCTCGCCGTGACGCAGCACCCCGACCACGCCGGTCCCACCGAGGCCACGATGGACCTCCAGGCCGAAGCCCTCCAGCAACTCGGCCACCCGCGCCGCGGTGCGGTGCTCGGCGAAACCCAGTTCCGGATGGGCGTGGAAATCGCGACGCCAGCTGCGGGCGTCGTCCAACAAGGCTTGATGGAGGGTCATCTGTTACTCCAGGCTGGCGCCGTAGCCGAAGCCGGCGGCGGGCACCGCGGCGGTTTCCACCCAGACGCTCTTCACCTCACTGTATTCGCGCAGGGCATCGAGGCCCGAGGAGCGACCGTAGCCGCTCTCGCCGTAGCCGCCGAAGGGCGAGCTGACGTGGATGGTCTTGTAGCCGTTGACCCAGAAGGTACCGGCGCGCACGCCCCGGGCCACCCGGTGGGCGCGACCGACATCGCGGGTCCAGACCGCCCCGGCCAGACCGAAGCGGCTGTCGTTGGCGATGCGGATGGCGTCGGCCTCGTCCTTGAAGGGGATAGCCACCACCACTGGCCCGAAGATCTCTTCCTGGGCGCAACTCAGGCCGTTGTGACCGGCCAGCACCGTGGGATTGACGTAGTAGCCGGTCCCGGCGGGCAGCGGCTCGACGCCATTGGCGACATGCCGCGCGCCTTCACCCAGGGCGCCTTCCACCATGTTGCGCACATGGGCGAATTGCTTGGCGTTGTGGATCGGGCCGATCTGGGTCTCGGGATCGCTCGGATCTCCCACCTTGAACTGGCTGGCGGCGCGGGCCACCGCCTGGATGAAGCGCTCGTAGATGGATTCCTGCACCAGCAGCCGCGAACCCGAGACGCAACTCTGACCGGCACCGGAAAAGATCGCCGCCTGGGCGCCGCGTACGGCGAGGTCCAGGTCGGCGTCTTCGAAGACGATGTTGGCCGACTTGCCACCCAGCTCCAGCACCACCGGGATGCAGCGCTGGGCCGCGGCGGCGGCGATGTGCCGGCCGGTGGCCGGCGAGCCGACAAAGACCACCTTGCGGATGTCGGCGTGGGCGATCACCTGCTGGCCGACGGTATGGCCCTGGCCGGCGAGCACGTTGACCAGGCCCTTGGGCGCACCGGCGCGTTCCACCAGCACGCCCAGCAGCAGCGAGGTCACCGGAGTCAGCTCGGAAGGCTTGAGGATCACCGCGTTGCCGGCGGTGATGGCCGGGGCGATCTGCCAGCCGCCGGTAAAGATCGGCGCATTCCAGGGGGTGATCTGCAGCACCGTGCCCAGGGGTTCGTAGGTCACGTAGTTGAGGTGGCTGGTGGGCACCGGGATGACTTCGCCATGCAGCTTGTCGGCCCAGCCGGCGTAGTACTCGAACATCTCGGCGACCTTGAGCACCTCGACGCGGGCATCACGGATCGGCTTGTTGGCAGTCAGCGATTCCAGCTGCGCCAGGGCCTCGGCCTCCTCACGGATCAGCGCGCCGACACGGTAGATGATGCGCCCGCGCGCCTGGGCGGTCAGGGCGCGCCATTCCTCGCGCGCCCGGCGGGCGGCGGTATCGGCGCGCTCGACCACGGCCAGGTCGGCATCGGGGTAGCTGTAGGCCGGGCTGTCGTCATGGGCGTTGCGCACGGTGATCCGCTCGCCGCTGCCATCGACGAAGGCGCCGTCCACAAAGCTTGCGACCTGCTGGCGGTCGCCCCAGAAGGGCTTGAGCAATTCCAGTGTCTTGGCGTTCATCATGATCATTCCCCCTTGCCGAACAGGTCTTCGCTGGTGCGTCGCGCGATGGCGCAGAAATCCTCGCCATCGGCCAGGGTCTCGGCGCTGGCCTTCCAGGCCTGGGCCGTGGCCGCGGCCAGCGGCAGGTCGAGGCCGAGTTCGGCGATGAGCTGCTGGGCCAGGCCCACGTCCTTGCGCATCAGGCCCATGGTGAAGCCGGAGTCATAGGCCTTGTTCAGCACCCAGGTAGGGAACATGCCCTGGCTGGCGGCACTGCGCCCGGAACCGGCATTGATGCCTTCGAGCAGCTTCTCCGGGGCGACGCCGGCACGGGCGGCCATGGTCACCGCCTCGGCGGTGGTGATCAGGTGCGCCGCGGCGAGCAGGTTGTTGGCGATCTTGGCGATGTTGCCGGCGCCCACGGCGCCGATGTGCACCCGGGTCGCGCTCATGGCTTCCAGCGCCGGCAGCGCCTTGGCCAGGGCCGCCTCGCTGCCGCCGATGACCATGGTCATGGTGCCGGCCGCGGCACCGGCGGGGCCGCCGGAGACCGGGGCATCGAGGAAATCGGCGCCGACCTCGGCGAAGGCCGCCGCTACCCGGCGGCTGGTCTCCGGGGTGGAGGTGGTGGTGTCGACCACCACGGTGCCCGGCCGTACGCGGCTGACCAGGCCCGCCTCGCCCAGGCATACGGCCTCGACGTGCTCGGCCTTGGGCAGCGACAGCACGATGACGTCGCTGCTGGCGGCCAGGACCGCCAGATCGCCGGCGATGGTCACGCCCTGGGCAGCGACCCGCTCGCAGGCGGCGCTGGAGGGATCCAGCCCGGTGACGGCAACGCCCTTGCGCGCCAGGGTGATCGCCATGTTGCCGCCCATGTTGCCGAGTCCGATGACCCCGACCTGCCTGCCCATGCCTTGTTCCTCTTCTTCGAATGGGTGGTGACCGACCCGGTGGCCGGCCCCTTGCGATCGAGTATGGGAGGCCCAGGCATCACCACCAATACGGCATTCGGACTTTCATGTTGCGCAAAAGGCAACGGCGAAAGAGGGCACCAGCATCGTGCAAAGGCGCCATCGGCGGGCACTGGCAAGCCCCAGGCTGGTGCAATGCAACTGGCCACAAGAGCCCGTTTGGAGGCAAGAGGCCAGTCGCCATGCGCCTTGCCGAAGCCTGGCACAGTTCCTGATAAGCGCCCTGGCGGGCCAGCAGCCCAGCCCAACAACAGCGCACGTTCGCTTAGGAGCCTTTCGCATGAAGCGCCGCCCTCTACTGAAGACCACCCTCGCCGCCTCCGCCCTGCTCATGAGCGGCCTGTTCCCCTGGAGCGCCGCCCACGCCGCGGACACCATCAAGGTCGGCATCCTGCATTCGCTGTCCGGCACCATGGCCATCTCCGAGACCTCGCTCAAGGACATGGCGCTGATGACCATCGACGAGATCAACGCCAAGGGCGGCGTGCTGGGCAAGAAGCTGGAGCCCGTAGTGGTGGATCCGGCTTCCAACTGGCCACTGTTCGCCGAGAAGGCGCGCCAGCTGGTGACCCAGGACAAGGTCGCGGTCACCTTCGGCTGCTGGACCTCGGTCTCGCGCAAATCGGTCCTGCCGGTCTATGAAGAACTCAACGGTCTGCTGTTCTACCCGGTGCAGTACGAAGGCGAAGAGATGTCGCCCAACGTCTTCTACACCGGCGCGGCGCCAAACCAGCAGGCCATCCCGGCGGTGGAATACCTGATGAGTGAAGAAGGTGGCGGCGCCAAGCGCTTCTTCCTGCTGGGCACCGACTACGTCTATCCGCGCACCACCAACAAGATTCTCAGATCCTTCCTGCACAGCAAGGGCGTGCAGGACAAGGACATCGAAGAGGTCTACACCCCCTTCGGCCACAGCGATTACCAGACCATCGTCGCCAACATCAAGAAGTTCGCCGCCGGCGGCAAGACCGCGGTGGTCTCCACCATCAACGGCGACTCCAACGTGCCCTTCTACAAGGAACTGGGCAACCAGGGCCTGAAGGCCACCGACGTCCCCGTGGTGGCCTTCTCGGTGGGCGAGGAAGAACTGCGCGGCATCGACACCAAGCCGCTGGTGGGCCAACTGGCCGCCTGGAACTACTTCGAGTCGCTGGATAACCCGGTGAACAAGAAATTCGTCGAGGCCTGGAAGGCCTACGCCAAGGCCAAGAACCTGCCCAACTACCAGACCGCCGTGACTAACGACCCCATGGAAGCCACCTATATCGGCATCCACATGTGGGCCCAGGCAGTGGAAAAGGCCGGCAGCACCGACGTCGACAAGGTCCGCAAGGCCATGGCCGGCCAGACCTTCGCCGCACCGGACGGCTATACCGTGAAGATGGACGAGAAGAACCACCACCTGCACAAGCCGGTGATGATCGGCGAGGTCCAGGACGACGGTCAGTTCAACGTCGTCTGGCAGACCGAGGGCCCGGTCCGCGCTCAGCCCTGGAGCCCCTACATCCCCGGCAACGACAAGAAGTCCGACGAACCGGTGAAGAGCGGCAAGTAACGGCCAGCCCTCCTCCCCCCGGCCCCTCTCCCGGAGGGAGAGGGGCGCAAAACGCCGCCCAGCCTGCAGCTCTTACCCCCCCTCCTCAGGGAGAGGGTTGGGGTGAGGGCAAAAGGCGTTCCGCAGCCAACAGGAAACACCCGCACCACCACCGCTCCGCTCCTCCCCCTCTCCCCCTGGGAGAGGGCCGGGGTGAGGGCTCGCCAGCGCACCCGGTCAGACCGCCAGGCGCCCGGCACCAGAAACGAGGCCACGCCCGCCCTCCCCCGGGAGACGTCGTGCAGGAGCCTTTACCCATCGACGAGGCCGAGTATGTCCCTACGCCTTTTTCTTCTGCCCCTGCTGTTGCTGCTCGTGGGCACCGCCCAGGCCGGCCCCGCCGCCGAGCTGGCCGCCGCCAGCGCCAACGACCAGGCCAAACTCCTGCAGGCATGGGCCGCCGAACCCGACACCGCCCAACTCCCGGTCCTCCAGGCGCTGCAGGACGGTCGCTTCTATGTCGACGAAGACAAGCGCCCCTTCTACAAGACCGGCGACAGCTACAGCGCCGCCGAAGGTGACGCCACCGCCCCCACCGGCACGCCCAAGCCGGTGCGCCTGAACAACCGCCTGCGCATCCTCATCGGCGCCGCCCAGGCCAGTGGTGGGTTGCTGTCCACGGATGCCGGCGTGCGCCTGGCCGCCGCCCAGGCCCTGCGCCAGGAGGCCAAGCCCGAGCAGCGACCCTTCCTGGAAAAGCGCCTGCAGAGCGAAGCGGACAAGGACGTGAAAGGCGCCCTTGCCGCCGCCCTGGCCAATCTGCAGCTGACCGATCCCGATCCCGCCGTGCGCCTGACCGCGGTGCGGCTGCTCGGCGAATCCGGCGAGCCCCAGGCCAAGACCCGCCTGCAGGCCCTGCTCGATCCTGCGGTGGAAGCCAACGAAGACGTCCGCAAGGCCGCCGCCACCGGCCTTGCCCAGGTCGAGCGCAAGCTGCTGCTGGGCGACCTGCTCGGCCAGGCCTTCACCGGGTTGTCGCTGGGCTCCATCCTGCTGCTGGCCGCCCTGGGCCTGGCCATCACCTATGGCCTGCTCGGCGTCATCAACATGGCCCACGGCGAGATGCTGATGCTCGGTGCCTACAGCACCTATGTGGTGCAGCTGACCCTGCAGCGCCTCGCCCCCGAATGGCTGGCCTGGTATCCGCTGCTGGCACTGCCGGTGGCCTTCGCCGTCACTGCCGCCATCGGCATGGCGCTGGAACGCACCGTGATCCGCCATCTCTATGGCCGACCACTGGAAACCCTGCTGGCCACCTGGGGGATCAGCCTGATGCTGATCCAGGCGGTGCGGGTGCTGTTCGGCGCCCAGAACGTCGAGGTGGCCAACCCCGCCTGGCTGTCCGGCGGCATCCAGGTGCTGCCCAACCTGCTCCTGCCGTGGAACCGGGTGATCATCCTCGGCTTCGTGGTCTTCGTGCTGGTCCTGACCTGGGCCCTGCTGAACAAGACCCGGCTGGGCCTCAACGTGCGCGCCGTGACCCAGAATCGCAACATGGCCGCCTGCTGCGGCGTCCCCACCGGGCGCATCGACATGCTCGCCTTCGGCCTTGGCTCCGGCATCGCCGGCCTCGGTGGCGTGGCCCTGTCGCAGATCGGCAACGTCGGCCCGGACCTCGGCCAGAGCTACATCATCGACTCCTTCCTGGTGGTGGTGCTCGGTGGCGTCGGCCAATTGGCCGGCAGCGTACTGGCGGCCTTCGGCCTGGGCATCGTCAACAAGATCCTCGAACCCCAGATCGGCGCCGTGCTGGGCAAGATTCTCATCCTCGGCCTGATCATCCTGTTCATCCAGAAAAGGCCCCAGGGCCTGTTCGCCCTCAAGGGGAGGGTCATCGATTGAACCAGCCACTCGCGCTTACTGCTGTGCAGAAGGCCGGCCCGCGCCTGAGCCTGGCCGTGCTCGGCCTGGCCCTCGCCGTGCTGATCGCCCTGCCGCTGCTGTCCCTGCTGCCGGCCGACAACCCCTTCCAGGTCTCGGCCTACACCCTGACCCTGGTGGGCAAGATCCTCTGCTACGCCATCGTCGCCCTGGCGCTGGACCTGGTCTGGGGCTATGCCGGGATGCTCTCCCTCGGCCACGGGCTGTTCTTCGCCCTCGGCGGCTACGCCATGGGCATGTACCTGATGCGCCAGGCCGCCGGCGACGGTCTGCCGCCGTTCATGAGCTTTCTCTCCTGGACCCGCTATCCCTGGTTCTGGGCCGGTACCGACCATTTCCTCTGGGCGCTGTGCCTGGCGGTGCTGGCCCCCGGCCTGCTGGCCCTGGCGTTCGGTTTCTTCGCCTTCCGCTCGAAGATCAAGGGGGTCTATTTCTCGATCATGACCCAGGCGCTGACCTTCGCCGGCATGCTGCTGTTCTTTCGCAACGAGACCGGCTTCGGCGGCAACAACGGCTTTACCGGCTTCACCACCCTGCTGGGCTTTCCGGTGGCCGCCCAGGGCACCCGCGCGGTGCTCTTCCTGCTCACCGTGGCCCTGCTGGTGGCCAGCCTCTGGCTGGGCTGGCGCCTGGCGCAGAGCAAGTTCGGCCGCATCCTCACGGCGATTCGTGACGCCGAGAACCGGGTGACCTTCTGCGGCTACGATCCGCGCGGCTTCAAGCTGTTCGTCTGGGTGCTCTCGGCAGTGCTCTGCGGCCTGGCCGGCGCCCTCTATGTGCCCCAGGTGGGCATCATCAATCCCAGCGAGATGGCTCCGACCAACTCCATCGAAGCGGCCATCTGGGTCGCCCTCGGCGGACGCGGCAGCCTGATCGGCCCGGTACTTGGCGCCGGCATCGTCAACGGAGCCAAGAGCTGGTTCACCGTGGCCTTTCCCGAGTACTGGCTGTTCTTTCTCGGCGCCCTGTTCATCGTCGTCACCCTCTACCTGCCGCGTGGCGTGATCGGCCTCATCAAGAAGGAGCGCGACGCATGAAAGCCGCCCCCATTCCCCCGACCGCTGCGGAAGTGCTCGATCCCGGCATCGGCGCCGAGGCCAGCGGTCTCGGCCATCGCGCCGGCAAGGGCCTGGACACTCGCCACGGCACCATCCTCAGCCTGGAAGGCATCGAGGTCAGCTTCGACGGCTTCAAGGCCCTGCGCGACCTCAATCTCTACATCGGCGTCGGCGAATTGCGCTGCATCATCGGCCCCAACGGCGCCGGCAAGACCACCATGATGGACGTCATCACCGGCAAGACCCGCCCCGACCGCGGCAGCGCCTGGTTCGGCGAGACCCTGGACCTCACCCGCCTGCAACCGGTGCAGATCGCCCAGGCCGGCATCGGCCGCAAATTCCAGAAGCCCACGGTGTTCGAGGCCCTGACCGTCTGGGAAAACCTGGAGCTGGCACAGCGGACCGACAAGTCGGTCTGGGCCAGCCTGCGCGCGCGGCTCTCCGGCGAACAGCGCGATCGCCTGGAAGAGGTGCTCGGCACCATCCGCCTGCAGGAGTCGCGCGGCCGCACCGCCGGGCTGCTCTCCCACGGCCAGAAGCAATTCCTCGAGATCGGCATGCTGCTGGTGCAGGAGCCGCAACTGCTGCTGCTCGACGAACCCGTGGCCGGCATGACCGACGCCGAGACCGAATTCACCGCCGAGCTGTTCAAGTCGCTGGTGCCCCGGCACTCGCTGATGGTGGTGGAGCACGACATGGGCTTCGTCGGCAGCATCGCCGACCACGTCACCGTGCTGCACCAGGGTCACGTCCTGGCCGAAGGCTCGCTGGACCAGGTCCAGGCCAACGACCAGGTGATCGAGGTGTATCTGGGGCGCTAGCGCCCCAGCTTTCAATTGATCGCGGCCATGGCGGTTCGCCGCTGCGACCGCTCCTACAGGTGCCAATGTCGCCGTAGGAGCGGCCCATGGCCGCGATAAAATCTTTACGAGGCGACCATGCTCCAGGTGAACGAACTCCATCAATACTACGGCGGCAGCCACATCCTACGTGGCCTGTCCTTCGAGGCCCCCATCGGCGAGGTCACCAGCCTGCTCGGCCGCAACGGCGTCGGCAAAACCACCCTGCTGCGCTGCCTCATGGGCCTGATCCCGGCCAAGCGCGGCAGCGTCACCTGGGAAGGCCAGGACATCACCGCCCGCAAGCCGCACCAGCGGGTGCAATCCGGCATCGCCTACGTGCCTCAGGGCCGCGAGATCTTTCCGCGCCTGACCGTTGAAGAAAATCTGCTCATGGGCCTGTCGCGCTTTCCCGCCCGCGAGGCCCGCGAGGTGCCCGAATCCATCTACGAACTCTTCCCCGTGCTGCGGCAGATGCGCCAGCGTCGCGGTGGCGACCTCTCCGGCGGCCAGCAGCAACAACTGGCCATCGGCCGCGCCCTGGCCAGCCGCCCGCGGCTGCTGATCCTCGACGAACCCACCGAAGGCATCCAGCCTTCGGTGATCAAGGAGATTGGCACCGTCATCGCCCACCTGGCCAAGCGCGGCGACATGGCCATCCTGCTGGTGGAGCAGTTCTACGACTTCGCCAGCGAACTGGCCGATGGCTACCTGGTGATGTCTCGCGGCGAGATCGTCCAGCGCGGTCGCGGCGCCGACATGGAGGCCGAAGGAGTGCGCGGACTGGTGGCGATCTAGGCCACCAGGGTCGATAATCGAACGCTTCCGGCGCAACACCCCGGCGGCGGATTGACGAAATTAACCAGCTGGTACATTTTCTCTGCAACGCCGGGCGCTGGTCCGCCCGGCTAGACAACAACAGAGAGAACGCCATGTCCCGCCGCATCCTGGTCCTCAACGGCCCCAACCTCAATCTGCTCGGCACCCGCGAGCCCGCCACCTACGGCCACGAAACCCTGGCCGACGTCGCCCGGCTGTGTACCGAGACCGCCGCCGCCGAGGGTTACGAGGTGGACTTCCGCCAGACCAACCACGAGGGCGAATTGCTCGACTGGATCCACGCGGCCCGCGGCGCCTATGCCGGGGTGGTGATCAATCCCGCCGCCTGGACCCACACCTCGGTGGCCTTGCGCGACGCCCTGGTGGCCAGCGAGCTGCCGGTCTACGAGGTGCACCTGTCCAACGTGCATCGGCGCGAAGCCTTCCGCCATCATTCCTATGTCTCGGGCATCGCTGTCGGCGTCATCTGCGGCCTCGGCAGCCAGGGCTATCGCGCCGCCATCGCCGCCCTCATCGCCCACCAGGGAAACTAACGCCATGACCGCATCGAAATCCGTCCTCGCCGGCCTCATCGGCGCCGGCATCCAGGCCTCGCTGACGCCCGCCATGCACGAACGCGAAGGCGACGCCCAGGGCCTCAGATACCTCTACCGCCTGATCGACCTGGACGTGCTTGGCCTCACGGCCGATGCCCTGCCCGAGCTGCTGCAGGCCGCCCAGCGCACCGGCTTCACCGGCCTCAACATCACCTTTCCCTGCAAGCAGGCGATCATCCCGCTGCTCGACGACCTCTCCCCCGAGGCGCGCGGCATCGGCGCGGTGAACACCGTGGTCCTGGCCGACGGCCGCACCGTGGGCCACAACACCGACTGCCTGGGCTTCGCCGAAGGCTTCCGCCGCGGCCTGCCGGACGTGGCCAAGCGCCTGGTGGTGCAACTGGGTGCCGGTGGCGCCGGTAGCGCCGTGGCCCACGCCCTGCTCGCCGAGGGAGTGGACCAGCTGTTCATCTTCGACGTCGAGGCCGAGCGCGCCCAGGCGCTGGTAGACAACCTGACCCGCCACTTCGGCCCCGGTCGCGCCGCGGTCGGCACCGACCGGGCCGCCGCGGTCGCCGCTGCCGATGGCCTGGTCAACACCTCGCCGGTGGGCATGGCCAAGCTGCCCGGCATGCCACTGCCGGCCGAACTGCTGCACCCCGGCCTCTGGGTCGCCGAGATCATCTACTTCCCGCTGGAAACCGAACTGCTGCGCCAGGCCCGCGCCCTCGGCTGCCGCACCCTCGACGGCGGCACCATGGCCGTGTTCCAGGCGGTCAAGGCCTTCGAACTCTTCAGCGGCCGCAGCGCCGACGCCGAGCGCATGCAGGCCCATTTCGCCGAATTGCGCGGGTAGTCCTAAGCGTTGGGCTTCGCTGCGCTCAACCCAACCTACACCGCTAACCCGTAGGTTGGGTTGAGACAGCTCCACCGTCGAAGCCCAACGAGCCCGAGCGCTGCTGCCTCCTGCTTACCCCATAAAAAAGGGGAAGCCTCGGCCTCCCCTTTCTCATCCCCTCGCCTCAGCGCGGCATGTTCGGCTGGCGCCGCGACTTCTTGCGCGGACCGCCCTTGGCGTAGCCGGCGGCCTGGCCTTCCTGGCCCTTGTCCCAGGCCTTGCTGCCATCGCTGGCGCGGGGCGGCAGGCCGGTGTGCTGGGTAAGGATGCGCCCACCGCCAGTGCCGGCCTTCTTGCTGCCCACCGGGGTGGAATTCTTGCGCCGCGCGCTCTGGTAGCCCGCGTCGCCCACCGGCTGGGTGGCCGGGATCAACTGGTGCTTGCCCGGCCCGATCAGGTCGGCGCGGCCCATCTCCTTGAGCGCCTCGCGCAGCAGCGGCCAGCCCTTGGGATCGTGGTAGCGCAGGAAGGCCTTGTGCAGGCGGCGCTGCTGGTCGCTCTTGACGATGGTCACGCCGTCGCTCTTGTAGGTGACCTTGCGCAGCGGATTCTTGCCCGAGTGGTACATGGCCGTGGCGGTGGCCATCGGCGAGGGATAGAAGGCCTGGACCTGATCCGCACGGAAGCCGTTGCGCTTGAGCCACAGCGCGAGGTTCATCATGTCCTCGTCGGTGGTACCCGGGTGCGCGGCGATGAAGTAGGGGATCAGGTACTGCTCCTTGCCCGCCTCCTTGGTGTACTTCTCGAACATCTGCTTGAAGCGGTCATAGCTGCCGATGCCCGGCTTCATCATCTTGTCCAGCGGACCACGCTCGGTGTGCTCGGGCGCGATCTTCAGGTAGCCGCCGACATGGTGGGTGACCAGTTCCTTGACGTACTCGGGCGACTCCACGGCCAGGTCGTATCTCAGCCCCGAGGCGATCAGGATCTTCTTCACCCCCGGCAGCGCCCGCGCCTTGCGGTACAGCTCGATCAGCGAGGAGTGATCGGTGTTGAGGTTCTCGCAGATGCCGGGGAAGACGCACGACGGCTTGCGGCAGTGGCGCTCGATCTCCGGGTCCTTGCAGGCGATGCGGTACATGTTGGCGGTCGGCCCGCCCAGGTCCGAGACCACCCCGGTGAAGCCCGGCACCTTGTCGCGCATCTCCTCGATCTCGCGGATGATCGAGTCGTGGGAGCGATTCTGGATGATCCGGCCTTCGTGCTCGGTGATGGAGCAGAAGGTGCAGCCACCGAAGCAGCCGCGCATGATGTTGACCGAGAAGCGGATCATCTCGTAGGCCGGGATCTTTTCCTTGCCATAGGCCGGGTGCGGCACGCGCGCATAGGGCATGCCGAACACATAGTCCATTTCCTCGGTGGTCATGGGGATGGGCGGCGGCGTGAACCAGACGTCCACCTCGCCATGCCGCTGCACCAGCGCGCGGGCGTTGCCCGGATTGGTTTCCAGGTGCAGCACGCGGTTGGCGTGGGCATAGAGCACCGGGTCGTTGCGCACCTTCTCGAAGGACGGCAGGCGGATCACCGTCTTGTCGCGGGTCATGCGCGGGCTTTCCAGCAGCTGCACCACCTTGGCTTCGTTGGGATCCTCGACCTCACCTTTCGCCTGCTCGATGGCACAGGCCTCGGTGTCCTGCGTATTCACGTAGGGATTGATGATCTTGTCGACGCGACCGGGACGGTCGATACGGGTCGAGTCGACCTCGAACCAGCCCGCGGGCGTGTCCCGCCGGATGAAGGCGGTACCGCGTACGTCGGTGATGGCCTCGACGCGCTCGCCACGCGACAGCCGCTGGGCGATCTCGACCACCGCCCGCTCGGCGTTGCCATAGAGCAGGATATCGGCGGTGGCGTCCATCAGGATCGAGCGACGGACCTTGTCCTGCCAGTAGTCGTAGTGGGCGATCCGGCGCAGCGAGGCCTCGATGCCACCGAGCACGATCGGCACGTGGCTGTAGGCTTCCTTGCAGCGCTGGCTGTAGACCAGGCTGGCACGATCCGGACGCTTGCCGGCGACGTTGCCCGGGGTATAGGCGTCGTCGGAACGGACCTTCTTGTCCGCGGTGTAGCGGTTGATCATCGAGTCCATGTTGCCCGCGGCCACACCGAAGAACAGATTCGGCTCGCCGAGCTTCATGAAGTCGTCCTTCGAATGCCAGTCCGGCTGGGCGATGATGCCCACGCGGAAGCCCTGGGCCTCCAGCAGCCGGCCGATGATGGCCATGCCAAAGGACGGGTGATCGACGTAGGCGTCCCCGGTGACGATGATGATGTCGCAGCTGTCCCAGCCGAGTTGCTCCATCTCCGCCCGACTCATGGGCAGGAAGGGTGCAGGACCAAAGCACTCGGCCCAGTATTTCGGATAGTCGAACAGCGGCGTGGCGGCTTGCATGGCAGCTTCCGGGAAAGGGGTGTTTTTGGGAGGGCGCGAAGAATAGCACAAAAAATGACCAGTTCAGCCCCCGGACATCGATTGCCTTTGGCTATCGACGGCGGCTCTGGACCCACCCTCAATGCCGCCCCCACCAGGAGTGCTACCATAGCGCCCCGCTCCTTCCTCACCACCGAGACACCCTCCTCCATGTCCCAGCCCCAACCCGCCGCCGGCCAGTTGCAGCGCGGCCTGAAGAATCGTCACATCCAGCTGATCGCCCTCGGCGGAGCCATCGGTACTGGTCTGTTCCTCGGCTCGGCCGGGGTGCTCAAGTCGGCCGGTCCGGCGATGATCCTCGGCTACGCCATCGCCGGCTTCATCGCCTTCCTGATCATGCGCCAGCTCGGCGAGATGATCGTCGAGGAACCCGTCGCCGGCTCCTTCAGCCACTTCGCCAGTCGTTACTGGGGTCGCTTCCCGGGCTTTCTCTCCGGCTGGAACTACTGGGTGCTCTATGTGCTGGTGGGCATGTCGGAACTCACCGCGGTGGGTAAGTACGTGCAGTACTGGTGGCCCGAGGTGCCGACCTGGGCCAGCGCCCTGGTGTTCTTCGTGCTGGTCAACCTGATCAACCTGTTCAACGTGAAGGCCTTCGGCGAGACCGAATTCTGGTTCGCGCTGATCAAGGTGGTGGCCATTCTCGGCATGATGGCCTTCGGTCTCTGGCTGCTGGTCAGTGGCAGCGGCGGTCCCGAGGCCTCGGTGAGCAATCTCTGGAGCCATGGCGGTTTCCTGCCCAACGGCTGGAGCGGCCTGTTCGCCGTGCTGGCGATCATCATGTTCTCCTTTGGCGGCCTGGAGCTGGTGGGCATCACCGCCGCCGAAGCCGACCAGCCGCGCACCGTGATTCCCAAGGCCATCAACCAGGTGGTCTGGCGCATCCTGATCTTCTATGTCGGCGCCCTGACCATCCTCTTGTCGCTGCACCCCTGGGACGAACTGGTGCGCAGCATCGGCGCCGGCGGTGACGACTATGCCGGCAGCCCCTTCGTGCAGACCTTCGCCCTGCTCGGCAGCGATACCGCCGCCCACCTGCTCAACTTCGTGGTGCTGACCGCGGCGCTGTCGGTCTACAACAGCGGCGTCTACTGCACCAGCCGCATGCTCTATGGCCTGGCCGAACAGGGCGACGCCCCGCGCGCCCTGCTGCGCACCAATCGTCGCGGCGTGCCCCTGCTGGGCATCGCGGTGTCCTCGGCGGTGACCCTGCTCTGCGTGGTGGTCAACTACCTGCTGCCGCAGAATGCCCTGGAGCTGCTGATGTCGCTGGTGGTGGCCTCGCTGGTGATCGCCTGGGCGCTGATCAGCCTGACCCACCTGAAATTCCGCGCCGCCCAGCGTCAAGCGGGGCGCACCTCGCACTTCCCGGCGTTCTGGTCGCCGGTCGCCAACTGGCTGTGCCTGGCCTTCGTCGGCATGATCCTGGTGCTGATGCTGCGCATCCCCGGCATCGCCGTCTCGGTCTACGCCATTCCGTTCTGGCTGGCCTTCCTGTTCCTCTGCTACAAGCTGCGCCGCGGCTGATCGCCCTCGCACCCGTAGATTGGGCTGAGATGGCTCCATCGTCGAAGCCCAACAGTCCGCGCACGACCTGACAATGTTGGGCTTCGCTGCGCTCAACCCAACCTACCGACCCGCGTAGGTTGGGCTGAGACGGCTCCTTCGTCGAAGCCCAACAGCCGCGTCACCACGTTGGGCTTCGCTGCGCTCTGCCCAACCTACCCCTCAAGACCACCCCCCTACTCGAACGGCACCCAGGGTCGCTGTGGCTTCATGATGATGCAGCCGTCCTCGCCCACCGCCCAGATGTCATAGAAACGGTTGTCCACCAGCCGCGTGGCGGCCCCGGGCACGGCTACGCGCTGGCTGCAGCTGTCGCTGTCGGCATCGTCGATCACCCCCAGGTCCAGCAGCCGCTCGGCGATCATGAAGTTGCCCGGCGACAGGCCGAGGATGAAGGGCAAGGCCGGCACCTGCTCGAAGGTCTTCTGCGCCAGCGGCAGCCAAGCCACCTCCAGCGGACCACCGGTCCAGAGCAGGCGCTTGAGCGACCGCAGCTCCGGACGACTGCTGAGGTCATGGTGCAGCTCCTGGACGAAACCGCGCTCGAAGGTCTTTTGCGCCGAGAGCACCTGCCCATAGGCATAGGCCAGGGACAGCATCCACAGCACCGGCAGCACCAGCAGCCAGGTCAACCGAGGCTGGAGACGCTCCAGCAGATCGTGGGCCAGCAGCAGCGCCAGGGTCAGGACGACCGCCAGCCCCATCAGGGTGCGGGCTTCGAGGATGAAGTCGCTGAACAGCAGGGTGATGCCGGCCACGCAAAAGGCCAGTACCGGCAGGGTCGCGCCGTACAGCAGCAGGGGCAGCAACGCCCTTCGGCCGTAGGCGCGGGCATAGGCCAGGCCGCCCAGGCCGTAGCCGAGCGCGGCCAACCCACCGAACAGCCACCACAGCCAGAGATTGCCTGGGGTGACCAGCAGGCCGACGCTGTGCAGCACCTCGCCCAGCCGGTGCCAGAGCTCGGGCAGCACCTGGCCGCCCACGCCGGCGTGCCGCGTGGTCGCCATCAGCTGGTAGGCCGTCAGGTAATAGAGCACGCCACCCAGCAGCAGCTGCAGGCCCTGGCGCAGCACCAGCCGCAGCGCCTGCTCGGGCGCCTCGCGGCGCTGCACCGTACGGATCAGTTCCAGGCAGCAGAGCCCGATGAAGACATTGAGCGCCACTTGGTAGAAGGCCATGGCCGCCGCCAGCAGCGCCGCCGGCACCAGCAGCGCCAGCGCGGTATGACGACTACGAAAGATCACCGCGTAGATCACCGCCACCAGACTCAGGGCCATCGTCGGGCCATCGTACTGATAGGTCAGATTGCCCAGCCAGAATGGCGAGAACCACAGCGGCAGGAGCGCCAGACACTGGGTCGGTCGCGGCGCACCGAAGCAGTGGCGGGCCAGATCGGTCAAGGCCCAGGCGGCGGCGGCGCAGGCGATTAGCAGCGGCAGGGGAAAGAGATTGAGGGTGCTGCCGCTGAAGGTCAGCAGCCGGTAGAAGACCTCGGTGAGCACCCGCCCCTGCTGGCGCCACTCCGGGCCGTTCTCCAACTGGATGCGCCAGTTGTCATCGACGTAGGGAAAGTCGACCAGGATGAAGGGCAAGACGAACAGCAGCAGTGCGGAAAGGAACAACGCCCGGGTCTGCACCGGGGTGAGCGTCTGGGGCATGGCGGCGGATCCGGATCCGGCTTCGACAGGAGACGCAGCCGCCACCACCCGAAGCGATAGCGGCGCCGGCTGCGTAGCGGTCAGTCTTGCAGGGCCAGCTGGCAGATCCGCTCGCAGAGTTCGTCGAAGTCGATGCCCATAGCTGCCGCCGATTGCGGTAGCAAACTGGTAGCGGTCATGCCCGGCAGGGTGTTGACCTCCAGGCACCAGAGCCGCCCCTCGGCGTCCAGGCGGAAGTCGGCGCGGCTGTAGCCGTCGAGCTTGAGCGCCCGATGCGCGGCCAGGGCCAGCCGCCGCGCTTCCTCGGCGATCTCGGTCGAGACCTCGGCCGGAAACACTTCCACCGCGCCCTTGGGCTGGTACTTGCTGGTGTAGTCGAACACGCCGCTCTGGCCAAGGACGATCTCGCCCACCGCCAGTGGCTGGTCACCCAGCACCCCAACGGTCAGCTCACGACCGGCAACGAAGCGCTCGATCATCACCTCGCGGTCGTAGCGCAGCGCCAGTTCGATGGCCGGTTGCAGGTCCTCGGCGCGGCTGACCTTGCTCAGACCCACGGTGGAGCCCTGCTGGCTGGGTTTGACGATCACCGGAAAGCCCAGCGTCGCGGCTACGGTCGCGGCGTCCGCGGGCGCCATCAGCCAGTCGGCGGTGGGCACCCCGGCAGCACGGAACAGCCGCTTGCTGAGATCCTTGTCCATGGCCACGGCGCTGCCCACCCGGCCGCTGCCGGTGTAGCGCAGCTCGGCCAAGTCGAGCAGGGTCTGCAGGGTGCCGTTCTCGCCGGTCCCGCCATGCAGGGCGAGGAACAGCAGATCCTGGTCGCCCAGCTGGGCGCGGCTGAGCACCGCACCGGCATCCTGGCCGCGCATCCGCACCAGGGCGGTCCGCTCCGGCGGTTCGAGGCCGACGCGGGCTTCCAGCAGCGCGCGCTCGGCGTCTTCGTCGAGCAGGCCCAGGGCGGTGTCCACGGTCACCACCTGGTGCCCGCGCCGGCGCAGGGCCGCCACCACCTGGGCACCGCTGGCGATGGACACGTCGCGTTCTTCGCTGGTGCCACCGAGCAGGACCGCGATCTTCAGCTTGTCCTTGACCATCATTCGTCCTCGAAAACGTAGCTGCCGGGCGCGAGATTCTCGAACCGGGTGTATTTACCGATGAAGGCCAGTCGCGTGGTGCCGATCGGCCCGTTACGCTGCTTGCCGATGATGATTTCCGCCACGCCCTTGTACTCGGTCTCCGGGTGATACACCTCGTCCCGGTAGACGAACATGATGACGTCGGCGTCCTGCTCGATGGCGCCCGATTCACGCAGGTCGGAGTTCACCGGCCGCTTGTTCGGCCGCTGCTCCAGCGAGCGGTTGAGCTGGGAGAGCGCCACCACCGGGCAATTGAATTCCTTGGCCAGGCCCTTGAGCGAGCGGGAGATCTCGGAGATCTCGTTGGTGCGGTTCTCGCCGCTGCTGCCACCGATCTGCATCAGCTGCAGGTAGTCCACCATGATCAACGCCAGGTCGCCGTGCTCGCGCACCAGGCGCCGGGTCCGGGCGCGCATTTCCGAAGGACTGATGCCGGCGGTATCGTCGATGAACAACTTGCGGTCGTTGAGCAGGTTGACCGCCGAGGTCAGGCGCGGCCAGTCGTCATCGTCCAGCTTGCCGGAACGCACCTTGGTCTGGTCGATGCGACCGAGGGACGAGAGCATCCGCAGCACGATGGAGTCGGCGGGCATCTCCAGGGAGAACACCAGCACCGCCTTGTCGGTGCGCAGCACCGCGTTCTCCACCAGGTTCATGGCGAAGGTGGTCTTGCCCATCGACGGGCGGCCGGCAACGATGATCAGGTCCGCCGGCTGCAGGCCGCTGGTCTTTTCGTCCAGGTCGGCGAAACCGGTGGAGACCCCGGTGATGGCGTCGCTGGAGTTGAACAGGGTATCGATGCGGTCGATGGCCTTGGTCAGGATGTCGTTGACCCCGATCGGACCGCCGGATTTCGGCCGCGCCTCGGCGATCTCGAAGATCTTGCGTTCGGCTTCGTCGAGCAGCTCGTTGGCCCCACGCCCTTCCGGGTTGTAGGCGCTGTCGGCGATGTCGGCACTGATACCGATCAACTGACGCAGGGTGGCCCGCTCGCGCACGATCTGCGCATAGGCCTTGATGTTGGCCACCGAGGGGGTGTTCTTGGCCAGCTCGGCCAGATAGGCCAGTCCGCCCACCTGGGGCAGCTGGCCTTCATTGTCCAGCTGTTCGGACAGGGTTACCACGTCGAACGGCTGATTGCGCTCGGCCAGACGGGCCACGGCGCGGAAAATGAGTCTGTGATCGTGACGATAGAAGTCGCCATCGGACACCTGATCGAGCACGCGCTCCCAGGCATTGTTGTCCAGCATCAGACCACCCAGCACGGCCTGCTCGGCCTCGATGGAGTGCGGCGGGACCTTGAGGGCAGCGGTCTGCAGATCGTACTGCTCGGGCAGGGAAATCTCGTTCATGCGCAGGTCTTGGGCCCCATTGCGGGCGGCGAAATGATTTTCGATAGGGCAGAAAAGACAAAGGGCACGTCACTGCCTTGGCAATGACGTGCCCGATTGTCGACAGACCGGCGCCGGGGCGCAAGTCCGCCAGTCAGGCGACGGCGCGCTTATTCAGCGACGACGACGACCTTGACCGTAGCTTCGACGTCGGTGTGCAGGTGCACTTCGACGTCGTATTCGCCAACACTGCGCAGCGCGCCGTTGGGCAGGCGAACTTCGCTCTTGTCCAGCTCGACGCCAGCGGCGCTGACGGCTTCGGCGATGTCGCGGGTGCCGATGGAACCGAACAGCTTGCCTTCGTCGCCGGAGTTGGCGGCGATGGTTACGGTCAGTTCAGCCAGCTTGGCGGCACGGGCATCAGCCTCGGCCTTCTTCTCGGCAGCCTGCTTCTCGAGCTCGGCACGACGAGCTTCGAAAGCCTCGACGTTGGCAGCGGTGGCTGCGGTGGCCTTGCCCTGCGGCAGCAGGAAGTTACGGGCGTAACCGCCCTTGACGTTCACTTTGTCGCCCAGGTTGCCCAGGTTGGCGATCTTTTCCAGCAGGATGACATCCATTGAGTCTTTCCTCTTAACTTTTAACCTTCACCGTCCGCGGGCCCCTGCGGCTCTTGCGCGGACCGCCCACGGAAATCGAACACGCTATCGATCACAGCCAGAATCACCAACAACGGATAGATCAGCTGCCCAAACAGCAGCAGCGTCACGTACAGCCCCACCAGCCAGAATCCTGCCAGGCGCTTGGCCGCCACCAGCCCGTGTAGCAGGGCGATGCCGGCAAAGGCCAGCGGCACGCTGCACAGCGGGGTCAGCAGGCCAAGCCCACTGCCCAGGTTCGGCGCCAGCACCAGCAGGGCCAGGAGGCCGAGCGCGATGGCTGGACGCAGACGCAGGGCGCGAAATTCGCGACCGAACCCCTGGGGGTTGTACAGCGCAGCCTGCCAGTAGCGCCCGAGCATCAGGCACAGCAGGCAGGTGATCTGGAAGAACGCCGCCATCAGGCCGGTCAGCACGGGCAGCAGCAACTGCTGCAACTGCGCCTGCTTTTCCGGCGGCAACTGCGCCGCGCTCGGGCCCAACACCTGGGGCAACAACCGACGGATTTCCTCCGCCAGCTGCGCGATGCCCTCGGCATAGACCTGACCCAGCACCAGGGCGAAGACCAACCCCAGCGGGACACTGGCCAACAGCACCCATGTCCAGGATCGGCTCTGGCGCAGTAGTGCCGCCAGCAGCGTCGAACCCAGCATCACCAGCACGATGCTGGCATCTCCCAGATACAGCCAGAACAGCGCCGGCAGCAGGGCCCAGACCAGCACCCCGGCCGCCGCGGCGGGTCCCCGGCGCAACAGCACCAGGCTGCCACCGGCAGCGGTCATCCAGTACAGCAGCGGCACGACTGCACCCAGTACCACCACGAGAGTGGCTTGGGTGCGGCCGCGCATGATGAACTCAGCCAGAGGCCGCATGCCGTGTTTATCCGTTATCCGTGATCAGGCGTCGATCAACGACCGTGGCTGTCGGTGTAGGGCAGCAGGGCCAGGTAACGGGCACGCTTGATGGCGGTGCCCAGCTGACGCTGGTACTTGGCCTTGGTGCCAGTGATACGGCTCGGGACGATCTTGCCGGTTTCGGAGACGTAGGCCTTCAGGGTGTTGAGATCCTTGTAGTCGATCTCTTTCACGCCTTCGGCGGTGAAACGGCAGAACTTACGACGACGGAAGAAACGTGCCATGACAATGATTCCTCGCTAGATCCAGATTACTCGGCGCTGTCGGCGTCGTCGGAGTTGCCTTCGGCGGACTCGGACTCGGACTCGGCAGGACGCTCGCGACGCTCGCGACGCTCGTTGCGGTTTTCTTCGGCCTTGAGCATCTCGGATTGACCGGTGACGGCCTCGTCACGGCGCAGGATCATGTTGCGGATCACGGCGTCGTTGTAGCGGAAGTTGTCTTCCAGCTCGGCCAGGGCCTTGGCGCTGCACTCGATGTTCATGAGTACATAGTGAGCCTTGTGAACGTTGTCGATGGCATAAGCCAGCTGACGACGGCCCCAGTCTTCCAGGCGATGGACTTTGCCACCGTCTTCTTCGATAGCCTTGGTGTAGCGCTCGACCATGCCGCCCACCTGTTCGCTCTGGTCCGGATGAACCAGGAACACGACTTCGTAATGACGCATTTAATGCTCCTTACGGGTTGCAGCCTGCCGCGGAAACGCGGTCAGACAAGGAGTGAATAGTTCGGATGACTTGCCCAGCGGAATGCGGACGCACTCCGGGCAAGGGGCAACATTCTAGAGAAGGGCGCCGAGGGGCGCAACCGCAGGCATGACCGGCGCGACCGCCGGGCAGCCACAGGCACTTAGCGTTGCACGTCGGCCAGGGCTTGGCGGATCTTGTTCAGGTCATAGGGCTTGATCAGCACCCCGACCCGCGCCTCCATGCCGGGCTCGCGCTCGAAGGCATAACCCGAGGCGACGACGATGCGCAGCGTCGGATCCATCGCCAGGGCACGCCGGGTCAACTCGATCCCGGACATGCCGCCCAGCCCGATATCGGTGAACAGCACATCGTGCTCGCGTTGCGGCAGCAACTCGAGGGCAGCCTCCGCCGAGGCGACGGCCGTGACCTGATGGTCCAGCTCCTCGATGACTTCGGTGGTCAGCATGCGCAGCGTGGCATCGTCTTCGACGAGCAGCACTCGCAAGCCTACCGGCTCTTGGATCTCCTGACTCACGCGGGCATCCTCTTGTTGACAGGTCTCGCCCCGGGCTTTCCCAGAGCGAGGCCGGTATTTTGCGCACTGCAGCGCGATTCGTATAGTGCGATACGCGCCAGGTCGGTACCCAGACGTTTCCTGGGGCAGTCTATCTGGACGCAGAGGCGCGTCTTTGACGCACGGCCTCGAACAGGCAGACGCCAGTCGCTACCGAGACATTGAGACTGCTGACGCTGCCGGCCATGGGCAGGCGGGCCAGATGATCGCAATGCTCGCGGGTCAGCCGGCGCATGCCCTTGCCCTCGGCGCCCATGACCATCACGGTCGGGCCGCTCATGTCGACGTCATAGATCTCCTGGGTCGCCTCACCGGCGGTACCGACGATCCACAGCCCGCGCTTCTGCAGCTTTTCCAGGGTCCGCGCCAGGTTGGTGACGGCCACCAGCGGCAGCACCTCGGCGGCGCCGCAGGCCACCTTGCGCACCACCGCGGTCAGGGTGGCCGACTTGTCCTTGGGCACGATTACCGCCAGGGCCCCGGCGGCATCGGCGCTACGCAGGCAGGCGCCGAGGTTGTGCGGATCGGTGACACCATCGAGCACCAGCAGCAGCGGCGGACCTTCGGCCCGATCGAGCAACTCCTCGAGCATGGCCTCGCCCCAGACCTGGCTCGGACTGACCTGGGCCACCACGCCCTGGTGGACGCCCTCGGCCAGTTCGTCGAGCAGTGCCCGCGGCTTGGTTTCCACCGCCAGGCGTTGACCAGCGGCCAGCTCCAGCAGGGCCTCGACCCGCGGCTCACGCCGTCCTTCGGCGATCCAGAGCTGCTTCACCCGCCGCGGATGGAAGCGCAACAGCGCTTCCACGGCGTGGATACCGTAGACGGTTTCCAACTGGCTCATGCGTCATCCTTGGGGCGCGACTGACCCTTGCGATGGGGCTTCTTCGCCTTGGCCTTGGTCTTGGTCTTGGTCTTGGTCTTGGCTGCAGCCTTGGCCTTGGCCTGGTCTTCGGTCTTGGGCTTGCCTGCCGATTTCTTCTTGGCACCTGCAGCCTTGGCCTTCTTGACCCTGGCATCCACCGCCGCGGCACCTTCGGCAGCCGCCCCCTTACCCTGACGGGCTGGCGCGGTCCGCGTCTTGGCCGTGTCGCTGGCCTTGCCCTTGTCGGTATTACCCTTGGCTTTGCCATTGGCCTTGCCTACGGTTTTGGGCTTGCCGCCCTCGACCTTGGCTTCGGCCAGCAGGGCCTGCTTTACCGCGCGACTACGTCTGACGTCGGTATTACCGAGCAACTGATCGTCCTGCCTGGACGATTTCGACGGAGTCGCCTCAACCGAAGCTGGCATAGGCGTACTGGCGTTCTGCTGTTGCGCCGAGGAGGTCGCGCGCCGACGCTCGCTCCGCGAGCGACGCGGCTCAGACTCCGGTTCTGGCGAAACGCTCGCAGGCGCTGCCTCGACCGTTGCGGCAACACCCTGCTCCTGCGTCGGCGCATCACGACGACGACCATTACGCGAACGGCGGGGCTCACGCTCCGGCTCCGGCGAGACGGCCTCAGTGGCGGTCTCGGCCTCCGGAAGAGCGCTTGGTTCCTGTACTGGCGCCGGCGTACCGCGACGACGACCGTTACGCGAGCGACGGGGCTCACGCTCTGGCTCCGGCGAAGCGGTCTCAGTCGCGGTCTCGGCGACCGGAAGAGCGCTTGGTTCCTGCGCTGGCGCTGGCGCACCACGGCGACGGTTGCCACGCTTCTGACGCGGCTCGCGCTCTTCCCGCACACGCGGCGCCCCGGCGCTGGCCGGCAGCACGAAGTCGATCTTGCGCTCGTCCAGGTCGACCCGGGCCACCACCACCTCGAGGGGATCGCCCAGTCGATAGCTGCGACCGCTGCGCTCGCCGGAGAGGCGATGATGAACGCTGTCGAAGTGATAGTAGTCGTCCGGCAGCGCGGTGACGTGCACCAGGCCCTCGACGAAGACTTCGGACAACTCGACGAACAGGCCGAAACCGGTCACCGCGGTGATGACGCCGGCATAGGTCTCGCCGACGCGATCCTTCATGAACTCGCACTTGAGCCAGTTGGACACATCCCGCGTGGCTTCGTCGGCGCGGCGCTCGGTCATGGAGCACTGCTCGCCGAGCTGATCCAGGCGCAGTTCGTCATAGGGATAGATGCGCGCCTTGGCCATACTCGTGGCGCCTGCGCGCTTGACGTGCTTGGTCTCCAGCTTGGAGCGGATGACGCTGCGGATCGCCCGATGCACCAGCAGATCCGGATAACGGCGGATCGGCGAGGTGAAGTGGGTATAGGCCTCGTAGTTGAGACCGAAGTGACCGTTGTTGTCCGGACTGTAGACCGCCTGGCTCAGGGACCTGAGCATCACCGTCTGGATCAGCCGGAAATCCGGTCGCTCACGGATCTGCTGCAGCAGCGCCTGGTAGTCCGAGGGCACCGGATTGGCCTTGCCCTTGGTCAGCGACAGCCCCATCTCGCCGAGGAACTGACGCAGATTGGTCTGCTTTTCCAGGGGTGGAGCGTCGTGCACCCGGTAGAGCGCCGGCACCTTGTGCTTTTCGAGGAATTTGGCAGTGGCCACGTTGGCGCACAGCATGCATTCCTCGATCAGCTTGTGGGCATCGTTGCGCTGGGTCGGGCGGATCTCGGAGATCTTGCGATCGGCGCCAAAGACGATGCGCGTGTCCTGAGTCTCGAAATCGATGGCGCCGCGAACGTGACGGGCGGCCAGCAGTACCTTGTACAGGCTGTAGAGCTGCTCCAGGTGCGGCACCACCTCGCCGAGCTGCTTGCGCAACTGCTTGCCTTCAGCCGACTTGGGCTGCTCCAGCACCGTGGAGACCTTGTTGTAGGTCAGGCGCGCATGGGAGTGGATGACCGCTTCGTAGAACTGGTAGCCGGTCATGCGCCCGGAGCCGGCGATGGTCATCTCGCAGACCATGGCCAGGCGATCCACCTGGGGATTGAGCGAGCAGAGGCCGTTGGAGAGGGCCTCGGGCAGCATGGGGATCACGCGCTCGGGGAAATACACCGAGTTGCCGCGCTTTTCCGCTTCGGCATCCAGTGCCGAACCCACCTTGACGTAGTGGGAGACGTCGGCGATGGCGACATACAGCCGCCAGCCACCGGACTTCTTGGCTTCGGCATAGACGGCATCGTCGAAGTCACGGGCGTCTTCGCCATCGATGGTCACGAAGGGCAGCTGACGCAGGTCGATGCGCTTCTGCTTGTCCTTTTCCTCCACCTCGGGCTTGAGCTTGGCGGCTTCCTTCTCGACGGCCTTGGGCCATTCGTTGGGGATGTCGTAGCTGCGCAGGGCAACCTCGATCTCCATGCCCGGCGCCATGTAGTCGCCGAGAATCTCGACCACTTCGCCCTGGGCCTGACGGAAAGTGGTGGGCCATTCGTCGATGCGCACCTGCACGAACTGGCCGTGGGCGGCGCCGCCGTGCTTGCCCTCGGGCACCAGCACCTGCTGGCCGATCTTGGGATTGTCCGGCACCACATAGGCCAGACCGCTCTCCTGGAAGAAGCGCCCGACCAGGGATTCGTGTGCCCGGGTGACCACCTCGACCAGGCCGCCTTCGCGACGACCGCGCCGATCATGGCCGGCGACCCGCGCCAGGGCGATGTCGCCGTCGAACACCAGGCGCATCTGCGCCGGGCTGAGGAAGAGATCGTCGCTGCCGTCGTCGGGGATCAGGAAGCCGAAGCCATCGCGATGACCGGCGATGCGACCGCGCACCAGATCCAGCTTGTCGATAGGGGCATAGGCGCCGCGGCGGGTATAGATCACCTGGCCGTCGCGCTCCATGGCGCGCATGCGCCGCCGCAGGGCTTCAAGTTGGTCTTCGGTGACCAGGCCAAATTCCTCGGCCAGCTGGGGCCGTGTGGCCGGAGCGCCGCGATCGGCGAGATGAGCCAGAATGAGTTCGCGACTCGGAATGGGGTTATCGTACTTTTCCGCTTCCCGGGCGGCCTCGGGATCGAGGGATTGCCAATCGGCCATCAGTCTGGGGTTACCTTCTAAGTCTGGGTTCGGTAGGAACTGCCATAAAGCCTATTGAAACGTGAAAACCGCGCAATAGTTAGCCTGGCATGCTCAATAAAAATATTTTTCACAGCAGGGGTTTACAAGCAAACGCCCCCTGAGTAAAGTGCCGCCCCACGACGCCGTGAGCAATCGCGACGCCGGAGATGAGCAATCATCGCCTTGAGTGCCCAGGTGGCGGAATTGGTAGACGCACTAGGTTCAGGTCCTAGCGGTGGCAACACCGTGGAAGTTCGAGTCTTCTCCTGGGCACCACTCATTATAGTCGATCGATTTGCAGATCGGTCGACGAAAAGCCGGCGCTAGCCGGTTTTTTAATCCTGAAATCCGCAAGGATGACGGGAAGCGATCAGAAGTCGCACTGCAGGCCCAGGTGGCGGAATTGGTAGACGCACTAGGTTCAGGTCCTAGCGGTGGCAACACCGTGGAAGTTCGAGTCTTCTCCTGGGCACCAATACCAAGCGGACGATCCCTGATCGGACGCAACGGAAAAACCGGCTTCGGCCGGTTTTTTCTTGCCCGCGAAAAGATGCGACCCCCTCCCCTACCCCTTGAACCGCCCCAGACTGCTGCGTAACTGGGCAATCCGCTCCGCTAGCCCTGGGCCTCCTGGAGGGCCACGAAGAGCCCCTGAATCGCCCTGGACGCGACACCGGCCAGCGGCGCGGCCAGGCTCTGCCCTGCCAGCTTCGTCGAGACCATCATCCACATCGCCTCCAGCCCGTCGCAAGGACAGGTCTGGCGTTCGGACTTTCCCGACCGACGCTCGGCCACACTTCCTTGCAATCTCTCACGGCATCAGAGATTAGCCACAGCGCCAGAACTACCCGGATGACGACCACGGGCAGCAGACGGATGGATACCGGCAGCGGCAGGCGACTGCGCAGCAGCGACAGGAGAAACGACCAGGGGTATTCAGTGGCGAAGGCTATCGGCAACTCATGACGAGCGGACCACAGCGGTAGAAGGTCATAGCGATAAGCTGGCCATTTCGGAACAGCGACCGCCCCTGAGCACCCAAGTGCCTCTCCTCAACCCCTGGAAAGCGAAAAGCCCCGCGGGGCGGGGCTTTTCCGGCTGCATCCTTTTAGCGCATCAGGCGAAAGGATGACGCAGCACGATGGTTTCCTTGCGATCCGGACCGGTCGAGACGATGTCGATCGGCGCCTCGACCAGCTCGGCGATGCGGCGGATGTAGGCCTGGGCATTGGCCGGCAGTGCCTCGAGGCTCTGGGCGCCCACGGTGGATTCGCTCCAGCCCGGCATGTCTTCGTAGACCGGCTGCAGACCGTTGTAGCTGTCGGCGTCGGTGGGCGCCTCGGTCAGCAGGTTGCCGGCAGCGTCCTTGTAGCCGGTGCAGATACGCACGGTTTCCAGGCCATCGAGCACGTCCAGCTTGGTCAGGCACAGGCCGGAAATGCTGTTGATCTCGATGGAGCGACGCAGGATGACGGCGTCGAACCAGCCACAACGGCGCGGACGACCGGTGACGGAACCGAATTCATGCCCCTGCTTGGCCAGGTAGGCACCGGTCTCGTCGAACAGTTCGGTCGGGAAGGGACCGGAGCCGACGCGGGTGGTGTAGGCCTTGGTGATGCCGAGAATGTAGTCCAGGTACAGCGGGCCCACGCCGGAACCGGTCGCCACGCCACCGGCGGTGGTGTTGGAACTGGTGACGAAAGGATAGGTGCCGTGGTCGATGTCCAGCAGGGTGCCCTGGGCGCCTTCGAACATCAGGTTCTCACCGGCCTTGCGCAGCTCGTGCAGACGGCTGACGACGTCCATGACCAGCGGCTGCATGACCTTGGCGTGCTCCATCGCCTCGTCGTAGGTCTTCTGGAAATCCACCGGCGGCTCGTTGAAGTAGTTCTGCAGGACGAAGTTGTGGTAGTCCAGCACTTCCTTGAGCTTGATGGCGAAACGCTCCGGGTGGAACAGGTCGCCGACGCGCAGACCGCGACGGGCGATCTTGTCTTCGTAGGCCGGGCCGATGCCGCGCCCGGTGGTGCCGATCTTGGCTTCGCCGCGGGCCTTCTCGCGAGCCTGATCCAGGGCCACGTGATAGGGCAGGATCAGCGAGCAGGCCGAGCTGATGCGCAGACGCTCGCGCACCGGTACGCCACGGGCTTCCAGCTCACCGACTTCCTTGAACAGGGCTTCCGGCGAGAGCACCACGCCATTGCCGATCAGGCACTGGGTGTCGGCGCGCAGGATGCCCGAGGGAATCAGCCGCAGGATGGTCTTCTGGCCATCGATGACCAGTGTGTGGCCGGCGTTGTGACCGCCCTGATAACGCACCACGGCAGCGGCCTGGTCGGTCAGCAGGTCCACGATCTTGCCCTTGCCCTCATCACCCCACTGGGTGCCCAGGACGACGACGTTCTTACCCATAACCTTATCCCCTGTCAGGAAGATTTCTGTCGGCCAGGCCGACGATGCTCACGTTCACCCGGATGCCAGATCCGGTGTTTAGGAATTCAAGGGCACCACAACCCAGGCGCCCTGCCGCTCGATCAGCCGGCGATCGCAACCCGAGCTGTGCAACTGGTCCGCATCGTCATGACCGGTGGCCTGGACCACCCGTTCGCCTGCGGCACGCAATTCGCGCACGGCTTGCCAGAGCACCGGGGCATGGCCAGCCGGCGCCCAGATGCCGCGGCGCGGCTCGTCGAGCACGGCGGTGCCCAGCTCGACGAGGGTCTTCAGATCGGTGGAAAAACCAGTGGCAGGACGCGAACGCCCGAAGTCGGCGCCGATGTTGTCATAGCGACCGCCCTGGGCGATGGACTGCCCATTGCCCGGCACAAAGGCGGCGAAGACCACCCCGGTGTGGTAGTGGTAACCCCGCAACTCGCCCAGATCGAAATACAGCGGCACGCCCGGGAAACGCCCCTTGAGCGACTCGGCCAGGGCGATCAGCTCGTCCAGCGCCTGCAGGACGCCCGCGGGCGCACCCGCCAGGCGCTGCCGGGCCTGGTCGAGCACCGCGGCATCGCCGCTGAGCTCGACCAGTGCCTGCAGCCAGCCACACTCGGCGACCGGCAGGTCGGCGGTCAGCTCGGCGATCTCGTCGACCGCCTTGCGCTGCAGGGCATCGAACAGCTGCTGCTCGCTGGCGCCGGAGACACCGGCTGCCTGGCACAGGCCGCGATAGATGCCCACGTGTCCCAGATCCATGTGGACGTCGGGCACTTGGGCCTGCTCGAGCACATCGAGCATCAGGCTGATGACTTCCAGATCCCCTTCGCTGCCGGGCACGCCATAGAGCTCGGCGCCGACCTGGATCGGGCTGCGCGAGGTGGACAGGGCACGGGGACGGGTATGCAGCACGCTGCCGGCATAGCACAGCCGGCTCGGACCGCGCTGCTTGAGGCTATGGGCCTCCATGCGCGCCACCTGGGGCGTGATATCGGAGCGGAAGCCCATTAGGCGACCGGAATTGGGATCGGTCACCTTGAAGGTGCGCAGCTCCAGCTCCTTGGCTGCGCCGGTGAGCAGCGATTCCAGGAATTCCAGGTGCGGGGTGATAACGAACTCGTAGCCCCAGCAATGGAACAGTTCCAGCACCCGACGCCGAGCGCCTTCGATGCGCGCCGCGTCGGGCGGCAGGATTTCCTCGATACCGTCAGGCAGCAGCCAGCGGTCTACCGTAGCCATTAGGCCTCTTCTCCATGTCATGGATCGGCACGCGGCTGCCGAGGTCGGCGCAGTGGACTCCTGGAGAATCCTGCCGCCGGATCAAGCCGCTCTGCCGTGGATTGCTACCCGGATCAGCCAGGGCGTCGCCCTTCCACGGGTTTCGTACGGACGCAAAAAAGCCGGGGATGGCCCCGGCTGATTCATGATAACACGAAAAAATCGGCGATCGGGGATGAACGACGAGCGAAGCCTAGGCGCCGTTCATCCCTGAACTCACTGCCCGGGGCTCTGGAAATACTTGAAGAAATCGCTCTTCGGATCCAGCACCAGGACATCGCTCTTGCTGGAGAAGCTGGAGCGATAGGCCTGCAGGCTGCGATAGAAGGAGAAGAACGACGGATTCTTCGAGTAGGCCTGGGAATACACCTGGGCCGCCTGGGCATCACCTTCACCGCGGGCCTGTTCGGCCTGGCGATAGGCTTCGGCCAGCAGCACGCGGCGCTGACGATCAGCGTCGGCACGGATGCCTTCGGCCAGTTCGCGACCCTTGGCACGATGCTCGCGGGCTTCCCGCTCGCGCTCGGTGCTCATCCGCTCATAGACGCTGCGGCTGACTTCCTTGGGCAGGTCGATGGCCTTGACGCGCACGTCCAGCACCTCGATGCCCAGCTCCTGGTTGGCCATCTTGTTCAGGGCCGCGGTCAGCGAACCGACCATGGCATCCCGCTCACCGGAGACCACCTCATGCAGGGTGCGACGACCGAACTGGTCACGCAGTCCTGCTTCCAGGCGACGCAGCAGGCGCTCGTCGGCGATCTGCTTGAGGCCCGAAGTCGCGGTGTAGTAGCGATCGGCATTGAAGATGCGCCACTTGGCGTAGGCATCCACCATCACCGCCTTCTTTTCCAGGGTCAGGAAGCGCTGCGTCGGGGTATCCAGCGTCTGCAGGCGGGCATCGAATTTGCGCACCCGGTTGACGTAGGGAATCTTGAAGTGCAGGCCGGGCTCCAGATTGGGCTCGACCACACGACCGAAGCGCAGCATCACCGCCCGCTCGGTCTCCTTCACCACGAACAGACTGCTCCAGGCGGCGAGGCCCAGAACGACCACGACGATCAGCGCGGCCAGCGATTTATTGCTCATCAGCGGCTCTCCCTGGTACGCGGCTCGGTGGACTGCGGCAGATTGCGAATGACCGAAGCGGCCGTGTCGCTCGACGCCGCCGGGGCAGCACCGCTGCTAATGGCCGAGGTCGGTGCCGGGGCACGGTTCTGCATCAGCTTGTCGAGCGGCAGATAAAGCAGATTCTGGCCGGCCTGACCGGTGACCATGATCTTGCTCGACTGACCAAGCACTTCCTGCATCGTCTCGATATACAGACGCTCACGGGTCAGCTGCGGATTGGCCGCGTACTGCACCGCCAGCTGGCTGAAGCGCGAGGCATCACCCTGGGCACGGGCGACGACTTCGTCGCGATAGCCGTTGGCTTCCTCGATGATGCGCTGGGCAGCACCGCGGGCCTCGGGGATCACGCCGTTGGCATAGGCTTCGGCCTGGTTCTTCTCGCGCTGCTCGTCTTCACGAGCCCGGATCACGTCGTCGAAGGCTTCCTGAACCTCACGCGGCGCCGAGGCGCTCTGGATGTTCACCTGGGTCACGGTGATACCGGTCGCATAGGTGTCGAGGAAGCGCTGCAGCCGCTCGCGGACGCTGGTGGCGACCTGCTCACGGCCGTCGGTCAGCAACTGGTCCATGGTCGAAGAGCCGGCCACGTGGCGCACGGCGCTGTCGGTCGCCTGCTGCAGGCTGACCTCGGGCTGGTCGACGTTGAGGACGAAGTCCTTGAGGTTGGTGATGCGGTACTGGACGGTCAGCGGCACCTCGACGATGTTCTCGTCCTGGGTCAGCATGGCGCCCTGTTTGCTGTAGGCCCGCTCACGGGTCACGTTTTCCTGATACTTGGTCTCGAAGGGCGGGAAGTAGATGTTCAGGCCGGGCCCTACCGTCTCATGGTATTTGCCCAGGCGCAGCACCACCGCCTGCTCCTGCTCGTCCACGACGTAGACGGCGTTGTACAGCCAGAGAGCGCCGACCAGCAATACGCCCAGCAGCAGCAGACCTTTGCCACCACCCGAGCCAAAGCTGTCGCCGCCACTGCCGCCGGACCGCTTCTTGCCGCCGACCAGGCGGTTGATGCGGTCCTGAAACTTACGCAAGGCTTCGTCGAGATCCGGCGGCCCCTTGCGTCCACCATTGCCGCCACCGTTGTTGTTGCGGCCGCCCCAGGGGTCTTGATTGTTCGAGTTGCCACCGGGCTCGTTCCAAGCCATAGCGCTCTCCCTACTGATAACGCGAAAACGCGCCGAAATGGCGCGCCGACCAATGCTACCGGATGGTCCCTGCCCGAACAAAAGCGCCGAGCGGGGGTTTATTGCAAAACATGTTGCTGGATAAAGACTTCCGGTTCTTCACCGGCCCGGCTGAGCAGTCGATTGAGTTCGGCGCGGGGTACTCGTACAGACAACAGGATGTTGCCTTCGTCATCATGATCGTCCTGGCGAACCACGCCCAGCTCGAACAGCTGGGCCCGCAGCCGAGCGTGCCGCTGGGGCAGCCGCAACACCCCGACGAAAAGATCCTCGCCGAGCAATTCGGCCACGGCCTGACCGACCAGCTCCAGACCGCGCCCCTCGCGTGCCGACACCCAGACCCGAATCGGGCGCCCGGTCTCGTCGTCGCGCTGGATATGCGGCTCGACCCCGTCGAGCAGATCGAGCTTGTTGTAGATCTCCAGCATCGGCAACTCGTCGGCGCCGATTTCGTGCAGCACCGCCTCGACCTGCTCGATCTGCAGCTGGCGATCATCCTCGTGGGCATCGATCACGTGCAGCAGCAGATCGGAGTTGCTGGATTCCTCCAGGGTCGCGCGGAAGGCCTCCACCAGCTTGTGCGGCAGATGGCGGATGAAGCCCACGGTATCGGCCAGCACGATCGGCCCCAGATCCGGCAGCTCCAGACGGCGCAGGGTCGGATCGAGGGTAGCGAACAGCAGGTTGGCGGCGTAGACGCCGGATTCGGTGAGGCTGTTGAACAGGGTGGACTTGCCAGCGTTGGTGTAACCGACCAGGGACACCGAAGGAATCTCGGCTCGCCGGCGACCGCGCCGCGCCTGCTCGCGCTGGCTGCGTACCTTATCCAGGCGCTGGCGAATCTGGCGGATGCGGATCCGCAGGAGACGACGGTCAGTTTCCAGCTGGGTTTCACCCGGGCCGCGCAGACCGATACCGCCCTTCTGGCGTTCGAGGTGAGTCCAGCCGCGTACCAGCCGGGTGCTCATGTGCTCGAGCTGGGCGAGTTCCACCTGCAGCTTGCCCTCGTGGGTGCGAGCACGCTGGGCGAAGATGTCGAGAATGAGGCCCGTGCGATCCAGGACGCGGCACTCGAAGGCTTTTTCGAGGTTGCGTTCCTGACTGGGCGTGAGGTCATGGTTGAAGATGACCAGATCGGCGGCATGAGCATGCACCTGATCGTGCAATTCCTCGACCTTGCCGGTACCGATGAGATAACGCGCCGTCGGCTGGCTGCGGTTCACCGTGACGAACGCCACGGTCTCCGCACCCGCCGATCGCGCGAGTTCGAGAAACTCCTGAGGATCTTCGCGCGCCTCGGGATGCAGGCCTTCCAAATGGACCAGAATGGCCCGTTCACCACCTTCGTGACGCTCGAAGAACAACAGGGCGCTCCTCTTGTTATTTATTCGCTATCCGACTCGCTCGTCTCGGAGCTAGGCAGACGGACCGGGCGGCTGGGCACCACGGTGGAAATCGCATGCTTGTAGACCATCTGGCTGACGGTGTTCTTGAGCAGGATCACGAACTGGTCGAAGGACTCGATCTGACCCTGCAGCTTGATACCGTTGACGAGATAGATGGAAACCGGAACGCGCTCTTTACGCAGGGTGTTCAGGTAAGGGTCTTGTAGCGAATGCCCTTTTGACATCGTGTCGCTCTCCTAAAGAAATGAAAATACTGATCTGGCGACATGCCAGTTTCCGCTGCCCACCATGGACACGCGGACAAAAACGATTCAGCTGCGAGGCGATATGGAGTCGCCGGCCAGGCATTTCAAGATCCGTGGCAGATTGTCACAAGCCAGGCTGTCGAAGGTGTGCGCGGCGGGCCAGCCACGCAACCAGGTCAACTGCCGCTTCGCCAATTGCCGCGTCGCCGCAACGCCACGCGCCACCATCTCTTCCCGCGTGCAATCCCCTTCCAGGAACTCCCACACCTGACGATAGCCTACGGATCGCATGGACGGCAGACCAGGATGCAGATCGGGACGTTCCCGCAAGGCTGAAACTTCGTCGATGAAGCCCTGTTCCAGCATCAGACCGAAGCGCTCGGCGATACGCGCATGGAGCACCTCACGCCGACCAGGCGCCAGGATCAATTGGGCGACAGTATAGGGTAATTGCGTCTGGGGCGCGCCGTTCGAATCGGCATTGGCACTCATTTGCAACGCGCGATGCGCGGTCATCGACTGGCCGCTGACGCGATACACCTCGAGGGCGCGCAGAAGGCGCTGGGGGTCGTTGGGATGGATGCGCGCCGCCGACACTGGATCGACCTCGGCCAGTTGCCGATGGATCTCGCCCCAGCCCGCCGTGGCCGCCAGTGCCTCGATCTCGGCGCGCACCCCGGCATCGGCACCGGGCATGTCGGCCAGGCCTTCGAGCAGGGCCTTGAAATAGAGCATGGTGCCGCCCACCAGCAGCGGGATGCGCCCGGCGGCGGTGATTTCGGCCATGGCCGCCAAGGCATCGGTGCGAAATTCGGCGGCGGAATAGCTCTCGGCAGGGTCGCGGATGTCCACCAGCCGGTGCGGATGGGCAGCCAGCACCTCGGCGCTGGGCTTGGCGGTACCTATGTCCATACCCCGGTAGATGAGCGCCGAATCCACGCTGATCAGCTCGATGGGCAGCAACCGGGCCAGTTCGATGGCGAGGTCGGTCTTGCCGGAGGCGGTCGGCCCCATGAGAAAGATGGCGGGCGGCAGGGGGGCGGTCATTGAGGATTCTCGGAGGACGCCGCGCAGGACGCGGCGGGGCGGTCAGCGGCCGCGCAGGAAGAGTTTGTCCAGGTCATCCAGGCTGAGCTGGGCCCAGGTGGGACGACCGTGGTTGCACTGGCCGCTGCGCTCGGTGGTTTCCATGTCGCGCAGCAGGGCATTCATCTCCGGCAGGGTCAGCCGCCGGTTGGCGCGTACCGAGCCGTGGCAGGCCATGGTGCCGAGCAGTTCGTTGAGGTGCGCCTGGATGCGATCGCTGGTGCCATAGTCGAGCAGATCGGCGAGCACGTCCTGCACCAGCCGCGCGGCCTGGGCCTGCTTGAGCAGCGCGGGGATCTGGCGGATGGCCAGGGTCTCGGGGCCCAGGCGCTGCAGCTCGAAGCCGAGGCGCTCGAACCACTGGCCGTGCTCTTCGGCGCAATCGGCCTCGCGCTCGCTGACCGCCAGGGACTCCGGCACCAGCAGTGGCTGGCCGCGCAGGCCTTCGCTGGCCATGGCCACCTTGAGCCGCTCGTAGGTGATGCGCTCGTGGGCGGCGTGCATGTCCACCAGGATCAGGCCCTGGGCGTTCTCGGCCAGGATGTAGATACCCTTGAGCTGCGCCAGGGCATAGCCCAGCGGCGGTACGTCGCCCTGCTCCGCGGGCAGGGCCGCGGCCTCGGCACCCTCCGGCAGCGGCGCGAAGAAGGCCTTGTAGGCGCTCTGCACCTCGGCCACCAGCGCACCCGCATAGGGCTGCGGGGTCGGCGCGTAAGGCGCAGCACCCGATCCGCCACCACCGGCGAAGGGCTGGGCAGGCGGCGCAGGACTGTCGTGCAGAACGGCGGTGGCCAAGCGCATCTCGCCCTGGGGGCCGAATTCACCGGCGGCCGGACCGCTCAGGGGCGCCGGCGCCGTGGGTGCCACCACGGCGAGCTGGTCGTCCGGGCGGATGTCGCCGAGGGCGCGGTGCAGGGTGCCGTAGAGGAAGTCGTGCACCTGGCGGCTGTCGCGGAAACGCACCTCGTGCTTGGTGGGGTGGACATTGACGTCCACCGTCGCCGGATCTACTTCGAGGAAGAGCACGAAGGCCGGGTGACGGCCGTTGTAGAGCACGTCGCGATAGGCCTGGCGCACCGCGTGAGCGACCAGCTTGTCGCGCACCATGCGGCCATTGACATAGAAGTACTGCAGATCGGCCTGGCTGCGGGAGAAGGTCGGCAGGCCGACCCAGCCCCAGAGGCGCAGGCCGTTGCGCTCGTGCTCCAGCGGCAGGGCCTGTTCGAGAAAGCCGGGGCTGCAGACGGCGCCGACCCGCCGCCCCTGGCTCTGGGGATCGCCCGCCGGATGCAGGGCCAGCACGCTCTTGCCGTTGTGCCTCAGGTGAAAACCCACGTCGAAGCGCGCCAGCGCCAGACGCCGCACCACTTCCTGCAGGTGATCGAATTCGGTCTTTTCGGCACGCAGGAACTTGCGCCGCGCCGGCGTATTGAAGAAGAGATCGCGCACCTCCACCGAGGTGCCCTGGGGGTGGGCGGCGGGCTGTACCCGTGGCTGCATCTCGCGACCCTCGGTCTCCACCTGCCAGGCCTGGTCCTCGCCCCGGTAGCGCGAGGTCAGGGTGAGCCGGGACACCGAGCTGACCGAGGCCAGGGCTTCGCCGCGAAAGCCCAGGCTGGTGACGCTTTCCAGTTCGTCCAGGTGGTAGATCTTGCTGGTGGCATGGCGCGCCAGGGCCAGCGGCAGGTCGTCCGCCGGGATGCCATGGCCGTCGTCGCGGATGCGCAGCAGCTTGACCCCGCCCTGTTCCACCTCGATGTCGATGCGCCGGGCACCAGCGTCCAGGCTGTTCTCCAGCAGCTCCTTGGCCACCGAGGCGGGCCGTTCGACCACCTCGCCGGCGGCGATCTGGTTGGACAACCGCGGACTAAGCAGCTGGATACGCCGGGGTTCAGTCATTGCTGGCCGCCAGTTCGTGGGTGGGGATGGTCAGGACCTGACCGGAGCGGATGCGGTCGCCCTTGAGCCGATTGGCGGCGCGCAGGGTGGAGAGGTCGACATCATAGCGACGGGCGATGAGGCTCAGGCTTTCGCCCGGCTGCACCCGGTGCTGATCGATGCCGCGCACGCTGCCGACCTTGTCGCCCCGCTGCTCGCGCTGCCAGGCCAGGTAGGTGCCGGGCGGCGGGCGGTGCTGGAAGTACTGCACGATACCGGCCTGGATCTGCCGGGCGAGCAAGCCCTGGTGCGCTGGACTGGCCAGCTTGGCCGACTCGTTGGCATTGGTGATGAAGCCGGTCTCCACCAGGATCGAGGGAATGTCCGGCGATTTCAGCACCATGAAGCCGGCCTGCTCCACCCGCGAATGCAGGAGCTTGGTCGCCCGCCCGACCTGACCGAGGATGGTCTGGCCGACCTCCAGGCTGGAGGCCACGGTGGCGGTCATGGACAGGTCCATGAGCACCCCGGCGAGCATGGGATCCTTGTTGTCCAGGGCATCGGATACCCCACCGACCTGGTCGGAGCGGTTTTCCGCATCGGCCAGCCAGCGTGCGGCCTCGGAGGTGGCGCCGCGCTGGGACAGGGCGAAGACGGTAACGCCCTCGGCGCTGGCGCTGGGCGCGGAGTCGGCATGGATGGAGATGAACAGGTCGGCGCCCTTCTTGCGGGCGATGACCTGCCGCTGGCGCAGTGGGATGAAGTAATCGCTGGTGCGGGTCAGCTCGGCGCGAAAGCCCTTCTGCCGGTTGAGATTGGCCTGCAGCTGCTTGGCGATGGCCAGCACCACGTTCTTCTCGTACAACCGGCCGCGGCCGATGGCACCCGGGTCTTCACCGCCGTGGCCGGGATCGATCACCACCACCACGTCGCGCTTGCCGCTGGGGCTGGAGGGCAGACGGGTCGCCGGCTGGGCCGGGGTCACCGGGGTGGCCGGCAGATTGGGCGTGACGGTGGCGGGGATGTCGCTGGCGGCCGGATCGGTGCCCTGGTCGTAGAGATCGACCACCAGGCGATTGCCGTATTCCTTGTTGGGCGCCAGGGTGAAACTCTTGGGCGTCAGGGCACCCTTGGTGTCCAGCACCAGGCGCACCTCGCCGGGCGAGCGTTGGGCCGCCCGCAGGCCGGTGATGGGAGTATTGCGCAGCGGCTTTTCGTTCAACCCACCGTCGAGCTGCGCGCCGGACAGGTCGATGACGATGCGGTCCGGGGCACTGAGGGTGAACACGCTGGCCTTGACCGGGCCGGTCAGATCGAACACCAGACGGGTGTTGTCGGGCGCACGCCAGACGCGCATGCCCTTGATCTGGGTGGCGGCCAGCAACTGACTGCTGAGAATCAACAACAACAGGCCGAGTCCCGACCTGAAAAAACACTTGCGCATGCCTGCGACCGTATAGCTGGAGAACGAAGGATCGGCGCCTAGGGCGCGAGGGCGGCGCACCAGGCCTCGCCGTGAGCACCATGACTAGTCAGGCGCAGATCACGGCCGTCGGCGCGTGGCGTAATGGTAATGTCCAGGTCGGGCTTTGGCAAAAAGCCCTGACCGCGCTCGGGCCATTCCACCAGGCACAAGGCCTCGGCTGTGAAGTAGTCGCGAATCCCCATGAATTCCAGCTCTTCGGGATCGGCCAGGCGGTAGAGGTCGAAGTGGTAGACCGGCCCACTGGGCAACTCGTAGGGCTCGACCAGGGTGAAGGTGGGACTCTTCACCGCGCCTGCGTGGCCGAGACCGCGCAGGATGCCACGCGACAGGGTGGTCTTGCCGGCGCCCAGATCGCCGTGCAGATAGAGTACGCCACGACCGCCGCTGGCCTGGGCCAGGCGGGCACCCAGGGCATACATGGCGTCTTCGTCGGCGGCGTGCAGGGTCAGTTCAGGCATGGCTGGAGTTCCTCGAGCAACTGGCGGGCGACCGGGGGCAGATCGCTGGCGGCGAGACCGCGGCCCTGGCGACCCAGCTCGGCGCCGGCACGGCCATGCAGCCAGGCGCCCAGGCAGGCGGCCTCGAAGGGCGCCAGCCCCTGCCCCAGCAGGGCGGCGATGATACCGGTGAGGATGTCCCCCAGGCCACCGGTAGCCATCGCCGGATGCCCTTCGCCACACAGCGCCATGCGACCATCCGGGTGGGCGATCAGGGTGCCGAAACCCTTGAGCAGCGCTACGCCGCCGTAGCGCCGCGCCAGTTCGCGGGCGCTGCCGGGGCGATCGGCCTCGATGTCCTTGATCGAGACCTCCAGCAGCCGAGCCGCTTCGCCCGGATGGGGCGTCATCACCCAGGGCCCGCGCGGCGCCTCGACCACGCCGGCGGCCAACAGATTGAGGGCATCGGCGTCCCAGACCTGAACGACGTCCAGCGTCGCGGCGGCACTGGCCAGCGCCTTACCCCAGGCACCCTGGCCCAGGCCCGGCCCGACGGCGAGCACATCGGCCTTCTTGGCCAGTTCCAGTACGGCGAAACTGGAACGTACGCCGGCGACCATCACTTCCGGCCGCCGCGCCAGCACCGCGGTGACGTTGGACGGCCGGGTCGCCAGGCTGAGCATGCCGGCACCGCAGCGCAGCGCCGCCTCGCTGGTCATGATGGCCGCGCCGCCGGTGCCTTCGTCGCCGCCGATCACCAGCAGATGGCCGTATTGCCCCTTGTGCGCGTTGAGCGGGCGCGCCGCCAGGCGCGGCAGGTTGCCGGGCGCCAGACGCTGAGCGGTGGCATGGGCGGGATTCTGCGGTTCCTCCATCAGCGGCTCGAACACCAGACTGCCGACGTGATCCGGCCCCTTGCCGGTGAACAGCCCGAGCTTGAGACCGATGAAGGTGATGGTCAGATCGGCGCGCACCAGGGCGCCCGCCGCAGCGCCGGTATCGGCATCCAGCCCGGAGGGAATGTCGATGGCCACCACCGGCAATTCGCTGGCGTTGATCCGCTCGATGGCCGCGGCATAGGGCTCACGTGCGGCGCCCTTGAGCCCGGTGCCCAGCAAGGCATCTACCACCACGCCTTCCAGCGCGGCATCCGCGCGCCAAGGCTGGATGTCCACGCCGGCGGCCAGGGCCTCGGCATGGGCCAGGGCGGCATCGCCCTGGAGTCCGGCCGGATCGGCCAGGTGCAAGACCCGCGCCTGCCAGCCGGCCTTGCGCGCCAGACTGGCGACCAGGTAGCCATCACCGGCATTGTTGCCACCGCCCGCCAGTACGCAGAGGGCGCCGGCATGAGGCCAGCCATGGCGCAATGAGCGCCAAGCCGCCCCCGCCGCACGTCTCATCAACTCAAGACCGGGCAGACCGCCGGCGATCAGTTGGGCGTCGAGATCCCGCACCTGCTGGGCGCTGTAGAGCTGGAACGGCAGTTCGTCGTGCATGCTGGGAAAGCCTCCGGAGTCTGGCAAAATAGGCGGCCCTCCTGCCTGTGCGCTCCCGTCGATGTCCGCTGTCGCTCTCGATCTCGCCGCCCTGGCCGACCTCATCAAGACCTGGGGTCGGGAATTGGGCTTTCAACAGACCGGCATCGCCGGGCTGGATCTGGCACGTCACGAGGAACATCTGGAGCGCTGGCTGGCCGCCGGTTTCCACGGCGAGATGGACTATATGGCCGCGCACGGCAGCAAACGTTCGCGACCGGCCGAACTGGTCCCGGGGACCCTGAGGGTGGTTTCCCTGCGCATGGACTACCTGCCCGGCGACACCCGCATGAGCGAGCGCCTGGCCGATGGCACTGCGGCCTATATCTCCCGCTACGCCCTGGGCCGCGATTACCACAAGCTGATCCGCAAGCGCCTGCAGCAGCTGGCCGAGCGCATCCAGGGCGAGATCGGTCCCTTCGGCTATCGCGCCTTCGTCGACAGCGCGCCGGTGCTGGAAAAGGCCATCGCCGAACAGGCCGGCCTGGGCTGGATCGGCAAGAACACCCTGGTGCTCAATCGCAAGGCCGGCAGTTGGTTCTTTCTCGGCGAACTCTTCGTCGACGTGCCCCTGCCGGTGGACGAACCCACCCCACGCGACCACTGCGGCACCTGCCACGCCTGCCTGGACATCTGCCCGACCCAGGCCTTCGTCGGCCCCTATCAGCTCGACGCCCGGCGCTGCATTTCCTACCTGACCATCGAGTTCAAGGGCTCCATTCCACTGGAGCTACGGCCCTTGATCGGCAACCGGGTCTTTGGCTGCGACGACTGCCAGTTGGTCTGCCCCTGGAATCGCTTCGCCAAGCCCACTGCCGAAGGAGACTTCCAGCCACGCCACAGCCTGGACAGCGCCAGTCTGGCCGAGCTCTTTCGCTGGACCGAAGCCGAATTCCTCAGCCGCACCGAAGGCTCGCCCCTGCGCCGTGCCGGCTACGAACGTTGGCTACGCAACCTGGCCGTTGGCCTTGGCAATGCCCCGACCAGCATCCCGGTGGTGGAAGCCCTGAAGCTGCAGCGCGAGCATCCTTCGCCCCTGGTGCGTGAGCACGTGGAGTGGGCACTGCAGCGGCACGGCGAGGCCTGAGCGGCAGGCTAGACGTTCAGGGGCCTACCGTGGTGTAGGGGATCGGTGCCCACCAGCTGCCGTAGGGCACGCCGTACTTGTCGACATAGCGCTTGACCACCGGCGACAGCGGCCGGTACTTGCCGTTGGATTTGCCGCCATAGGGCCCCTTGGGCTCGATCTCGGCCTGGAGGGTCAGGACTTCGATGGGGTCGAGGCAGGGGCCCATGATCCAGACCTTGACCACGCCGCCGGGCGCCAGGCCGATGGTGAGGGCTTCGCGATAGTCGAAGTGGTAGCCGCTCGGACAATGGCCCGGGATACGCTCGACCATCTTTTCCCGGGCCCAATCAGGAATGGTGAACAGCGCGTGATAGGTTTGAGGCTCGACCATGGATTGCCAGCGTAGGGATACGACGTAGGGCAGATCCAGGCCGGTCAGAGTACGGCCTTTGCCTGAGCCGATTCGCCTGGGCCAGCCTTTGGCGGTAGCCGATAGGCTAGCCGGTTGCCCCATGGCGACCACTCCCCCCATGGCATTGGGAAAGATACGCCCACTGTTGTCGCCAATGTTGGCTTGCTCCAGCCAGACTTCCATATAGTTGGGCGCCAGAAAGCCCAGGTACCAGGCGTCATAGGGCAGCTTGTTCGCGGTGTCAGACTGACAACCCGCCAGGCTCAGTAGCAGGCCAATAGCCAACAACCAGCGACTCATCGCCCAACTTTTCATGGCCCTACCGTGGTGTAGGGAATCGGCGCCCACCAACTGCCATAGGGCACGCCGTACTTATCGACATAGCTTTTGACCACCGGCGACAGCGGCCGATACTTGCCGTTGGATTTGCCGCCATAGGGCCCCTTGGGTTCGATCTCGGCTTGGAGGGTCAGGACTTCGATGGGATCGAGGCAGGGACCCATGATCCAGACCTTGACCACCCCGCCGGGCGCCAGGCCGATAGTAAGGTCCTTGCGATAATCCGAGGTGCGACCACTGACCGGACACTCGGCTGGTAGACGCTCGACCATTTTTTCCCTGGCCCAATCAGGGATGGTGAACAGCGCGTGATAGATTTGAGGCTCGACCATGGATTGCCAGCGTAAGGAGACGACGTAAGGTAGATCTAAGCCGGTTAGGTTACGGCCGGCACCGGAGCCGATCCTTTTAGGCCAGCCTCTGGCGGTAGCCGATAGGCTGGCTGGCTCGCCCATGGCGACTACTCCCCCCATGGCATTGGGAAAGATACGCCCACTGTTGTCTCCAACATTTGCCTGCTCTAGCCAGACCTCCATGTAGTTGGGCGCCAGAAAGCCCAGGTACCAGGCGTCATAGGGCAGCTTGTTCGCGGCGTCAGACTGACAACCCGCTAGGCTCAGTAGCAGGCCAATAGCCAACAACCAGCGACTCATCGCCCAACTTTTCATGGCCCTACCGTGGTGTAGGGAATCGGCGCCCACCAGCTGCCATAGGGCACGCCGTACGTGTCGACATAGCTTTTGACCACCGGCGACAGCGGTCGGTACTTGCCGTTGGATTTGCCTCCGTAGGGACCTTTGGGCTCGATTTCGGCCTGGAGGGTCATGACTTCGATGGGATCGAGGCAGGGACCCATAATCCAGACCTTGACCACCCCACCGGGCGCCAGGCCGATGGTAAGGTCCTTGCGATAATCCGAGGTGCGACCACTGACCGGACACTCGGCTGGTAGACGCTCGACCATTTTTTCCCTGGCCCAATCAGGGATGGTGAACAGCGCGTGATAGGTTTGAGGTTCGACCATGGATTGCCAGCGTAGGGATACGACATAGGGCAGATCCAGGCCAGCCAGAGTACGACCTTTGCCTGAGCCGATTCTTTCTGGCCAACCCTCTGCGCGAATCGCCAGATTTTCAGGTTTGCCATAAGACACTACTCCCCCCATGGCATTGGGAAAGATGCGCCCGCTGTTATCACCAATATTGACTTGCTCCAACCAGACTTCCATGTAGTTGGGCGCTAGAAAGCCCAGGTACCAGGCATCATAGGGCAGCTTGTTCGCGGCGTCAGACTGACAACCTGCCAGGCCCAGTAGCAGGACGATAGACAGCAGCCAGCGACTCATTGCCCAACTTTTCATGGCCCAACCGTGGTGTAAGGGATCGGTGCCCACCAACTGCCGTAGGGGACGCCGTACTTGTCGATATAAGCCTTGGTGACTTCGGTCAGCGGCAGGGCGTATTGGCCGTTCATGCGGCCCTGATCAGGCCCCTTAGGCTCGACCTCGGCCTGCAGAGTCAAGACCTCAATGGGATCCAGGCAAGGGCCCATGATCCATACCTTGACGACACCACCCGGTGCTAGCCCGATGGTGAGGGACTCACGATAATCGAATTGGTAGCCACTCGGGCACTGGCCTGAAATACGTTCGACCATCTTCTCCCGCGCCCAGGGAGGAATCGCAAATATCGCCTGATAGGTCTGGGGCTCGACTAGGGATTGCCAGCGCACAGCAACCATATAGGGCAAATCTAATCCAGTCATGTAGCGGCCTTTACCCGAACCGATCCTCCTAGGCCAGCCCTTGGCAGTTGCCGATAGACTCGCAGGTTGCCCCATAGCCACCACACCGCCCATGGCATTGGGGAAAAAGCGGCCGTTGATGTCGCTGACATTGGCCTGCTCCAGCCAGATCTGCATGTAGTTGGGTGCCAAAAAGCCCAGGTACCAGGCGTCATAGGGCAACTTGGATTTGGGCGTGGCATTGGATTGGCAGCTAGCCAAACCAAACGCCAGGATGAGGTACAGCAGCCAACGGCTCATTCGGGATAGCCTGCTTGGGGACGGTTGGGATAGACGTTGCGGCGACCAGTCGCCGTAGGGGCATTGACGAAGAAGATGGCCAGATCACTACGATCTTTACCCAATAGCGCGTTCCAGTGAGCGGAAAGATGCACATAACGACCGAACAGCAGGCGGGCCTCGGCCTGGTCGATATGTAATGGAGCACCCTGCGCGTAGGCCTGCAACTTAGCCGCGATACCTTGTAATTCATCAGGAATCGCTAAGGCTGCGGTCATGGGAATCGGAGAAAGAGCTACATCATGATCAATAGCGAGTCGATGCATGATGCGTAAGTAAATCAACGACAGCTCGCCGCGAACTCGGCGTTCCAGGCGGATCGCGGCGATAACTTCGGTTTCTGGCAGATTGCCGCGGGTTCGTGGCAAGTTATTGCGCCAGGTATCAATTTCTAATGTAGTGGCGCCCGGTTCATACCAAGACTCTCGTTGAAACTGCGCTAGCTCGATTTGGGCCTGGCGATAACTCCAGGCCGCATGACTGTCGGTACCATAGCGCTCGCGAGAGGCGCGCGGCCGGGTCAAGAGTAGGCGTTCGGTCATCTCGAGCGCATAGCCCCCACCTAAGTCGGCATGAGCACCCGGCAAGGCAATTTCTTGATGCTGGGGCGCAACACTGGTAAGGGCGAAGTTACGCCGGTGCTCGTCACGAGCAACTAGGTGCACCACCTTGGCTGCGCACCCTGCCGGCAGATAGAGGTTGACGCCGGGGTTGGCGATATTGGTCGGGGTAAAGTCGCCACGCCTGAGGTCCGCTACCGCCGTCACGGTATCGAACAGGCCGATAAAGTTGAGTTTGACCATGGCGCTCTGCCACGAAAAGCACTTGGCCAAACCTGTCGCAGCAATACCGCCACCGGGCTTGAGCACCTCGTTGGCGAAGTGTCGCGCGGCTGCAGAGCCTCGGCTGAACCCAAAGAGATCGAACTTGATCGCTTCGATAATAATATCGGGGTTGTTGCGCTGGAACAGCACGTACTGTTTGGCGAAGGCTGCGGGAAAATTCTGAACGCACCCCAGCACACCACTGGCACCCATGCCCGTCCCCATGGAGAAAGCGCTATCAGGTTGTCTGGCTCGAGTGCCGATACCTTCGATATAGACCGGAATAGCCGCTGACCTTTCATCTTGCTCAACGGCGCGCTGGGTATCGTCTTGGTAGAGCCGATACAATCGCACGATATTCGTATCAGCATTGGCGTAACTGCTATCGGGGTCGAGCATGAACTTCTTGCAGTACCGGGCGATGCTCTCCGCTTGATCCTGGCGAAAGCCCTGCTCTTCCGCCCGGCAGGCGGCACCGGTGGCGGCGTTGAAGAGGTTGTTGCCGGTGCCGTCGAAGAAGACGCCGATGCGCAGGGTGATGCGCTGTTCTAGCGGACGTTCCGCCTGTTCGGCGACTTCGTCCCTGGCGACGGGTGCGCCTTCCGGGTGTTTGGCAGGCCCCTCGATACCCTGTCGCTCCCGGTTGCGCAGCGCCGAAGGCTTGCCCTGCCCCGGTGCCAGGCCGGTAGTGCCTGCACGGCTCGCGCAGGCACCCTTGGCCGCGCCGCCTGTATCCAGGCCGATGATGACGCTACTCGAACCGCCGATCACCACGCCGCCATGGCTGGTAAGGCTGCCGAGCACCGCCGCCGGTTGGCCGTTGATGAGTACGTTGGAGATGACCGCAGCGCTCAGCGCCGCGCCACAGCCACAGGCGTGGCCGAGGGTCGCAGCAGGCAGGCCATCGAAAGAGACATCGGAGGAGCCCTGAACCAGGGCGGTGGCCCCACATTTGGGGCAGGCGACGGCGTCGCCCAGGCGCGCAGCAGGTTTTCCAGACATGGCCGATCTCCCTATCGGTAACTGGGCGCCTGAAAATGCCGCACAAAAGGCTCTAGGACAAGGGTTTTAGCGAAGCGTAGCGCAATCTGCCACAGCCCTAGCCGTGGGGGTCGTCCGGATAACTGAAGGTCGGCATCTGCCAGTTGAATCTCAGCGCCAAGAGGCGCAGCAGCAGTCCGGCGCCGAGGGTGATGAGCAGTGCCTGCTCCTCACTCAGCCATTGACGGCAAAGCAGATAGCAACCGGCGGAGAGCACCGCCACGCTGGCATAGAGCTCGCGCCTGAGGATCAGGGGCACGTCGTTGCAGAGAATGTCGCGCAGGATGCCGCCGCAGGTGCCGGTGAGGGTACCGCTGACGATGACGATGGCCGGACTCAGGCCCATCTCCAGAGCCACCTGGCAGCCGATCACGGTAAAGGCCACCAGACCTAGGGCATCGAGCACCAGGAACAGCCGACGCAGATAGCGCATGACCCGGGCTATGGCCACGGTGGCCAGGCCCGCGCCGACGGTGAGCGCCAGGTACTCCGGGTGCTTGACCCAGCCGAGCGGATAGTGCCCCAGCAGGACGTCGCGCACCGAGCCGCCGCCCAGGGCGGTGACGCTGGCGATCAGCGCCACGCCGAACAGGTCCATGCCGCGGCGACCCGCGGACAGGGCGCCGGTCATGGCCTCGGCGGTGATGGCGATCAGATAGAGGATGGACAGCAGCACGGCTGCGCGACCATCAGACCTTGATGAAGTGCTCGCGGTAGTGACGCAGCTCGGCGATGGAATCGCGGATGTCATCTAGCGCCAGGTGGCTGCCGCTCTTCTTCACGCCGTCACGCACATGGGGCGCCCAGCGCGCGGCCAGCTCCTTGAGGGTGGAGACGTCCAGGTTACGGTAGTGGAAGTAGGCTTCCAGCTCCGGCATGCGGCGATAGAGAAAGCGGCGATCCTGGCAGATGCTGTTGCCGCAGATCGGCGATTTGCCCTTGGGCACCCACTGCTGCAGGAATTCCAGGGTCAGGGCCTCGGCCTGGGCGGTATCGACGGTGCTCTCGCGCACCCGCTGGGTCAGCCCCGAGCCACCGTGCTGACGGGTGTTCCACTCGTCCATGCCGGCCAGGATCTCGTCCGACTGATGGATGGCCAGCACCGGGCCCTCGGCCAGCACATTGAGATCGCTGTCGGTGACGATGGTGGCCATCTCGATGATCACGTCCCGATCCGGATCCAGGCCGGTCATTTCCAGGTCGATCCAGATCAGGTGCTGCGGATTGGGGGTGGTCATGGTGAACTCCTTGATGATGGCAGCAGTGTAGCAGTGCGCCTGCCGCGCACCTACCGGCGCCAGAGCAGCAGCCGGCTGCCACGCAGGTCGCCCACTTCCAGCACCCTGTCCGCTGGCTGGCCGGGAATCTCGAAGGTGTTGCTGATCAGCCAGCTGCCGGCCCGCAGCTCCGTGCTGGCCTTGTCGCCCAGGCGCGGCATGGGCGCCGGGGAGAGAAAGCAGTAGACGACGTCGAACTCGCCCAGCTCCACTCGCCAGAGATCGCGATAGCGCACCTGGCAGTTGCGCCGTGGCAGGCAGCGCAGCCAGGCCAGGGCGAAGCTCAGCGGCGCCGTCTCCACACCGACGAAGGTGGCCTGCGGAAAGCGCCGGGACAGGTCGACCAGGGTATCGCCCAGGCCGCAGCCCAAGTCGACGAAGCGAAAGGTCGGCTCGCGCTCGGCGAGCAGTTCGGCCAGCCGCTCGCGGGTTTGGCGCCCGGTGAGATAGAGCGGCACCCGCTCGCGCAGGCTGTTCCAGTTCAGCAGCAGGAGCAGCAGGAAGCCGAGCGCGGCGATACCCGCCGACAGGCCGCGACCACTGACCAGGTAGAGCGCCGGAGCGAACAGCAGATTGATGAAGACCCACCAGCGCGCCAGGCCCAGGCGTTCGCCCAGCAGCGCCGCGAGCACGGCCTGCAGGCACACCAGCAGCAGCAACGACGGGCGCTGCCCGGTGAAGCCAGCCCACAGCCGCAGTCCGACGACCGCCAGCACCAGGGCGGCCAGTTGCACCAGCACGGCCAGCAACAGGGGATAGCGCGAGGCGAGATGGGCCAGCATGGGGGCTCCAGAGCGACGAGGTGCGCCAAGTTTAGGTAATCCGCGAGAGGCGGCCAATGCTAGACTCCTCGACCCTGAAACCCGCGGACTTCCCATGGCCAAACGCCACCTGACCCGTCGCCAGAGCTGGCGGATCGAAAAAATCCAGACTGAACGCGCTGCTCGCGCGGAAAAGCGCGAATCCAAGCTGGTCGACGAACTGGAAGGTGGCGACCTGGGCCCCGAACAACAGGGCCAGGTGATCGCCCACTTCGGCGTTCAGGTGGAGGTCGAAGATGGCGAAGGTCGGCTGCAGCGCTGCCATCTGCGCGCCAACCTGCCGACCCTGGTCACGGGCGACCAGGTGGTGTTTCGCTCCGGCATCCAGGGCAATGGCGTCATCGTCGCCCAATTGCCGCGCCATTCGGAGATCTGCCGGCCGGACATGCGCGGTCAGCTCAAGCCGGTGGCGGCCAACGTCGACCGCCTGGTGATCGTCTTTGCCCCGCTGCCCACGCCCCATGCCAACCTCATCGACCGCTACCTCGTGGCGGCCGAGCATGCCGGCATTCAGCCGCTTCTGCTGCTCAACAAGGCCGACCTGATCGACGAGCACAACGGTCCGGCGCTGGACGAACTGCTGGGCATCTACCGCGAGCTGGACTATCCGCTGCTGGAGGTGTCGGCCCACAACGGCCTGAGCATGGACCAGCTCAAGAGCGCTTTGGACGAACACGTCAGTGTCTTCGTCGGTCAGTCCGGCGTGGGCAAGTCGTCGCTGGTGAACGCCCTGCTACCGGGCGTCGATACGCGCGTCGGGCCGCTGTCGGAGCTGACCAACAAGGGCACCCACACCACTACCACCGCCAGGCTCTTCCACTTTCCCAATGGCGGCGACCTGATCGACTCACCCGGTATTCGCGAATTCGGCCTCAGTCACGTCAGCCGCGACGACGTCGAAGCCGGCTTCAAGGAATTCGGCGACTACCTCGGCCACTGCCGCTTCCGCGACTGCAAGCACGAGCGCGAGCCCGGTTGCGCCCTGCTCGCGGCCCTGGAACGCGGCGATATCCATCCGCAGCGGATGGCCAGTTACCGGCATATCCTGGCTAGCCTGGAAGGCGAATCGCGCTACTAACGAAAACGCCGGGCAAGCCCGGCGTTTTTATCGATCGACGACTATCAGCCAAAGACGCGGAAGCGCTCGGCATCGTCCATGAAGCCCTTCTCCGGGAAGTCGCCCTCGTTGGAACCGAAGGGCATCTGGGCGCGCAGGTGCCAGGTCTCCGGCAGTTGCCACTCGGCGGCGGCCAGGGCGTCGGGCAGCGGATTGTAGTGCTGCAGGCTGGCGCCGATGCCGGCATTGGCCAGGGCCGTCCATACCGAGAACTGGGCGATGCCGCTGGCCTGCTCCGACCAGATGGGGAAGTTGTCGGCATAGGCGGGATACTTGTCCTGCAGGCCGGCAACGACATGCCGATCCTCGTAGAACAGCACGGTGCCGGCGCCGGCCGCGAAGCTGTTGATCTTGCCCTCGGTAGCGGCGAAGGCGTCGGCCGGCACGATCTGCCGCAGCGCCTGCATGACGAAGCCCCAGAACTTGTCGCTCTCGGCGCCGAACAGGATCACCGCGCGCGAGCTCTGCGAATTGAAGGCGGAGGGCGACAGCTTGACCGCCTCCTGGATCAGCGCGGTGACCTGGTCCTGGGCCAGCGGCAGATTCTTGCCCAGCGCGTACTGGCTGCGGCGGCGCTTGATGGTGTCGATAAAGGCGTTGCTCATCGGAAGGCTCCTGCAAGGGAATCGGAGATCGGGAGACCGCGCGCCAGGGCGCAAGGTGCCCGATCCGTCATGAAACCCCTGCAGCTTAACCAGCCGTCTTCACGTCAACGTACGAAAAAACCGAACGCTAGCAGCGAATTTTCCTATCGATCGCCATGACCGCTCAGGGCTTGCTCTGGATGACGCCGGCGTCGAAGGCGTTGATCTGCTGCTTGAAGGCGGCGTTGTTGATGGGTTGCGCCAGATTGCCGGTGGCGCTGACGCCACCACTGGAGACCCCGCTGCGACTGGCAGCCGGCGCGCCATCGGTCGCCGGCTTCGGTGCCTGGCTGCTCCCGGCCCGTCCCTCGATGGCCTGCTGGGCCTTCTTGGTCAGGACGATGATATCGATGCGGCGGTTGACCGGATTGAGCGGATGCTCGCGATCGAAGGGGGCCGAGGAGGCATAGCCGACGATCCGCGCCACCTGCTCTTCCGGATAGCCACCGGCGATCAGCGCCCGGCGTGCGGCGTTGGCGCGACCGGCGGACAACTCCCAGTTGCTGAAGTCACCCTTGCCGTTGTAGCGCGCCGCATCGGTATGGCCGCTGATGCTGATCTTGTTCGGCACCTGGCGAATGGTGTCGGCCATGGCCAGCAGGATGTCCTCGAAATAGGATTTCAGTCGCGGACTGCCGGAGTCGAACATCGGCCGGTTCTCGGCATCGACGATCTGGATGCGCAGGCCGTCCTGGGTGATTTCCAGCAGGATCTGGTCCTTGAACTTCTGCAATTCCGGATTCTGCTCGATCTTGTTCTGCAGCTCCTGCAGCAACAGCTCCAGGCGCTCCTTGTCGACCTGCTCGGCGATCTTTTCCGCCTGGCTCGGATCCATCTTCGCCTGACTGGCATCCTTCTGCTGCTGGGCCGCGTCGTTGGGCTGGCGCTTGTCGGACTGATCGGGCGCCTGGGTGGGATCGGGCGCGACGCGGTTGGAGTCGTTGGGATCGGCACGCTCCTGCACGTCCGGGTTGACCTTGTTCTGGGTCGAATCCGGTTGCGCCTGGATCTCGGGATTCAGGGTGCGATCGGGCGCCGGCGTCGGCGTGCCGCCCAGGTCGATGACATAGGGACTGGCGCTTTCGGTGAAGCCGATCGGATCCTGGAAGTAGCCGGCGATGGCCTTCTTCTGCTCTGGGGTGGCCGAGGACATCAGCCAGAGCACCAGGAAGAACGCCATCATGGCGGTGGCGAAGTCGGCGAAGGCGATCTTCCAGGCGCCGCCGTGGTGGCCGGCGGCGCTTTTCTTGATGCGCTTGACGATGATCGGCTGGTTGTTGTCCATCAGCTGCCCCGCATCGCCTGCTCGAGCTCACTGAAGGACGGCCGGTGCGCCGGGAACAGCACCTTGCGGCCGAATTCCACGGCGACGGTGGGCGGCATGCCGCTGGCAGCGGCGACCAGGCAGGCCTTGATCGCCTCCAGCACATTGAGCTCTTCCTTGGCGTCGTGCTCCAGGCAGGTCGCCAGCGGACCGAAGAAGCCGTAGGCGGCGAGAATACCGAGGAAGGTACCTACCAGCGCGGCGCCCACGTGGCCACCGATGGCCGCCTGGTCGCCCTCGCCGAGCATGCCCATGGTGATCACGATACCCAGTACCGCGGCGACGATGCCGAAGCCGGGCAGGCCGTCGGCGACCCGCGATACCGCGTGGGACGGATGCTCCAGCTCTTCCTTGATGCCGGCCAGCTCCATGTCGAACAGGCCTTCCAGCTCGTGGGGGGCCATGTTGCCGGAGGACATCAGCCGCAGGTAGTCGGCGACGTAGGCGGTCATCCGCTCATCCTTGAGGATGTTCGGGTACTTGCTGAAGATCGGACTGGCCTTGGGATCCTCGACGTCCGCCTCGATGGACATCATGCCCTCGCGCCGGCTCTTGTTGAGGATCTCGTAGAGCAGCTTGAGCACGTCCAGGTAGAAGGCGTGGGTGAAGCGATTGCCAAACATCTTCAGCGACTTCTTGAACACCTGCATGAAGGTGCTGCCCGGGTTGGCCTGCAGAAAGGCCCCCAGGGCGGCACCGCCGATGATCAGGACCTCGAGCGGCTGGATGATCGCAGCGATCTTGCCATGCGCGAGAATGTAGCCGCCGAGGACAGCCGCGAATATCACGATGATGCCGATGATTTTTGCCATGGTTGGGAATACTGTGTGCTAAGGAAAATTGAGCCGGGGATCTGCCCTCACGTCCCCTTTATCGGACCCGGCGCCCCGGACTGAAGGCCTTTCATCAAATTTCAAGGCGACCGTCGTATGTCCAGCCGCCCGAACACCGTCGAAGACTGGGTCAAACACCTGGAAGGCGTACGCCTACCGGTGGCCACCGCCACCGCGGAGCGTCTGCGCCGCGCCCTGGCCGATGGCCGTCTGGCGTTGCATGAGATCGCCGAACGGCTCTGCGAGTCACCCCCCCTGGCGCTGGCCCTGCTGCGCGAGGCCAATCGCGGCCATGCCAGCCTCGGCGATCCGGCCGCCAGTCTGGAAGCCGTGCTCGGCCGCGTCGGTCTCGGGCCGGCGGAGTACCTGATCGCCCGCCAGCCGACCCTGCCCGAGGAGCGCCTGCCGCGTCCGCTGCGGCAGCTGTGCCTGGTCAGCCAGCACGCCATGACCCTGGGGCTGGGCCTGTTCGGCGTGCCCCTGGCGCGGTTGTGGCCGGACATCCGCCTGGCCGCCCTGCTCTTTCTGGCGCCCCTCTGGCCGCTGGCGACCCGTTATCCGGAACTCTTCGAGGAATGGGAACGGCGGGTGCTGGGCGAAGGCGAACCGGCGCTCAAAGTCGAGCGCGAACTGCTCGGCGTGCCGGCGATCCGCCTGTGCCAGGCGCTGGCCCGTCACTGGCAGTTGCCCGAGTGGATCGTCGAAGGCTATCGCCTGCTGGACCAGGATCGCCGGCAACTGGTCAGGGCGCTGCACATCGCCCATGGCGACGATCCCCTCGAACAGCAGCAGCGCCTCGACGAAGCTCCCAATCTGCGCCGCTGGCTGACCCATCCCGGCAACACCATCCTGCTGGCCAACGGTCTGGCCCTGGCCAGCCACCATGCCTGGGATGGTTCTCATACCCTGCGCTGGCAGCGTTTCAGTGCCCTCTATCTGCAACTGCCGCTGGCACGGGTGCAGAGTCGCAGCCATGAGCTGGCGGTGCAGGATGCCCAGCGCCATGCCCGACCCGGCCTTTGGCATCCGGCGGAAGGCCTGGTCTGGCCACCGGGCGAACGGCGCCTCAAGCCGGTGCCCCGGGTACAGGTCGCCAGCGAGAGTCAGGCACAGCGCTGGCGCGGGCTCTGCGAGCAGCTGCTGCACACGCCCAGCGCCTTCGCCACCCTGCCCCAGCTGTTCGATTGCGCCCGCCAGGCGCTGGCGGCCTGCGGCCTGCCGCGGCTGCTGTTGCTGACCCCGGATCGCAACGGCCAGAAGGGCAATGTCCAGTTGCACCACGGCCTGGACGACGCCCCCGGCCTGCAACTGGATATCGCCAGCCACCCGCTGCTGGCCAAGCTGTTCGGCAGCCCCGGCCAGTTACGCATCGATGACGGCAACCGAGCGCGCTTCGCGCCGCACCTGCCCGCCGATCTGCGCCGACTGTTCAGCAACGAGCGGCTCTGGCTGCGCAGTCTGGGCTTTGGCGAACGGGTGGTGCTGCTGGCGATCCTGGACAGCGAACTACAGCCAGCGGATCCCCGCCGGACCGCGGCGCTGGACAAGACCTTCACCTGCATCGAGCGCGCCATTGGCACCTTCGCCAATCGTCCGCGGGCACGACCGGCCTGACGCTGGCCGGTCAACCTCGGTACACTTCACCTTCTACGGACCGACGGGAAATCCGCGATGCCCTTTTCCGCCTTGCCCCTGCTGATCGAACCGGCCGATCTCGCGGCGCGCCTGGATGCGCCCGAACTCATCCTGGTGGATCTCTGCAGCGCCGCCCACTATGCCGAAGGGCATCTGCCCGGCGCGCGCCATGTCACGCCCGCCCGCACCCAGCTGGGCAGCAAGCCGGCGCCCGGCCTGCTGCCGGCCCAGGCGGACCTGGAACAGCTGTTCGGTGAACTGGGCCAGCGCGACGAGGCCGTCTACGTGGTCTATGACGACGAAGGCGGCGGCTGGGCCGGACGCTTCATCTGGCTGCTCGATGTCATCGGGCACGGCCACTATCACTACCTCAACGGTGGGCGCCAGGGCTGGATCGCCGCCGGCCTGCCGCTGAGCACCGAGGTACCCGCTGCGGCGGGCGCACCGGTCGCCCTGACCCTGCAAGAGGAGCCCACCGCCAGCCGGGCCTATCTGCAGAGCCGGTTGGGCGCCGAAGACCTGGCCATCTGGGACGCCCGTGGCGCCGATGAATACCGCGGCGAGAAGGTGCTGACCGCCCGCGGCGGCCACATCCCCGGCGCGATCAACTTCGAGTGGACCGCTGGCATGGATCGCGAGCGCCAGTTGCGCATTCGCGAAGACCTGGCCGCCGAACTGGAGGGCCTGGGCATCACCCGCGACAAGGAAATCATCACCCACTGCCAGACCCATCACCGATCCGGCTTCACCTACCTCGCGGCCAAGGCCTTGGGCTATCCGCGCGTGAAAGCCTATGCCGGCTCCTGGGGCGAATGGGGCAACCACCCCGAAACCCCCATCGAATGACTGCCAAGGACCTCTCATGAAACTGCAAGACCGACTGTTCATCCTTGCCCAGCACCTGCTGCCGCACCATCTGCTGTCGCGGGTGATCGGTGGCTTCGCCGAGTGCCGGGCGCCCTGGTTCAAGAATCTGCTGACCCGCTGGTTCGTCCGTCACTATGACGTCGACATGCGCCAGGCCCAGGTGGAAGACCCCACCGCCTACGAGAACTTCAACGCTTTCTTCACCCGCGCCCTCAAGCCCGGTGCCCGCCCGCTGCCAGCCGAGCCCGGCGTGGTGGTCAGCCCCAGCGACGGTGCCATCAGCCAGCTCGGCCGCATCGAGCACGGCCGCATCTTCCAGGCCAAGGGCCACAGCTACAGCCTGCTGGAGCTGCTGGGTGGCGACGGCCTGCGCGCCGCGCCCTTCATGGGCGGCCATTTCGCCACCATCTACCTGTCACCCAAGGACTACCACCGGGTGCACATGCCGCTCACCGGGACCCTGAAGGAGATGGTCTATGTGCCCGGGCGCATCTTCTCGGTCAACCAGCTCACCGCCGAGAACGTGCCCGAGCTGTTCGCCCGCAACGAGCGGGTGGTCTGCATCTTCGATACCGCCGTGGGCCCCATGGCGGTCATCCTGGTCGGTGCCATGATCGTCGCCAGCATCGAGACGGTCTGGGCCGGCCTGGTCACGCCACCCAAGCGCGAACTCAAGCGTTTCGCCTACGACGAGGCCGCGCGTGCGCCCATCACCCTGCACACCGGCGACGAGCTGGGTCGCTTCAAGCTGGGCTCCACCGCCATCGTGCTGTTCGGTCCGGACGCGGTGAACTGGTCCGCTGAACTCGGCGCCCTGTCCACCGTCAACATGGGGCAACTGCTGGGGGTTCCGACCACGCCGGCCCCCTTGACCACCGTTTCCGAGCCAGGGTCTCTCGCCTAGATGCGCGGTTCATTGCCCATCGAAACAGGAGTGCGCGCGGCGAATGGATAGCAAAAGGCCACAGCTCATGTTGCGGGTACCGACGCCCGATCAGCGCAGCCTGACGTTTTGTGACGCCACGCCAGCCGGCCTCAAGCGCTGGCTGGAGCAGTTGCCGCGAGCCAAGCTGGGCGAATTCGCCCGGCTGCTCTATCAGGGGCTGCTGGAGCTCAATCGGCTGATTCTGACACCGGAAGCCCGGCTGCGCCTGCTCGAATCCCTGCGCCCGGACGTGCAGCGGGTCTGCCAGTTGCTCGAACGTCATGTGCTCAATCAAGCCATCGTGCTCGACGAGCGCTCGCGCAAGGTCGCCAATCTCTGCCAGGCCCTGCAGAACCTGCTGGCTGCCGGCTACAAGCTGATCGTGGTCGAGGAAAGCGAGCGCGGCGAACGCAGCACGCTGCTCGCCACCGCCATCCAGCGCGCCCTGCGCGCCCTGCTCGGGCCGCTGATCCGCGCCGCCCAGCTCTATACACCGGTTCACGACAACCTCTGGCTGGAGCTGCATCAACTCTATCGGCTGGCGGTGACCACTGGCCTGCACAACCAGAAAATTCGCGATGAGCTGCTGCCCGGCGACGGCAGCCAGACCATCACCCAGGCCTATGGCGCCGCCCTGCTGTTTGGCGCCGCCCGCTGCAACCAGCTGCGCCAGAGCCACATCGCCCAGCTGACCCTGCACCTGGACGACTGGGCCGGCTTGATCCGCCTGCAAGGCCCCGAGCAGAACGGTACCCTGATGGTGGTGGCGCCACAGATCGACGCCCCGCCGCGCTATCGCTCATTGCTGCGCGAAGCCAACCTCAGTGGCCTCCTGGGGCTCGCCCCGCAGCAGCTGGTGCAGGCCATCGAGGACTATCTGGCCCTGGCGCCGGAACAGCGACCACGCGCGCGCCTGCCGGTGCACGGCGATCTGTCTTTGGATCTGCTGCAACACCTGGTCGGGGCCTGGGGGCAGGAGGCGGATCGTGCCTTCCAGCGCATGCCCGGTCAGGGCCAGGTACAGGTCTGCATCGGCATGAGTGCCCTGCACTACCAACTCGCGGGTGGCCAGGTGTTCGCCGACACCCTGCGGCTGTCGGCCGCGGCGGCCCCGGAAACCTTTGCCCCCAAACCCAAGGAAGACGTCTGGTCGCTGGCCTTCGATGCCGACACCCGGGCGTCCGATGCCCTGGACTGGAGCACCGAGGCCTTGGAGGAAATCCACTACGACGTGTTGCCCGGCGACGGCGAGGCAGCCAGTCCGGCCTTTCCGATCCATGCGGTACAGGTGGTCAACCACAGTCCCGGTGGCTATTGCCTGAGCTGGAGCGGCGAAGTGCCCGAACAGTTACAGGCCGGTGAACTGCTCGGCGTGCGCCTGCCCGAGGATCACAACTGGGGCCCGGCGGTGGTGCGCTGGGTACGCCAGGTGCCCGGCAGTGGCACCCAGATGGGCGTCGAACTGCTGGCGCCCACCGCGCGGCCCTGCGGTCTGCAGCTGCTGCGCAAGGCCGAGCAGAACAGCCAGTACCTGCGTGCGCTGCTGCTGCCGGAGATCAAGGCCATCGATCAGGCGCCGACGCTGATCGCGCCGCGCCTGCCCTTCCAGGAAGGCAGCAAGGTGCAGATCAATCAACAGGGTAACGAACAGCGTGGCATGCTCGACCGGCGCCGCAGCATGACGGTCAGCTTCAGCGTCTTCGAATATCATCTGCTGGAACAGACCGGAGCTCAGCCTAACGGAGGGCCTTCGAGTGGTAGTGCGCGGCTGGAGGAAGACTTTGACTCGCTGTGGAAGTCTCTGTAGCTTCGAGGGATTGTCGTTATCGCCAGGGTGCGAGTAGACCATGGCTGCCGAACACAGTGCGATCCGCCTGTTGCTGCTCGAAGCATCGCAGAACGAGGCGGAACGTCTGGTCAGCCTGTTCCGCAATGCCGGACGGGCAACGCGGGCCCACCGTCTGGCCGACCCCGCGGATCTCGACGAACTCCTGTCCCAATCCTGGGACCTCGCCATCCTCGCCCCACCTTCTCCTGAGCTCGACAGCCTGGCCGCCCTGCGTCTCTTGCGCCGTCGGGCGCCTCAGCTCGCCGTTATCCAGCGGGTGGCACCCGAGGAGCCCACGGCGGTGCTCGAAGCCCTGCGCCTGGGCGCCCGCGACGGCATCGCCAGCGACAACGACGAGCACCTGCTGCTGGCCAGCCTGCGCGAACTGGGCAATCTGGCCGAGCGTCATGAACGCCGGCGCCTGGAACAGGCCCTGGCCGAAGCCGAGCAGCGCTGCCAGCTGCTGTTGGCCAATGCCGTGGATGCGGTGGCCTATGTCCACGACGGCCTGCATATCCACGTGAACTCGGCCTATGTGGAGCTGCTGGGTTATCCCTCCGCGGAAGACCTGGAAATCACGCCGCTGATGGACCTCATCGCCGCCGCCGACCAGCCGGCGCTGCGCGAGGCCTTCCGTCAGTTGCGCGACGCTCCCAGCCCCCTCGAACTGGATTGCCGGTGCGTCCGCCAGGACGGCAGCACCCTCGGCGTGCACCTGCGCCTGACGCCAGCCATCTATCTCGACGAACCCTGCGTGCAGTTGCACCTGCGCGAGGAGCGCGCGGCCCCGGCCGCCGAGGCCCTCGAGGAACAGCTGCGCGAGGTGCGCTTCCAGGATACCCTGACTGGGCTGCTCAATCGCAGCCGCATGCTCGAATTGCTCGAAGACGCCCTGGAGCGCGCCCGGCTCGGCGCGCCGGCCAGCTTCGCCTACCTGAGCATCGATCGCTATCCGACCCTGCTGGCCGAGCTGGGCATAGGCGCCATGGACGAGTTGCTGGTGGCCCTGGCCGAGCGCCTGAGCGAGCACTTCGGCACCCTGGTGACCCTGTCGCGCTTCGCCGACGATGCCTTTACCGTTCTCCTGCCCCAGGCGGCCGACGCCAGCCTGGACAGCGCCTTCGAGCGCCTGCTCGGCCGTCAGGAGCGCCAGCCGCTGGCCCTGGCCGGACGTAATCTGGCCATCAGCTATTCCATCGGTGTGGTCAGCCTGGACAGCCATACCAAGAGCGCCGGCGACCTGGTGGACCGGGCGCACCGTTCCGCGCGCCAGGTCGCCCAACGGGGCGGCAACGCCTGCAAACGCTACGACCCCCAGGAAGAGCTGGCCGCCGCCGCCAATCGCGGCAACCTGGTGGCCATGGTCAAGCAGGCCTTGCAGCAGAACGGCTTTCGCCTGCTGTTCCAGCCGGTGATCGGCTTGCGCGGCGGCAGTCACGAGTACTACGAAGCCCTGCTGCGGCTGATCAACCCCCAGGGTGAGGAGGTCTCACCGGCCGAATTCGCCCGCACCGCCCGTGACAGCGGCCTGAGCGGCCAGATCGATCGCTGGGTGATCCACCAGGCGGTGCGCCAGCTGGGCGAACACCGCGCGCGCGGCCACGGCACGCGCATCTTCGTGCACCTCTCGGGCGCGACCCTGGGCGATCTGGAATTGTTGCCCTGGCTGAGGGAAACCCTGCAGGCGCAGCAGCTGGACGCCGAGGCGGTGATCTTCCAGCTCAGCGAGGAGGACCTGCTGGCCCAGCCGGAGCAGGCCCTGGCCATGGCGCAGCGGCTACGTCGCCAGGGTCATCCGGTCACCCTGAGCGGTTTTGCCGCCGGTGATCCGCCGCTGGCGGCGCTGCGCCTGCTGGTACCGGATTACGTCAAGCTGTCGGGCAAGCTGATCAAGGACCTGGCGCAACCGGACCACCAGGAGCGCCTCAAGGCCCTCGTCGCCGAGCTCAGCGCCCAGAATGTCCAGACCATCGCCCCTTTCGTCGAGAGCGCCAGCGTGCTGGCTCAGCTCTGGCAGGTCGGGGTGCACTTCATCCAGGGCTACTACCTGCAGGAGCCCAGCCAGGCGATGGACTACGAGTTCCATGCCGAGTAGCAGCGACCCAGCCTGGGACAGGTTCATCGCGGCCATGGGCTGCCGCAGCGGCGGCTGAACCTACGGCATGATCGCGGCCATGGGCCGCTCCTACGGGTGTTTGATGTAGGCGTAGGAGCGGCCGCAGCGGCGGACCGCGATGGCCGCTGGGAGGCTCAGCCCTGGGTAAGCCGATCTTCCACGCCCAGCAGATAGAGCACGCCATCCAGGCCCAGCACGCTCACCGACTGGCGCGCGGACTGGCGCACCAGCGGTTTGGCGCGAAAGGCCACGCCCAGACCGGCCAGGGCCAGCATCGGCAGGTCGTTGGCACCATCGCCCACGGCGATGGTCTGCTCCAGCGTCAGGCCCTCACGGCTGGCCAGTTCCTGCAGCAGATCGGCCTTGCGCTGGGCATCGACGATGGGCTCGACGGCGCGGCCGGTCAGCTTGCCGTCGACGATCTCCAGTTCGTTGGCATAGACGTAGTCGATGCCCAGCCGCGCCTGCACCTGGCGGGCGAAGTAGGTGAAGCCGCCGGAGAGGATGGCGGTTTTGTAGCCCAGCCGCTTCAGCTCGGCGAACAGCCGCTCGGCGCCCTCAGTCAGACGCAGCCCGGCACCGATGTCTTCCAGCACCTCCTCGGACAGGCCCTGCAGCAGCGCCATGCGCTCCGTGAAGCTGGCGCGGAAGTCGATCTCGCCGCGCATGGCCCGCTCGGTGATGGCCGCCACCCGCTCGCCGATACCGGCGGCCTTGGCCAGTTCGTCGATGACCTCGGCCTGGATCAGGGTGCTGTCCATGTCGAACACCGCCAGCCGGCGATGCTGCCGCTGCAGGTCGTCGGGCTGCCAGCCGATGTCGGCCTGGCCTTCCTGGGCCAGTGCCAGCAGGCCCGCGCGCAGGGCCTGGGGCTCGTGCGGCTCGCCGGTGACGCGCAGCTCCAGGGCGGCGCGCGCGGTCGCGCCCGGCTCGCTCAGGGCGCGGATGGCGTGGATGTTCAGGCCCTGCTCGCGGCACAGCGCGGCCAGCCGGGTCAGCGGCAGATCGGCCAGGCTGCGGCCCATCAGCGTCAGGACATGGGCTTCGCCGCTGTCCGGTGCCAGCTGCGCCAGGGGCGCCACCTGCAGCCCCAGGGCCTGCAGTGCATGCCCCAGCGCGGCGCCGGCACTGGCCGGGCTGACCAGCAGGGTCACCGCGGCACTGTTGTCCAGACCCTGCTGCTGCAGCGATTCCAGCCGGGCACCGGCCGCGGCCAGGGCGCCGGTGAGCGCAGCCAACCAGTCGGCGGGCAGGATGCCTACGGCCTGGAGTCCGATAACGTCTTGCATGGCGATCCCCTCGCGGAAAAGCGCGCAGTCTACCCTTTCGCCCCGGCGGTGCCGAGCCATGGGCACCGGCTGGCGGCGGGAGTCCACCGCCGGCCTCTTTTGCGGGCGAAGCCCTGCATTCGCCGTTTTCGCGCCCCTGGCCCGCTGGTTATACTGGCCGCACATTTTTTGTCCAAAGAAACGATTTCTGTGACCCGCCCCGCGACCGTCAAGCCCGATAATTTCTTCCTGCTGATCTACCGAGCCCTGCGCCAGCGTCGTGTGCCGGTGGCCTTGCGCATCGTTTCCCACAGCCTGCTGCTGGTGGCGGCCGCTCTGGTGATCTATGCCGGCATCATGAGCATGCAGTTCCGCCATGCCATGCAGCAGCAGGCCGACGCCGTCGGTCAGAGCCTGGTGACCCAGACGGCCAACTCCGCCGCCGAACTGCTGGTGGCCAACGACAACCTCAGCCTCAATGTGCTGCTCAGCAACCTGGCGCGCAATCCGCTGGTGGCCCATGCCGCGGTCTACAGCCCGGACAACCGGGTGCTGGCCGAGTCCGGCACCCGCCCGAGCCAGGGCCTGCTGACCGCCACCGAGGGCATCTACAGCACGCCGATCCGCTTCCAGGACGTTACCGCCGGCCAGGTGCGCCTGGCGCTGGACATGGACCAGTTCCAGCAGCCGATGATGATCAGCCTGCAGAACATGGGTCTCTTGGGGCTGATCCTGCTGGGCCTGACCCTGATCCTCAGTCTGCGGCTCGGGCGCCAGCTGTCGATTCCGCTGCTGGAACTGCGCGTCTGGCTGCGCGATCCCGACGATCCCGCACCGGGCGCCGGCCGCCTCGACGAACTGGGCGACCTGGCGCGCCAACTGCAGAGCCGCCTGGTCCCGCCCAAGCCGCCCAAGGCGGAAGTGGCCGAGGACGACGATCCCTTCGCCGACGAACAGGGTGGCCTGAGCGTCAAGCCGCCGCCCGCACGCAAGGCTCCCGCTGCCAAACCGGCTGCCCGCAAGGCGCCTGCGGCGGATGCCGACAACGAACTGGACGCCGATGCCTTTGCCGATCTGGTACCGGACTCCTTCACCGAGCCGCCGCCCACGCCGGCCCCGGTAGTGCCCACCGAGCCCGACATCGTTACCTCCGCGGTGCTGGCCATCCAGCTCGGCGCCCAGGACCAGCTCAGCCGGCTGCCGCGCAGCCGCCTCGAACAGCTGCTGGAGCGCTATCGCGACTGCCTGCAGCAGGCCACCGAGCTCTATGACGGCGAACTCCACACACTCAAGGACGGCGGCAGCCTGATCCTCTTCCACGAGCGCAGCGACGACGATGACTACCTGACCCGCGCGCTCTGCTGCGGCGAGATCATGCGCGCCCTCGGTCACGCGCTGCAGGTGGAAGTGGTCGGCAGCGGTGCAACCCTGCAGCTGCAGTTGGGTCTGACGCAGGGCGAACGCCTCGCCGGCCTGGAGCTCGCCCAATTGCTGGAAAACACCACCGTACGCAATGCCCAGGCGCTGAGTCGCCACAGTCGCAACCTGTTGCTGGTCGAGCAGAGCATCGCCGAGGACGAGCTGCTGCGTAAACGCGCCCGTATCCGCACCATCGCCAGCCCCGCCGGGGCCAGTTGCGTGGAACGTCTCCTGGAACCCTACTCCGCGACGCTGGAGCGTCACCTGGTTCGGCTCGAGGCGCGTTGACGCGCCCGCCCGACCCCACCTATGAGCGCCCTCCTGCCCCGTCTCGCTCTCGCCGCGCTGTTGCTGGCGGCCTGCGCTGTCCAGGCAGCGCCCAACGCGAGCAGCGTGAGGCTGCCCGATGGCGGGGTCTATACCGGCGAGATCGTCAGCGGCTTGCTCAACGGCAGCGGCCGCATCGAGTGGCCCAACGGCAACTGGCTCAAGGGTCGCTTCAAGGATGGCCTGGCCGAAGGCCCCGGCGAACAGCAATTCGCCGACGGTACCTACTACCAGGGCACCTTTCGCCGCGGTCTCTACCATGGCCAGGGCAATCTGATCAGCAGCAGCGGCTGGGAGTACCACGGCAGCTTCGTCAACGGCCGCATGCAGGGCCAGGGCTCCAAGCTCGACAGCGACGGCACCCAGACCATCGGCACCTTCAACGACGGCCACCTCAATGGCGTCGGCCAGTGGCAGGAGCCGGGTGGCGATCGCTATGACGGCGAATTCGTCGACGACCAGTTCGAAGGAGCCGGCGTCTATCGCAGCGCTGGTGGCGATCTCTGGCGCGGGCGCTTCAGTGGCGGCGAGCTGACCGGTAACGGCGAATTCGTCGGCAGCGACAGCAGCCAGTATCGCGGCGCCTTCCGCAACTGGAAGTTCGACGGCCAGGGTGTGCTCACCAACAGCGACGGCAGCGTCTATCGCGGCAACTTCGCCGATGGCGTCTATGCCGGCATGGGCGTCCTGACCGGCGCCGACGGCCAGATCGAACGTGGTCTCTGGGAGGGCGGCAAACGCATCCGCGACGACCAGGGCCAATACATCGCCGATCCCCTGGAGCGCGCCCTGCTCGACCAGGGCAAGGTGCTCGACCAGGAGCTGCAGCAGATCCCGGCCTCCACCTCCGCCACCGAACTCTATGGCCTGGTGCTGGCCGGTGACGGCGGTCAGGGCGTATTCCAGCGCGAAGCCAACTACGTGGCCAACTTCCTGACCACCACCTGGGGCGCCCGCGATGTCGTCCACCTGATCAACGCCAAGGACATCCGCAGCGACCATCCGCTGGCCACCCGCGAGAATCTCTACCAGAGTCTGCAGGCCCTTGCCCAGCGCACCGGTCCCGAAGACCTGATCCTCATCTACCTGACCAGCCACGGCTCGGCCGACCATCAGCTGGTGCTCTCCCAACCGGGCCTGGACCTCTCCAGCCTGCCGGCCGCGGAGCTGGGCCGCCTGCTCGCGCCCCTGCGCGGCCGCGACAAGCTGATCATCGTCTCCAGCTGCTACAGCGGCGGCTTCATCCCGCAATTGCAGGACGACCATACCCTGGTGATGACCGCCTCTAAGGCCGATCGCACCTCTTTCGGCTGCACCGACGAAGCCGACTTCACCTACTTCGGCCGTGCCCTGTTCGCCGAGGCCTTCCAGCACACCGACGATCCCGAGCAGGCCTTCCAGCGCGCTCGCGACACCGTGTCGGTGCGCGAGAAGACCGAAGGCTTCGATCCGTCCGAGCCCCAGCTCTGGGCGCCGCCTGCCGTGCTGCAGAAGTGGCGCGCCTGGCGTGCGAGCCGCTGAGTGCGGCTTTCGCCCAGGGCCTTGACGAACAACCGGAACGCCTGAGGTCCAACCTGACATCAGCGGTCGCCGCTACAAGGAGAGCCCCGTGTACCTGACGCCTCAGCATGCCCTCATCGCCGGCGCCACTGGCCTGACCGGCGAACACCTGCTCGACCGCCTCCTCAACGAGCCGACGGTACCCCGGGTGCTGGCGCCGACGCGCCGTCCGCTGGCGGAACACGCCCGGCTGGACAACCCGGTAGGTGACCTCAACAGCCTGCTGCCGACCCTGGAGGGCCCGCTGGACGTGGCCTTCTGCTGCCTGGGCACCACCATGAAGCAGGCCGGTTCCGAAGCCGCCTTTCGCGCCGTGGACTACGGCCTGCCCCTGGCAGTCGGCCAGCGCGCCCTGGAACTGGGCGCCCGCCACTACATCGTGGTCAGCGCCATCGGCGCCGATCCGCAGTCCTCGATCTTCTACAACAAGGTCAAGGGCGAGCTGGAAGAGGCCCTGCGCGCCCAGGGCTGGACGCAACTGACCCTGGCACGGCCGTCACTGCTGATCGGCCAGCGCCAGGAAGAACGCCTGGGCGAGCGCCTGGCCGCCCCGCTGTCGCAGTGGCTGCCGGGCAAGTGGCACGGCATCGAAGCCGCCGTCCTGGCCCGGGCGCTGTGGCGCCTGGCTCTGGAAGAAGGCAAGGGCGTGCGAGTGGTTGAATCGGACGAGTTGCGCAAACTGGGGCGTTGAAGGCTTGGCCGCTATCGACCGTAGGTTGGGCTGAGAAGGCTCCATCGTCGAAGCCCAACATGCCGGTGCCGAGGCAAACACTGTTGGGCTTCGCTGCGCTCAACCCAACCTACGATAGCCTGTAGGAGCGGCCCATGGCCGCGATCCCCTCACTCATTCAGGCTTGTGTCGTTAGCCCTCGCTACCGGGCCTGGGTGCATCCTATCGCGGTCGTGGACCGCTCCTAAGCCGGCTGCGCCAGCACCATCTGATCCACCTCCTGCACCAGCCAGTCGTGCAGGGCGCGCAGGCGCGGGTCAGCCAGGGCACCCTGGGCATAGAGCAGCATGTACCTCTTGTGCGCCGGCACGGAACGACCGAAGGGCGGCACCACCAGCACACCACGAGCCAGTTCGTCGGTGATCAGGGCGCGGCGGGCGATGGCCACGCCCATGCCGGCGATGGCCGCTTCGATGGTCAGGTGGTTGCGGTTGAAGGTATGGCCCCGCCGCACGTCCAGCGCCGGGGCGCCGATGCTGGCCAGATAGAACTCCCATTCGGCGTATTCGTAGCTGCCGCGCCAGGCGGTGATGTCATGCAGCAGCGGATAGAACTCCAGGTCCTCCGGTCGCTCCAGTGGCGGGCGTCCCGCCAGCAGACTGGGGGCGCAGACTGGAAAGATCTCCTCCTCCATCAGCGGCGTCGAGGCCAGGCCCGGATAGCTGCCGTCGTTCAGGTCGATGGCCAGGTCGAATTCGCCCTCGCGCAGCGACCAGCTGCTGTCCTCGGCCACCAGGCGCAATTGCAGATCGGGAAAGCGGGCCTGTAGGCGCGGCAGCCGCGGGGTCAGCCATTTGCCCAGGAACGAGGGAATCGACCGGAGCCGCACCACGCCGCCGAACTGACCGGCGTTGAGACGGCGCAATTCGGCATCGATCAGCCCGTAGGCCTGATTCAGGGTGGTCGCCAGGCGCTGGCCCTCGGCGGTCAGCTCCAGGCCACGCGCGACGCGATGGAACAGCTTGAAACCCAGCCGCTCTTCCAGCTGGCGCATCTGCTGGCTGATGGCGCCGGGCGTCACGTGCAGCTCTTCGGCGCAGCGCGTGAAGGACAGATGCCGAGCGGCGCAGGCGAAGACCTGTAACCAGGCCTGGGTTTGGGCATTGAGGATCCGGCTCATCGATGAGTTCCGCTAAAGGATCGCTTAGAAGCTTTCGTTTGTGCGAGCTGAGGGCTTATCACCACTATGAGCCATCCGCCGGCACCTTGTCTGGCGACCATTCAAGCTCAATCAGGGATTACCGACATGGCCATCAGCGTCTTCGACCTGTTCAAAATCGGCGTGGGTCCGTCCAGTTCCCATACCGTGGGCCCGATGCGGGCCGGCGCCCTCTTCGCCCAGCGGCTGGTCAACGAAGGCCTGCTCGAACAGGTCAAGCGGGTCGAGGTGCGCCTCTATGGCTCGCTGTCGGCCACCGGCGTCGGCCATGGTACCGACCGCGCCACCCTGATCGGCCTGATGGGCGAGTGGCCGGATCGCGTCGATCCTGCCGCCGTGGAGCCACGCATCGAAGCGCTGCGCAATGAACGTCAGCTGCTGCTGGCCGGTCGCCAGGCGATCCACTTCGATTGGCAGGAAGACATGCTGCTGCTGGACGAGAGTCTGCCCTATCACCCCAACGCCATGACCCTGACCGCCTTTGGCGCCACCGGCGAGGTGGCCGAGGCGACCTACTACTCCATCGGCGGCGGCTTCGTGGTCGACGCCGCCCAGGCCGCCAGCGGCGTGCTGGACAACGACACCACAGAACTGCCCTATGACTTCTCCAGCGGCGCCGAGCTGCTGCACCTGTGCCGCAGCCACGGCCTGGGCGTGGCCGAGCTGATGCTGGCCAACGAGAAGCGCTGGCGCTCCGAAGAGGAGATCCGCAGCGGCCTGCTGCGCATCTGGGACGTGATGCGCGAATGCGTCCAGAACGGCCTTGCCAACGAAGGCATCCTGCCCGGCGGCCTCAAGGTGCGTCGCCGCGCCGCCCGTCTGCACCAGAGTCTGCAGGCCATCGGCAAGCCCAACGTCATCGGCTCGACCCTCTCCGCCATGGAGTGGGTCAACCTCTTCGCCCTGGCGGTGAACGAGGAGAACGCCGCCGGCGGCCGCATGGTCACCGCGCCCACCAACGGTGCGGCCGGGATCATCCCGGCGGTGCTGATGTACTACATGAAATTCAACCCCGACGCCTGCGACGACGACGTGGTGCGCTTCATGCTCGCCGCCGCCGCGGTCGGCATCCTGTGCAAGAAGAACGCCTCCATCTCCGGCGCCGAGGTGGGTTGCCAGGGCGAGGTCGGTTCGGCCTGCGCCATGGCCGCCGCGGGCCTGGCCGAGGTGCTGGGCGCCAGCCCCGCGCAACTGGAGAACGCCGCCGAGATCGGTCTGGAGCACAACCTCGGGCTGACCTGCGACCCGGTAGGAGGCCTGGTGCAGGTCCCCTGCATCGAGCGCAACGCCATCGCCGCGGTCAAGGCGATCAACGCCGCCCAGATGGCCCTGCGCGGTGACGGCGAGCACTTCATCTCCCTCGACCAGGTGATCCGCACCATGAAGGAAACCGGTGCGGACATGCACAGCAAGTACAAGGAAACCTCCCGCGGCGGCCTGGCCGTGACCTTCGTGGAGTGCTGAGTCAGCCTTGACGCAGGCGCGGTGGATTGTCGAGAGTCGGACTTTTCCCTCACAGGAACGCCCATGAGCCTCGACTCCGTCCGCCAGCACCTTGCCCGCATCGCGCCCGACCTCGAGATCCTCGAGGCCACCACCAGTACCGCAACCGTCACCCTGGCGGCAGCCGCCCATGGCGTGGAGCCCGGGCGCATCGCCAAGACCCTGGGCTTGAAAGTCGGGGATCAGCAGCTGCTGCTGGTGGCCCGCGGCGATGCGCGACTGGACAACCGCAAGCTCAAGGCCGCCTTTGGTGGCAAGGCCAAGCTGCTCGATGCCGCTACCGTGGAAGGCCTCACCGGACATCCAGTAGGTGGCGTCTGCCCGTTCGGACTGACCACCCCGCTGCCGGTCTACTGCGACGAATCGCTCAAGGCCTTCGACGAGGTACTACCCGCCGCGGGCGCCATCCACAGCGCCGTGCGCCTCACGCCCGAGCGGCTGGCCGCCCTCAGCGAGGCGCGCTGGGTGGATGTCTGCGAGGTGGGCGATCAGCGCAGCTGATCGTGCTTTTCGACGTCGCGCCGATCCTTGTTCAAGACGACGCAGGCGTAGTAGCCGCCGCCAAGCAGGATGAGTGCGAGCAGGCTGAAAAGAATCATGAAGATACCATCGTCCATGGCTGCCTCCGAGAGATGCCAGAAAGGGATGGATAAAGCTTAGGCCCCAAGGCGCTCGCGTTACAGCAGCAGGTAGACATATGAAAAACCGGATCAGATGGCCGGTGCCTCGCTATAGTGACGGTCTCCCCTGCCCTGGCCTCGCATGAAGCGCTACGAACGATTCGCCGACCAGCTCGCCACCCTGATGAACAGCGGCGTCCTCGCCCCCGGCGAGCGCCTGCCGTCGGTGCGCAACGCCAGTCAGACCCACGGCATCAGCCCCTCCACGGTGTTCCAGGCCTATTACCTGCTGGAGAGTCGCGGCCTGATCGAGGCGCGCGAGCGATCCGGCTACTTCGTCCGCGAACCGGCTCGGGCGCGGGACGCGGCGCCCTTGCTGACCCCTCTGGAAGGCACCGAGGTGGCGGTGAGCGATCTGGTCTATTCGGTGCTGCAGTCGCTGCAGGACCCGGACATCGTGCCCTTCGGCTCGGCCTTTCCCAGTCCCGATCTGTTTCCCCTGACGCGGCTGGCCCGCAGCATGGCCCACGGCCTGCGCGACCTGCCCGCCCAGGACCTCACCGCCTACGTCACCCCCGGTCATCCCGAATTGCGTCGGCAGATCGCCCGGCGCTACGGCCTGGCCGGCATGCCCGAGGTCGGCGAAGAGCTGGTGATCACCCACGGTGCCCTGGAGGCCCTCAACCTGGGCCTGCAGAGCCTGACCCGTCCCGGCGATTTGGTGGCGGTGGAAAGCCCGGCCTTCTACGCCAGCCTGCAGGTATTGGAGCGGCTACAGCTCAAGGCGGTGGAGATTCCCGTCGACCCCGAGCGCGGCCTCAATCTGGATGCCCTGGAAGAGGCCCTGAGCCGCCTGCCGATCAAGGCCTGCTGGTTCATGAGCGGCCTGCAGAATCCCACCGGGGTCAGTCTCGACGACCGCGCCCAGCAGCGACTCTATGGCCTGCTGCAACGCCATCAGGTGCCGCTGCTGGAAGACGACGTCTATGCCGAGCTCTACAGCGGCAGCGAACCGCACCGCCCGGTCAAGCGCTTCGACCGTGACGGCCTGGTGCTGCACTGCGGCTCCTTTTCCAAGTGCCTGGCGCCCGGCTATCGCATCGGCTGGATCGCCGCCGGCCGTCAGGCCGGTGCCGTCGCCCGGCTGCGGCTGATGACCACCATCACCCCCTCGATGCCGGCCCAGGCCGCCCTGGCGGACTACCTGCAGCACGGCGGCTACGACCGCCATCTACGCCGCTTGCGGCTGAGTCTCGATCGGCAGCGCCAGGCCATGCTGGCCGCGGCGCGGCGCTACTTTCCCGCCGACACCCACGTCAGCCGGCCCCAGGGCGGTTACTTTCTCTGGTTCGAACTCCCCGAGCGGGTGGACAGTCTGGCGCTCTATCGCCAGGCCCTGGCCGAGGGCATCAGCCTGGCGCCGGGACCGATCTTTTCCGCGCAGCGGGGTTTTCGAAACTGCATCAGGCTCAATTGCGGTCATCCCTGGGACGCGCGTAGCGAGGCGGCCATGGCCAGGCTCGGGGAGTTGCTGAAGGCGTTCTAGAGGCCGCCGCGCACGCTGCCCCGCCCACCGATAGCGGCCGGCAGGGACAGCGGCAACAGCAGGGTATCGAGCAGGGCGCTGGCGGGCAGGTCCAGCACCGGCCAGGCCGGCGCCTCGGCGCCAAAGCGCTCCTGGGCGCAGCAGCCGCCCTGCAGCGCATAGAGATCCAGCCGGGTACCGGCATAGACCACCGGCGCGCCGGGCTTGGCGGCGTCCAGGGTACGCACCGTAGCGCAGCCGCCAAGGGCCAGGACGGCCGTCAGTAGCAGGCCGAGACGCACGATTCTAGTCATCGTTGCCGGACAGGTGATGTTCGCCCCAGCGCGGCAGCATGTCCTGGGGGATGCCCAGGGTGTTGAGGATGCGTGCCACCACGAAGTCCACCAGGTCGTCGAGGGTCTGCGGCTGGTGGTAGAAGCCCGGCGAGGCCGGCAGGATGGTCACCCCCAGGTTGGACAGTTTGAGCATGTTCTCCAGATGGATGCTGGAGAACGGTGACTCACGCGGCACCAGCACCAGCTGACGGCGTTCCTTGAGGGCCACGTCGGCGGCGCGTTCGATGAGGTTGTTGCTGGCGCCGGTGGCGATGGCCGAGAGGGTGCCGGTGGAACAGGGGCAGACCACCATGGCCGCCGGGGCGCTGGAGCCGGACGCCGGCGGTGCCATCCAGTCGCTCTGGCCGAACACCCGTACCTGGCCGGGGGCCGCGCCGGTGTATTCGGTAAGAAAGGCCTGCATGGCCTGGGGCTTGGGTGGCAGCACCACGTCGGTCTCGGTGGCCATCACCAGTTGTGCAGCCTTGGAGATGAGGAAGTGCACCTCGCGCTCCTCCTGCACCAGGCAGTCCAGCAGGCGCAGGCCGTACTGGGAGCCGGAGGCGCCAGTCAGTGCCAGGGTGATACGTTCCGGGCCGGCCATCATGCCTGCTCCAGGGCCGCGGCCAGCTTGCCGTGCAGACCGCCGAAACCGCCGTTGCTCATGATCACCACATGGGTGGGGCCGTCCAGTTCCGCCTTGACGCGCTCGATGATGGCCTCCAGGGAGTCGCAGACCACGGCCGGAACGGCGCAGGCCTCGGCCGTTCCGGCCAGGTCCCAGCCCAGATTTGGCGGGGCGTACCAGACCACACTGTCGGCCCTGGTGACGCTGGCCGGCAGGCCGTCGCGGTGGGCGCCCAGTTTCATGGAATTGGAGCGCGGCTCGATGACGGCGATGATCCGCTCGCTGCCAACCCGGGCGCGCAACCCCTGCAGGGTGGTGGCGATGGCGGTGGGATGGTGGGCGAAGTCGTCGTAGACGGTCACCCCACGCACCTCGGCGACCTTCTCCATGCGCCGCTTCACGCTACGGAACTCGCTCAGGGCGGCGACTCCCATAGCGGGCACCACCCCGACATGACGAGCCGCCGCCAGGGTGGCCAGGGCATTGGCCACGTTGTGCTGGCCGGTCAGTTCCCAGTTCACCGTGCCCTGCACCTCGCCGTCGAACAGCACCTCGAAGCGCGAGCCGTCCTCGGCCAGCAGGCGAGCCTGCCATTGACCACCTGCGCCGGTGGTCTGCACCGGGGTCCAGCAACCCATCTCCAGCACCCGCACCAGGGCCGTTTCGGCGGTGGGATGGATGACCAGGCCACTGCTGGGAATGGTCCGCACCAGATGATGGAACTGCCGCTCAATGGCTGCCAGATCCGGGAAGATGTCCGCGTGATCGTATTCCAGGTTGTTGAGGATGGTGGTCCGCGGCCGGTAGTGGACGAACTTGGATCTCTTGTCGAAGAAGGCGCTGTCATATTCATCGGCTTCCACCACGAAGAAGGGCGTGCCGCCCAGGCGCGCCGAGATGCCGAAATTCTGTGGCACCCCGCCGATGAGAAAGCCCGGGCTCATGCCGGCATGCTCCAGCACCCAGGCCAGCATGCTGGTGGTGGTGGTCTTGCCATGGGTCCCGGCGACCGCCAGCACCCAGCGGCCCTGCAAGACGTGCTCGGCCAACCACTGGGGACCGGAGACATAGGGCAGGCCCTTATCCAGCACGTATTCCACCGCCGGATTGCCGCGCGACAGGGCGTTGCCGATCACCACCAGGTCCGGGGCCGGATCGAGTTGGGCCGGATCGTAGCCCTGGGTCAGTTCGATGCCCTGGGCCTCCAGCTGGGTACTCATGGGCGGATAGACGTTGGCGTCGGAGCCGGTCACGCGATGGCCGGCTTCCTTGGCCAGCACCGCGAGCGACCCCATGAAGGTGCCGCAGATACCGAGGATGTGGATGTGCATGACAGGCGGGCTCCGCTGCAAATTGAACGGCGGCAAGGTTAGCACGGGGGGCCGCGCGGCCGGAGCGATGGCCGTCGCGGATGCCTGGTTCAAGGACAGCAAACCGGGCGATGCCAGGGGTGCGGGCGTCAACCAGATCGGGCACGTCGCCACGCCCTGACGGTGAGGCGCCGTATCGCCCGGGAGAACAGCGACTTATCTACCCCTTGGATTAATTATTCAAATTGCTTCGCTTTCAATGATAAGGCTGCCTGCCTAGGCTAGGGTCATCCCGTTTCAGGAGTCCTGCCATGTCTCTTGCCGATGCCCTGGCCCTGCGCCAGGGGTGCAAACCCTTCCGCCACCTCGACCGCCCGCTGGAGGTCATCCGCCAGTTCACCCCCCACTGGTTCGCCGTGACCATGGGCACCGGTATCCTGGCCCTCGCCCTGGCAGCCTTTCCTCTGCCGCTGCCCGGACTGCACGCCCTCGCCGAAGGCCTGTGGCTGTTCAATGCCCTGCTGTTCAGCCTGTTCGCCGGGCTCTATGCCGGCCGCTGGCTGCTGTTCTACCACGAGGCCCGCGAGATCTTCGCCCACGCCACGGTTTCCATGTTCCTGGGCACCATTCCCATGGGCCTGGCGACCCTGATCAACGGCCTGCTGCTATTCGGCCTGCCACGCTGGGGCGAGGCGGTGCTGCCCCTGGCGCTCGGCCTCTGGTGGCTGGATGCGGCCATGGCCCTGGTCTGTGGGGTGCTGATTCCCTATCTGATGTTTACCCGCCAGGCGCACCGCATCGACCAGATGACCGCCGTCTGGCTGCTGCCCGTGGTGGCCGCCGAGGTGGCAGCCGCCAGTGGCGGCCTGCTGGTGCCGCACCTGGCGACCAGCGAGCAATTCACGGTGCTCGTCGCCAGCTATGTGCTCTGGGCCTATTCGGTGCCGGTCGCCTTGAGCCTGCTGGTGATCCTGCTGTTGCGCCTGGCGCTGCACAAGCTGCCGCCGGCCAACATGGCCGCGTCGAGCTGGCTGGCGTTGGGACCGATCGCCACCGGCGCCCTGGGCCTGCTGATACTGGGCGCCGATGCACCGACAGTGTTTGCCGCCCATGGCCTGGCCGGAATCGGCGAGATCGCCCAAGGCCTGGGCCTGTTGGGCGCGGTGCTGCTCTGGGGACTAGGGCTCTGGTGGCTGGCGCTGGCCGTACTGGTGACCCAGCGCCAGGCCCGTGAAGGCATGCCCTTCAACCTGGGCTGGTGGGGCTTCACCTTTCCCCTGGGTGTCTATGCCCTGACCACCCTGCGCCTGGGGGAAGCCCTGGCGGCGCCCTTCTTTACCGGCCTGGGCACCGTGCTGGTAGTGCTTCTTGCACTGCTATGGACCCTGGTCGCCAGCCGCACCCTGGCAGGCGCCTACCAGGGCAGCCTGTTCGTCTCGCCTTGCATCGCTCATCTTTGCCAGAAGGCGGCGCGTTAGTCCTGCGGACGTTGCAGACCGTGTTGATGCAGCCAACGATAGAGGGTGTTGCGACTCACTCCCAGGCGCTTGGCGGCGCGAGTCATCTGCCAGTGGCAGTCGTCCAGCACCGCACGCAGTTCCTCGCGGGCGCTGTCGACCGGCGCCGCGCTGGACGGCAGCGGCAGCCGGGCGCCACGGCAGTCGGCGGGTAGCTCGTCCAGACCGATCTGGCCGTCTTCGCTCAGGGCCACCAGGGTGCGCAGCACGGTGCGTAACTGGCGGACGTTGCCAGGCCAGGGCTGGGCGAGCAGACAGGCACGGGCTGCCGGATCGAGACGGATCGCCTCGCCGCGGGCCTCCTCGGCCAGCAGCAGATCGAGCAGTTCGCCACGGTCACTGCGCTCACGCAGGGCCGGCAGGGTCACCACCAGGCCGCGCAGGCGATAGTAGAGGTCTTCGCGAAAACTGCCGGCGGCCACCAGGGCTTCCAGATCACGGTGACTGGCGCTGACCAGGCGCAGGTCCAGGGCGCGAGGTGCGCCGCCGCCAAGGGGCACCACCTGGCGCTCTTCCAGCACCCTGAGCAAACGCGTCTGCAGCGCCAGGGGCATGTCGCCGATCTCGTCGAGAAAGAGGATGCCGCCATCGGCCTGCTGCAGCTTGCCGGCCATACCTTCCTTGCGCGCCCCGGTGAAGCTGCCGCCACGATAGCCGAACAGCTCGCTTTCGATCAGCGTCTCCGGAATGGCCGCGCAATTGAGCGCGACGAAGGCCTGACCGGCGCGGCTGCTGGCGCGGTGCAGGGCGCTGGCGAAGGCTTCCTTGCCGGTGCCGGTCTCGCCATGCAGCAGCACCGGCACGTCACGCTCCAGGACCTTGAGCGCCCGGGTGAAATCCCGCGCCAGGGCCGGATCGGCCAGGCAGATACCGCTGGGCACGGGCGTCTTGGGCACCGCTACCGGGGTGACCGGGCGCACCTGAGGGCCGCGCACCAGGCCGTGGAAGCCCTGCCCCTGGCGACCACGCAGTGCCCAGCAGGCGCTGGGGTGCGGGCGGGCGCGCTCCAACAGGTCGTCCAGCCGTAGCTCGAACAGGGCCTCCATCCGCTGCCCCAACACCGCACTACGCGCCAGGCCGAGCAGCATCAGCGCGGTTTCGTTGGCGGCCTGGACGCGGCCCTCGTCGTCGAAGGCCAGCAGCCCTTCGCTGAGCAGGCCGACATAGGCCGCCTGGGCATGGAAGCGCAGCAGGTAGCCAGCGGCGTAACGGTCGAGGAAATAGCAGCTCTCGATCAGCTTGGCCGAGAGATTGACCAGCGCCATGGTGTGGAACTGGCCCTGGCGCGAGGCTTCCTGGCGGGCGCTGGAGACATCCAGCACCGCCAGCAGCTCGCCGGCCGGATCGAAGACCGGACTGGCCGAGCAGGTCAGCTGGGTATGGCGACTGCGAAAGTGTTCGTCGCGATGGATGGTCAGCGCCTGGCGCTCCACCACGCAGGTGCCGATGCCGTTGGTGCCTTCACAGGCTTCGCTCCAGTCGGCGCCCAGCCACAGTCCGGCCTGCTGGAAGGTCTCGCGCTCGGCGTCGGCGGTCACGCAATCGAGGATCAGCCCGCGGGCATCGGTGAGCAGCACGGCATGGCCGGCGCCGCCCAGTTGCTGGTGCAGGGAATTCATCTGGCCGCGGGCGATCTGCAAGACCCGTTGCTGGCGCTGGCGGTGCTCGTCGAAGCGGGCGCGCTCCAGCACCCAGGGCGCTACGCGCGCGGCCGGGTCGAGCTGGTGTTCGTCGAGACAGCGCCGCCAGGAGCGGGCGATGGCCGGATCGCTGGCCGGGCCGTCAGGGACAGCGCCGCGGGCGAGTTCGAGCACCTGGCTGGCATGACGATCGGACGGGGTGGCGGCCATTGTCGTTGTCCTCCGCGGGGGCGTCTGCGCGGCCACCAGCATAGGCCAAATCGGTCGGACTGCGCACGCTGTCACCCCCAGGTGACAGGCTGTCACGCCAAGGGGTGACACCTCTGTCACAGTGACAGGTGACGGCACTCCCTGGAAAAGTCCACAAGGCCGCATCCACGCGGGTTCGCCCGACTTGGCCCGCGCCTTGCTCAGGATCGGAGCGCCGCTTCATACAAGAACAAACAGGAGACCCACCATGCGCTACGCAGCTCCCGGCACCCAAGACGCCTTGCTGACCCTGCAGGCCCGCTACGGCAACTACATCGGCGGCGAATTCGTCGCCCCGGTGAAAGGCCAGTACTTCACCAACACCTCCCCGGTGAACGGCTCGGTGATCGGTGAATTCCCCCGTTCCGACGCCGCCGACATCGAACGCGCCCTGGACGCCGCCCACGCCGCCGCCGATGCCTGGGGCCGCACCTCGGTGCAGGACCGCTCGCTGATCCTGCTCAAGATCGCCGACCGCATCGAACAGAACCTGGAAAAACTGGCCGTCGCCGAAACCTGGGACAACGGCAAGGCGGTGCGTGAGACGCTCAACGCCGACGTGCCCCTGGCCGCCGACCACTTCCGCTACTTCGCCGGCTGCATCCGCGCCCAGGAAGGCAGCGCCGCCGAGATCAACGACAACACCGCCAGCTATCACTTCCACGAGCCACTGGGCGTGGTCGGCCAGATCATCCCCTGGAACTTCCCGCTGTTGATGGCCGCCTGGAAGCTGGCCCCGGCGCTGGCCGCCGGCAACTGCGTGGTGCTCAAGCCCGCCGAGCAGACGCCGCTGTCCATCACCCTGTTCGCCGAGATCGTCGGCGACCTGCTGCCGCCCGGTGTGCTCAACGTGGTGCAGGGCTATGGCAAGGAGGCCGGCGAGGCCCTGGCCACCAGCACCCGCATCGCCAAGATCGCCTTTACCGGCTCCACCCCGGTGGGTTCGCACATCCTCTCCTGCGCGGCCAAGAACATCATTCCCAGCACCGTGGAGCTGGGCGGCAAGTCGCCCAACATCTACTTCGAAGACATCATGCAGGCCGAGCCGAGCTTCATCGAGAAGGCCGCGGAAGGTCTGGTGCTGGGCTTCTTCAACCAGGGCGAGGTCTGCACCTGCCCGTCCCGCGCCCTGGTGCAGGAATCCATCTACGCCCCCTTCATGGAAGCGGTGATGAAGAAGATCGCCCAGATCAAGCGTGGCGATCCGCTGGATACCGAGACCATGGTCGGCGCCCAGGCTTCCCAGCAGCAATTCGAGAAGATCGTCTCCTACCTGGAGATCGCCCGTCAGGAAGGCGCCGAATTCCTCACCGGCGGCAACGTCGAGAAGCTGCAGGGCGACCTGGCCAGCGGCTATTACATCCAGCCGACCCTGCTCAAGGGCCACAACAAGATGCGCGTCTTCCAGGAAGAGATCTTCGGCCCGGTGATCGGCGTCACCACCTTCAAGGACGAAGCCGAGGCCCTGGCCATCGCCAACGATACCGAGTTCGGCCTCGGCGCCGGCGTCTGGACCCGCGACATCAACCGCGCCTACCGCATGGGTCGCGGCATCAAGGCCGGCCGCGTCTGGACCAACTGCTACCACCTCTATCCCGCCCACGCCGCCTTCGGCGGCTACAAGAAATCCGGCGTCGGCCGTGAAACCCACAAGATGATGCTCGACCACTACCAGCAGACCAAGAATCTGCTGGTCAGCTACGACATCAATCCGCTGGGCTTCTTTTAGGTGCCGAATCACGGGCTGGTGCGCTAGAGCCAAACAAGGCGGAAATAGGCAAGCAAGCGCAGTTTACTCAGCGTAAATGAGCATTCCGAGGCTATTTCCAACGCAGTTTGGCCGAAGCGCGGCAGTTCGTGATCGGTGCCGACGCCTGGATGGCGCGCCTCAGCAGGAAGTAGGGACGCGCCTCCCACCTGACCTGGATCAACACCCGTCCCCGTGGGTGGCCGACGCTAGAGGCAACGGCCACTCGCGGTGGACAGGTGCGTCCCGGCGCAGGCCCCGTCTGGCTTCATCCACGCATCATGCATCCATGAGGGACTCGTCATGCCCAAAACAATGAAAGCCGCTGTCGTCACCGCCTTTGGCAAACCCCTGGAATTCCGCGAAGTCGAGGTGCCTACCCCAGGCGCCGGCCAGGTACTGGTCAAGATCGCCGCCAGTGGCGTCTGCCACACCGATTTGCATGCCGCCCAGGGCGATTGGCCGGTCAAGCCCAATCCGCCCTTCATCCCCGGTCACGAAGGCGTCGGTCATGTGGTGGCGGTGGGCGCCGGGGTCACCCATGTCAAGGAAGGCGACCGGGTCGGGGTGCCCTGGCTGTATTCCACCTGTGGCCATTGCGAGCACTGCCTGGGCGGCTGGGAGACCCTCTGTGAATCCCAGCAGAACACCGGCTACTCGGTGAACGGCGGCTTCGCCGAATACACCCTGGCCGATGCCGGCTACGTCGGCCGCCTGCCGGACAACGTCGGCTTCGTCGAGATCGCGCCCATCCTCTGCGCCGGGGTCACCGTCTACAAGGGCCTGAAGATGACCGACACCCGCCCGGGCAACTGGGTGGTGATCTCCGGCATCGGCGGCCTCGGCCACATGGCGGTGCAGTACGCCCAGGCCATGGGCCTGAACGTGGCGGCGGTGGATGTGGACGACCGGAAGCTCGACCTCGCCCGCCGGCTGGGCGCCGAGGTCACGGTCAACGCCCGCGAGCAGGATCCGGCGGCCTACCTGAAGCAGGAGATCGGCGGTGCCCACGGCGCTCTGGTCACGGCGGTTTCGCCCAAGGCCTTCGAACAGGCCATCGGCATGACCCGTCGCGGTGGCACCATCGCCCTCAACGGCCTGCCGCCGGGTGACTTCCCGCTGTCGATCTTCGATATGGTGCTCAACGGCACCACGGTACGAGGCTCCATCGTCGGCACTCGCCTGGACCTGCAGGAGGCGCTGGACTTCGCCGGCGAAGGCAAGGTCAAGGCCACGGTGAGCGCCGAGCCGCTGGAGAACATCAACGACATCTTCGCCCGCATGCATGAAGGCGGCATCGAGGGCCGAGTGGTGATCGACATGGCGCTGGGCTGAGAACCAGCACCCCACTCCCGTGGCTGCCACGCCACGGGAGTGAACCTTTGCCCTACCGTGACCTCTGAGCGGCTGGCGTTTTTTCCCGGCGCCGATCTCGACCAGGCCACAAAACCCGGTCCCGGCTGCCTTTATAATCGCCGTCGGACCCTCGCAACCACGGTAGGCACGCTCCATGGAATTCAACCCGATCGATCTGATCCTGCACCTCGACGTCTATCTCAGCGGGTTGGTAGCCCAGTACGGCACCTGGATCTACGTCATCCTCTTCGCCGTGATCTTTTGCGAGACAGGTCTGGTGGTCATGCCCTTCCTGCCTGGCGACTCCCTTTTGTTCATCGCCGGCGCTTTATCCGCTCTGGGCGACATGGACCCCTATCTGCTGGCCGGCCTGCTGATGTTCGCTGCGGTGACGGGCGACAGCACCAATTACCTGATCGGCCGCTTCGCCGGCGACAAGCTGTTCAGCAATCCCCACTCCAAGGTGTTCCGCCGCGACTACCTGCTGCGCACCCAGGCCTTCTACGAGCACCACGGCGGCAAGACCATCACCCTGGCGCGCTTCCTGCCCATCATCCGTACCTTCGCCCCCTTCGTCGCCGGGGTCGGGCGCATGCACTACCCCTACTTTCTCGGCTACAGCGTGCTCGGCTCGCTGCTCTGGGTCGGCGGTCTGGTGAGTCTGGGCTACTTCTTCGGCAACGTGCCCTTCATCAAGCAGAATCTCACCCTGATGGTGCTGGCCATCATCGGCATCTCCCTGCTGCCGATGATCCTCGGCCTGATCAAGAGCCGGCGCGCCGCAGTCCAGAGCGGAGTCTGAGCCCTTGGGCTTCTGGCGCGCCTGGCGCGAGCGGCGCCTGCTGGAGCGGGTCACCATCGCCGATGAACTCTGGGCGCGCCTGCGTCAGCGCCTGCCGCTCCTCGATGGCCTGAGTGCCGCCGAGGACACCTGGCTCCGCGAGCACTGCGTGCTGTTTCTCGCCGAGAAGCGCCTCACCCTGCTCCAGGGTCTTGAACTGGACGACGGCGACCGCCTGCTGCTGGCCGCCCAGGCCCTGCTGCCGCTGCTGCACCTGCCGGAAGCGGCGCTCTATCCCAATGTCCGCGAGATCGTCGTCTACCCGGACGCCTTCGTCAGTCCGCAGCGCCATCGCGACGAAGGTGGCCTGGAACACGAGTGGGACGAGGAACGCGACGGCGAAGCCTGGGATCGCGGCCAGGTGGTGCTGGCCTGGCCCGGCATCCAGGCCAGTGGCGGCTGGGAGGCCTACAATCTGGTCATCCACGAATTCGCCCACCTCATCGACCTGCTCGCCGGTGGCCTGTGCAATGGCCAGCCGCCGCTGCACGAGGACATGCCCCAGGCCGCCTGGACCAGCGCCTTGCAGAGCGCCTACGACGACCTCAATCGCCAGCTCGATGCCGATCCGGATGCGCAGACTGTCCTCGACCCCTATGCGGCGGAAAGCCCCGAGGAATTCTTCGCCGTCGCCTGCGAGTACTTCTTCAGCGCCCCCGACCTGCTCAGCGAGCACTATCCAGCGGTGTACGAGCAGCTGCAGCAGCTGTTCCGCCAGGATCCGCGCCAGCGTCTCGCCGCCAGCCTGGCGAGCGTGCCACAGCCGACACCCCCGGGGTCCGAGGCTCGAACCCCGATCTGAAAGCGCCTATACTCCCGGCCACTTTTCCCAACCGACCAGAGGGACCCGTTCATGAGCTACAGCAAGATTCCCGCCGGCAAAGACCTGCCGAACGACATCTACGTCGCCATCGAGATTCCGGCCAACCACGCGCCGATCAAATACGAGATCGACAAGGACAGCGACGCCCTCTTCGTCGACCGTTTCATGGCCACCCCCATGTTCTACCCGGCCAACTACGGCTACATCCCCAACACCCTGGCCGACGATGGCGACCCCCTGGACGTGCTGGTCGTGACTCCCTACCCGGTCGCTCCCGGCGCCGTGATCCGCGCCCGTCCGGTCGGCGTGCTGCACATGACCGACGAAGCCGGCGGTGACGCCAAGCTGATCGCCGTCCCCCACGACAAGCTGAGCGTCCTGTACAAGGACGTGAAGGAATACACCGACCTGCCGGCCCTGCTGCTGGAACAGATCAAGCACTTCTTCGAGAACTACAAGGATCTGGAGAAGGGCAAGTGGGTCAAGGTCGAAGGCTGGGGCGACGCCGACGCCGCCCGCGCCGAGATCACCAAGGCCGTGGCCGCCTACAAGGGCTGATCCACGCCGCTGTCGAAAAGCCCGGTTCGCCGGGCTTTTTTGTGCCCGCTCGCCACGTGGCCGACGGCATCCATTGCCGCTGCAGAAAAGGTTATCGCGCTAGCGTTAGTCGGCGCAAAGATGACGCTCATCCGAATTAACGATAACAGTTATCATAACCGAATAGGATCGCTTCCCACTCGTGATCCTGTCGTCCTGGCAGCGACTTCGAGCCCCCGGCCGTCAATACAGGATTCGCTCGTCATGGCTCGCTCGCGCTTTGTCTTCCCGTTCTCGCCCCTCGTCCTGGCCATCGCCGCCCTGAGCGCCGTCACCGGCGCGCCCGCCCTGGCGCAAACCAACGGCGACACCGTGCAACTGGACTCCACCACGGTGACTGCCACCGAGGCGCCCAAGGACGCTCCGCCGCCCGCCTACACCGGTGGCCAGGTGGCGACCGGGGGCAAGCTGGGCGTGCTGGGCAATCAGGACAACATGAGCGTGCCCTTCAGCGTCACCAGCTACACCGCCAAGCTGATCCAGGACCAGCAGGCCCAGACCATCGGCGAGGTGCTGAGCAACGACGCCTCGGTGCGCCAGTACAGCGGCTATGCCAACCAGTCGCAGAATTTCGTCATTCGTGGCTACAAGCTGACCGGCGATGACATCTCCTTCAACAACCTCTATGGCGTCATGCCGCGGCAGATCATCGCCACCGAGGCCCTGGAGCGGGTCGAGGTATTCAAGGGCCCCAACGCCTTCATCAATGGCGTGACACCTACCGGCTCCGGCATCGGCGGCGCGGTCAACCTGCAGCCCAAGCGCGCCCAGGACACACCGACCCGCAGCTACACCGTCGACTACACCTCTGATGGCCGCCTGGGTCAGCACCTCGACCTCGGCCAGCGCTTCGGTGCCGACAACCGCTTCGGCGCCCGCCTCAACCTGATGCAGCGTGAAGGCGATACCGCCATCGACGACGAGAGCCAGAGATCCAAGCTGTTCGTCGCCGGCTTGGACTACCGCGGTGACAATTTCCGCCTCTCCACCGATTTCGGCTACCAGAAGCAAGTGGTCAATGGCGGCCGCGACAGCCTGCTACTCGGCAGCGGCCTCACCCACCTGCCCCATGCGCCCTCGTCCGACACCAACTACAACGCGCCCTGGACCCGTACCCAGCTGGAAGACACCTTCGGCATGGTGCGCGGCGAGTACGACCTGAGTGACAACTGGACCGCGTATCTGGCCGTGGGCGGCAAGCACACTCGCGAGAACGGGACCTATGGCAGCGCTACCCTGAATGATGAGGCGGGCAATCTCACCATCGGCGGGTCGAAGATCCCCCACGATGACGACTCCCGCACCGTCATGACCGGCCTGAATGGCAGCCTGCAGACCGGCCCCGTCAGCCACCAGATCGCCCTGGGCGCGTCCAGCATCTGGACGGAGCAGAAGAACGCCTACGACTTCGCCTTCCCTGCGGGCGCGAGCAATCTGGACCACCCAGTAGCTGTCGCCTATCCGCGATTCGGTCAATTCATAGGGGGGGATCTGCACGATCCAGGCACCACCGGCAAGACCACCAACCAGAGCCTCGCGCTGTCCGATACCCTGGGCTTCTTCGACGACCGTCTGCTGACCACGGTCGGCGTTCGCCGCCAGTCCCTGCTGGTTCAGGGCTACGCCTATGGCGACGGCCCGCGGACCTCAAAGTACGACGAGTCCATCACCACCCCGATCTATGGCGTCGTCTACAAGCTGACCGATGAACTCTCGCTGTACGCCAACCGCATCGAGGGCCTGGCGCAAGGGCCGACCGCGCCTACCCGGAATGGCAGCACCCCGCTGCTGAACGCCGGCCAGGTGTTTTCGCCGGCGCGCTCCAAGCAGACCGAGGCCGGTATCAAGTACGACCAGGGTACCTTCGGAGCAACCCTGGGTGTTTACCGCATCGAACAACCAGCGGACGGCTACTCCCAAGGCAATCGCTACATTCGCGACGGTGAACAGGAAAACCGTGGCCTCGAGCTGAACGTCTTCGGCGAACCCCTGCTGGGACTGCGTCTGCTGGCGGGCGCCACCTTCATGGACACCGAGCTCAAGGGCACCCAGAACGGCAGCAACGACGGCAATCGTGCCATCGGCGTACCGCGCTTCCAGTACAACCTCGGCGCCGACTGGGATGTACCAGGCCTTGCAGGGGTGGCGCTCAACGGCCGCTTGCTGCGCACCGGCGGCCAATACGCCGATGCGGCCAACAACCTGAGCATTCCGGCCTGGACCCGCGTCGACCTTGGTGCGCGTTATCGCTTCAAAGTCGAGCAAAAAGACGTTACCCTGCGCGCCAACGTCGAGAACGTGGCCAACAAGGCCTATTGGGAATCCGCCTTTGGCGGTTACCTGACCCAGGGCGATCCGCGCACCCTCAAGGTGTCCGCCACCCTGGACTTCTGATCGACAGGCGTTCTGGCCCACCGCCAGCCGCCACGCGCCGCCTCAGCAGCGCATCCTTCATCTGCCCGGCAAGGGCAACCCGGGCGGGCCGGGCTCACCAAAAATCAGCTCAACCCGCCCTCGAAAGCCGGCCACAAGCCGGCTTTTTTGCGTCTGCCGTTCGAGTAGCTCATAACCAGGCGCAGCGGAGCGACGACCGGTACGGATGCAAGCCGCCCAGGCAGAGCCTTTCGCCCATGTCGGCGTCCTGAGTCAGCCCGCCAGGCAAACTCACGAGAAACTCAGGCCCGTTACTCAGGGTCGACCGAGGAAGAGTCCGCCCCGAGTCGCCATCATGTCCCGCCGTCTGCGTCTGCCTCTTTACTTCCTCATCGGCTTGGTCGTCCTGCTGCTGTGCCTGCACCTCGCCGCGCCGCTGTTGATCCGCCATTACCTCAACGACAAGCTGGCGGACATGGGCGACTATCGTGGCCAGATCACCGACGTGGACCTGGCCTGGTGGCGCGGCGCCTATCGCATCGAGGGGCTGGAGATCGTCAAGGTCAACGGCAAGGTGCCGGTGCCCTTTCTCAAGGCGCCCAGCATCGATATCGCGGTGAGCTGGCGTTCGCTGTGGCAGGACCATGCCATCGTCGGGCGCCTCGTCTTTGATCGCCCCGAACTCAACTTCGTCGACGGCGGTGCGCGCAAGGAGCAGTCGCAGACCGGTGAAGGCACCGACTGGCAGGACCAGGTGGACAAGCTGATCTCCATCACCCTCGACGAGGTGCGGGTGGTGAACGGGCGGGTGACCTTTCGCAACTTCAACTCCAAGCCCCAGGTGAACCTGGCGGCCACCGACGTCAACGCCAGCCTCTACAACCTGACCAACGCCGCCGACGCCCAGGGCGAACGCATCGCCCACTTCGAAGGCAAGGCCGCCATCCTCGGCAGCGCGCCCCTGGAAGCCAGCGCCCGCTTCGATCCCTTCAAGGACTTCACCGACTTCGATTTCCGCCTGAGAGTCACCGACATCGACCTGCCCAAGCTCAACGACTTCGCCCGTGCCTACGGCAAGTTCGATTTCCGCGCCGGCAGCGGCGACGTGGTGGTGGAGGCCAAGGCGGTGGACGGCCAGCTCAGTGGCTACGTCAAACCACTGATGAAGAACGTCGATATCTTCGACTGGCAACAGGATGTCGAGAATCGCAACAAGAACGCCCTGGAGAGCGCCTGGGAAGCCGTGGTAGGCACCGCCCAGACCCTGCTCAAGAACCAGCCGCGCGACCAGTTCGCCACCCGGGTGGATCTCTCGGGCAGCGTGAAGAACCAGGACATCAGCCCGTTGCAGGCCTTCTTCAATATCCTGCGCAATGCCTTCGTCCAGGCCTTCAGTGCTAGATATGACGCGGATTGACGCTTTCGTAGGTTGGCGCTGAGCACAGCGAAGCCCAACAGCTTGATTTCTGGCGTCCGGCCACCCTCACCCCAGCCCTCTCCCAGAGGGAGAGGGAGCGGTTGGACCCCGCAGCGTTTTCCACTGACGTACACGGACGCGAGCGGTGGATAAGGCCGCACCATAATCCACCCTACCCGTAGGTTGGCGCTGAGCGCAGCGAAGCCCAACGGGCGGGACTGTCAGTGATGCCAACGGTGGATAAGGCCGCGCCGTGATCCACTCTGCCCGTAGGTTGGCGTTGAGCGCAGCGAAGCCCAACACCATCACCCTTACCCGATAAACAACCGATACGCCGGATTGTCCGTCTCGTCCCAATAGCGATAGCCGATGGCATCCAGGGTCGCCAACAGCTCGCCCCGCTCGGCGTGACTGGCCTCCAGCGCCGCGAATACCCGCCCGTCCGCCGCGCCGTGGTTGCGGTAGTGGAACATGCTGATGTTCCAGCGGCCGCCTAGCTTTTCAAGGAAATCGAACAGCGCCCCGGGTCGCTCGGGGAATTCGAAGCGGAACACCTGTTCCTGGTCGACCCGCATGGCATGGCCACCCACGGTGTGGCGGATGTGCAGCTTGGCCAGTTCGTTGTCGGTCAGGTCCAGCACCGGAAAACCCTGGTCGCGCAGCCCCTGCAGCAAGGCCTCACGTGGATCGCGCTGGGGGTGGGTCTGGACGCCGACGAAGATATGGGCTTCCTGGCCGGTGTGGTAGCGATAGTTGAATTCGGTGATCTGCCGCCGGCCCAGGGCCTCGCAGAAGGCCCGAAAGCTGCCCGGCCGCTCGGGGATGGTCACGGCGATGATGGCTTCGCGCTGCTCGCCCAGTTCGGCGCGTTCGGCCACGTGTCTCAGGCGGTCGAAGTTGACGTTGGCGCCGGAATCGATGGCCACCAGCACCTGGCCGCCACCGCCCGCGCGCTCGGCGTACTTCTTGATCCCGGCCACGCCCAGGGCGCCAGCCGGTTCGGTGATGGAGCGGGTGTCGTCGTAGATGTCCTTGATCGCCGCGCAGATCTCGTCGCTGCTGACGGTGATCACCTCGTCCACATAGCGCCGGCAGATCTCGAAGGTATGGTGGCCGATCTGGGCCACGGCCACGCCATCGGCGAACAGCCCGACTCGCGGCAAGACCACTCGCTCGCCAGCCGCCATGGCCTGCTGCAGGCAGTTGGAGTCGTCCGGCTCGACGCCTATGACCTTGATCTCGGGGCGCAGGTATTTCACATAGGCGGCGATACCGGCGATCAGGCCGCCCCCCCCCACGGGGACGAAGATGGCGTCCAGGCGCCCGGGGTGCTGGCGCAGGATCTCCATGGCCACGGTGCCCTGGCCGGCGATGACGTCGGGATCGTCATAGGGCGGGACGAAGGTGTAGCCCTGCTCCTCGGCCAGGCGCAAGGCCTCGGCCAGGGCCTCGGGAAAGGCATCGCCATGCAACACCACCTCGCCACCACGGGACTGGACGCCGATGACCTTGAGTTCCGGGGTGGTCCGCGGCATGACGATGATCGCCCGCACGCCCAGTTCGCGGGCCGCCAGGGCCAGGCCCTGGGCATGGTTACCGGCGCTGGCGGCGATGACGCCGCGAGCCTTTTCCTCGGTCGAGAGACTGGCCAGCTTGGTATAGGCGCCGCGGATCTTGAAGGAGAACACCGGCTGCAGGTCTTCGCGCTTGAGCAGCACCTGGCAGCCCAGCCGTTCGGACAGCGCCCGGGCTGGTTGCAGGGGCGTCTCGATGGCCACGTCGTAGACGGGGGCTTCGAGGATCTTGCGGGCATAGCGCTGCAAGAGATCGGTGGCGGGTTCCTGGACGGTCATGGCGGGCTCCTGGGGTGTTTCGTCGGGGCCCAGGAGTCAGAAAGTACAAACCCGCCTCTTGGGCGGGTCTGGTTGCGCAGCTAACGCTGTCCCGCCATCAGGTAATGGCGGTAATAATGCTGGGGCGTTGAGGGCTGCGCGTTTTCATGACCGCTACCCTAGGGCCTGGCCGGGCATGGCGTCAAGCGGCGCCGATGGCTGTGGCACAATGGCTAACCTGTTGCCCACTTCCCGCGACCCGATCGCCTCTGCCGAGAATCCCGATGGCCCGCAAGAAAGCTCCCGACTTCGAACAATCCCTGGCCGAACTGCAGACCCTGGTGGAACGCCTGGAGAGCGGCGAGCTGTCCCTGGAGGACTCCCTCGGCGCCTTCGAACAGGGCATCCGCCTGACCCGCGAATGCCAGGGCGCCCTGGCCCAAGCCGAGCAGAAGGTGCAGATCCTGCTGGAAAAGGACGGCGAACTCACCGCCGCCCCCTTCGCCCCGGTCGGGGACGACGCATGATCGAGGCCTACCAGCAACGCTGCCAGACCCGCGTCGACACCGCTCTCGCCCCGCTCTTCAGCGCGCCCCGCGCCGAACTCGCCCGGCTCTATGCCGCCATGGCCTACAGCGTCATGGGTGGCGGCAAGCGGGTACGGCCGTTGCTGGTCTATGCCGCCTGCGAAGCCCTGGGTGGCGATCCGGCGCGCGCCGACCAGGCCGCCTGCGCGGTAGAGCTGATCCACGCCTATTCCCTGGTCCACGACGACCTGCCGGCCATGGACGACGACGACCTGCGCCGCGGCCGGCCCACCACCCACAAGGCCTATGACGAGGCCTGCGCCATCCTTGCCGGCGACGGCCTGCAGACCCTGGCCTTCGAGACCCTGCTGGCGGCGCCCCAGGACGCCGCGGTGCGGCTGGAGATGGTCGCGGTGCTGGCCCGCGCCAGCGGTCCGGCGGGCATGGTCGGCGGTCAGGCCATCGATCTGGAATCGGTCGGCCGGCGCATCGATCAGCCGGCGCTGGAGACCATGCATTTGCACAAGACCGGCGCCCTGATCGCCGCCAGCGTGCAGCTCGGCGCCCTGGCCAGCGAAGCCGCCGGTGCCGCCGAGCGCGACGCCCTGGCCCGCTATGCCGAGGCCATCGGCCTGGCCTTCCAGGTCTGGGACGACGTGCTCGACATCGAGAGCGATACCCAGACCCTGGGCAAACGCCAGGGTGCCGACCTCGCCCGCGACAAACCGACCTACCCGGCGCTGCTCGGGCTGGACGCGGCCAAGGCCTATGCCCTGGAACTGCGCGACACCGCCCTGGCGGCCATCGAGCCCCTGGGTGAGCCGGCTGAACCCCTACGCGCCCTGGCCCGCTATATCGTGGAACGACGTAGCTAGACGCGCTTCAGCGGAAAAACTCGTGACCCGGGCCGCATTTGCCCCCGGGTCCGTTGTCACAGGGGCATAACAAGACGCCCTGCCCGCTGTTGGGATGCCACGCGGGCATCGGGTAAACTGCCTAATTCTCTGCGCAAAGTGATCAGCCAGATGCCCAAGACGTTTCACGAGATTCCCCGCCAGCGTCCCGCGACGCCCCTGCTCGACCGCATCGACTCGCCGGTGCAACTGCGCCAGCTCGGTGACGCCGAGTTGGACGCCGTCGCCGACGAACTGCGCGCCTTTCTCTTGTGGACCGTGGGCCAGACCGGCGGTCACTTCGGCGCCGGCCTGGGTGTCATCGAATTGACCGTGGCCCTGCACTACGTCTTCAACACCCCGGAAGACCGGCTGGTGTGGGACGTCGGCCACCAGGCCTATCCGCACAAGATCCTCACCGGCCGCCGCGAAGGCATGGCCAGCCTGCGCCACAAGGACGGCCTGGCCGCCTTCCCACGGCGCAGCGAGAGCGAGTACGACACCTTTGGCGTCGGTCACTCCAGCACCTCCATCGGCGCCGCCCTGGGCATGGCCATCGCCGCCCAGTTGCAGGGTATCGAGCGCAAGTCGGTCGCGGTGATCGGCGACGGCGCCCTTACCGCGGGCATGGCCTTCGAGGCGCTCAACCACGCCTCGGACACCGGCGCCAACATGCTGGTAGTACTCAACGACAACGACATGTCCATCTCGCGCAACGTCGGTGGCCTGTCCAACTACCTGGCGCGGCTGCTCTCCAGCCGTACCTACCAGCACCTGCGCGAAAACGGCAAGAAGGCCCTCTCCAAGCTGCCCGGTGCCTGGGAAATCGCCCGCCGTACCGAAGAGGCCGCCAAGGGCATGCTGGTGCCCGGCACCCTGTTCGAGGAGCTGGGCTGGAACTACATCGGCCCCATCGACGGCCATGACCTGCCGACCCTGGTCACCACCCTGCGCAACCTGCGCGATGCCAAGGGTCCGCAATTCCTCCATGTGATCACTCGCAAGGGCAAGGGCCTGTCCATCGCCGAGGCCGATCCCATCAGCTACCACGCCATCACCAAGCTGGAGCCGCTGGACGCCAAGCCCAAGCGCCCGGGTGCGCCCAAGTACTCCAACATCTTTGGGGACTGGCTGTGCGACATGGCCGCCGTCGATGCCAAACTGGTGGGCATCACCCCGGCGATGAAGGAAGGCTCCGACCTGATCCGCTTCGCCGAACGCTATCCCGAACGCTACTTCGACGTGGCCATCGCCGAGCAGCACGCGGTGACCCTGGCCGCCGGTCTGGCCTGCGACGGCATGAAGCCGGTGGTGGCCATCTACTCCACCTTCCTGCAACGCGGCTACGACCAGCTGATCCACGACGTGGCGGTGCAGAATCTGGATGTGCTCTTCGCCATCGACCGCGCTGGCCTGGTGGGCGAAGACGGCCCGACCCACGCGGGCAGCTTCGACCTGTCCTACCTGCGTTGCATCCCTGGCATGGTGATCATGGCGCCCAGCGACGAAAACGAGCTGCGCCGCCTGCTCACCACCGGCTATCGCCACCAGGGCCCGGCCGCGGTGCGCTACCCGCGCGGCAGCGGCCCCAACGCCGCCCTGGATCCGGGCCTGGAGCCCCTGCCTATCGGTAAAGGCGTGGTGCGTCGTCAGACCAGCCTGAAGAGCGGCCCCAAGGTCGGCTTCCTGGTGTTTGGCGTGCAACTGGCCGAAGCCCTGCAGGTCGCCGAGCGCCTGGACGCCAGCGTGGCCGACATGAGATTCGTCAAGCCGCTGGACGAGGCCCTGATCCGCCAGTTCGCCGCCGACCACGACCTGCTGGTCACGGTCGAGGAAAACAGCGTCATGGGCGGCGCCGGCAGTGCGGTCAACGAATTCCTGCAGGCCAATGCCCTGGTCCAGCCCGTGCTCAACCTGGGCCTGCCGGACAGCTACATCGAACACGCCAAGCCGGCCGACATGCTGGCCGAGTGCGGCCTCGATGAAGCCGGCATCGAGCGTGCGGTACGGGCGCGCCTGGCGCTGGCGGATCTGACCCCGGCCGGTCTGCGCAAGGAAGCCTGAGCGCAACCAGCCACTGGCCAGTAAAAAGGCGCCCTAGGGCGCCTTTTCCATGTCTTCGTTCTGATGCAGATTGCCGAGCATGTGGCCGAGCTTACCGGCCTTGGTCAGCAGATAGCGGCGGTTGTGCGGATTGAGGCCTTCCTGCAGGGGCACCCGCTCGGCGACCGGAATGCCCAGCACCTCGAGCGCCTTCACCTTGCGCGGATTGTTGGTCATCAGCCGCAGCGCAGTGACGCCCAGGTGTTCGAGCATCGGCTTGCACAGGGCATAGGTGCGCTGGTCGGCGCCAAAGCCCAGGCGCTCGTTGGCTTCGACGGTATCGGCCCCGGCATCCTGCAGCTCATAGGCGCGGATCTTGTTGAGCAGGCCGATGCCGCGCCCTTCCTGGCGCAGATAGAGCAGCACGCCACGCCCGGCCTCGGCGATGGCGCGCAGCGCCGCTTCCAGCTGGAAACCGCAGTCGCATCTCAGGCTGAACAGCGCATCGCCGGTCAGGCATTCGGAATGCAGTCGGCCCAGCACCGGCTCGCCATCGGCCACGTCACCGAAGGTCAGGGCGACGTGCTCCTTGCCATCGGTCTCGTCGAGGAAACCGTGCATGGTGAACAGGCCGAAGGGGGTGGGCAGTTGGGAGGCGGCGACAAAGACGACGGACACCTGCGGGCTCCTGGCGGGGAAAGACGTACATTGTAACCTTTTCCCCGGGCCCGGCGTCATCGCCAGGGGTTATGACGTCGACACGTAACGATCTATCAGAGCCTGTTCAAAATCTCGCGAGCTAGAGCCAAACAAGACCTAGGCGGCCCCACGAAAAGGGCTGAGGAAGCGGATCGGACCCGCGCTCGGGTTTACGAGTGGTAAATGAGCATTCCGAAGCCATTTTCAACGCGGTCTGGCCAACGCGCAGCAGATTTTGAACAGGCTCTCAGCGCGCCTGGACGTAGAAGATGCCCTGGGCCTCGCGCCAGCCCACGCGATTGAGGAAACTCATGCCCAGCAGACCCTGGCTGGGGTAGTTGCCCTCCAGCACCATGGCCTCCACCCCGACCACCTCGACATCACCCAGGCGCACCTGCTTGAGCGTGGTGCGCCAGGCGCGGGCATGACCGCTGGCGGTTTCCACCCAGCCCGGGGTGCCGTCGCGATAGCTGATGCCCAGCTGATCGGCCTGGGCGCCACTCAGGGCGACGCTGGTGGCGCCGGTGTCCACCATCAGCGACACCGGGCGGCCGTTGACGTTGGCGGTGACCTGATAGTGGCCGTTGTTGCTGCGCGGCACGCTGAATTCGCGGCGTTGCGGAGCGCTGTAGCCGTCGCTGTATTCGCGATCGAGGGCGAAGGCCTGGGTCCGGCCGTCGATGCGCAGCAGCGCCTGCTGGGCATCAGCACTGACCAGCTCGACGTCGTCCAGGCGCTGGCCGACTTTCAGCAATTTGCGCTGGCCATTGACGTTGACCACAGCCGCGCCATTGAACAACCCCACGACCCTGACCTGGGGTTGCGCCCAGGCGAGCGAACCGACGGCCAACAACAGGCCGTACGCGCCCAGTCTTTTCACTGCCCTGCTCCTTGGGCCTGCGTCTCGTCAGCCGACGAGATGACCCCAACCGATGTGTAATCCCTGGACCACCAGCCAGGCGAGAACGCCGGCCAGTACATCGTCGACCATGATGCCGACACCGCCGCGGACATTGACATCCAGCCAGCGGATTGGCCAGGGCTTGCAGATGTCTAGTACGCGGAAGGCGACGAAACCCACCAGCAGCCAGATCAACCCCGGGGGTGCCAGCCAGAAGGTGATCCAGATGCCGACCATCTCGTCCCAGACGATGCCCTCATGGTCGTGCACCCCCAGTTCCCGGGCAACCTTGCCGCACAGCCAGCAACCGAACACGGTCAGCAGCACCAGCAGCAGCGGATAGCTCCAACCACTGAGCAGCTGCCAGAGCGGCACGAAGGGCAAGGCGATCAGCGATCCCCAGGTGCCGGGCGCCTTGGGCAGGGTGCCGGAACCCAGGCCAAAGGCCAGGAAGTGCCAGGGATCGCGCCAGACCGACAGGGGGACCGGCTGGGCGGGGGCTTGGTGTTCGCTCACGAAAGGGACTCCGCTCGAAGACGCTAGAAGTGTTGGAAACCGGTCTGCGCCAAGGTCATGGGCTGACCGTCGGCGGCGAGGACAGCAACGCCGCTGCCCGCCTCGACCCGCCCGATCACCTGCGCCTGGGGCCAGGCGACGGCCAGCGCCGGGGCCTGCTCCGGTGGCAGGGTGAAGACCAGTAGATAGTCGTCGCCGGCGCCCAGCGCCAGGCGCAGCACCTCATCGGCAGGGAAGAGTTCGGCCAGGGCCGAACTCACCGGCAGCCGCGCCGTCTCCACCACCAGGCGTACCCCGGAGGCGGCGGCGATGTGGCCGCAATCGGCCACCAGGCCGTCGGAGACGTCCTGGGCCGCCGTCGCCCTGCCCCGCAGCCAGAGGCCGAGGTCGAATTGCGGTTGGGGTGCCCAGTAGCGCGCCAGCAGGTGCCGACAGGCGTCGCCCTCCGGCGCGCGCTGGCCGAGGACGAAGGGCAAGGCCCCGCCGGCTTCACCGGGGGCGCCGCCCAGGCACAGCAGATCGCCCGGGCGGGCACCGCTGCGCAGCAGGGCTTGGCCCGCCGGAACTCGGCCGAAGACCGTGAGGGTGAGGGACAGCGGCCCGCGGGTGGTATCGCCTCCGACCAGGCGCAGCTCGCATTGCTCGGCCATCTGCGCGAGGCCTGCCGCCAGGCCTTCCAGCCAGGCGGGCTCGACGGACGGCAGGGTCAACGCCAGGGTAAAACCCAGGGGCGCGGCGCCCATGGCGGCCAGGTCGCTGGCGCTCACCGCCAGGGCGCGCTGGCCGAGGCCGAAGGCATCCGGACAGGGATCAGGGAAGTGCACCCCGGCGGTCAGGGTGTCGGTGGACACCGCCAATTGCTCACCCGGGGCGGGTGCCAGCAGCGCGCAGTCGTCACCGATCCCCAGGGCCACGCCGGGTCCGCCGCGGGCGCAGGGCGCCGCGGCGAAATAGCGACGGATGAGTTCGAATTCACCCATGCCAGCGTGGGCGATCAGCGCTTGCCGCGCAACTCGGCGCTGCGCAGCTTGGGCGCCAGCTTGTCGAGCACGCCGTTGACGAACTTGTGGCCATCGGTGGCGCCGAAGATCTTGGCCAGCTCGATGCCTTCGTTGATCACCACGCGATAGGGCACGTCGATGCGCTTGAGCAGCTCGTAGCAGGACAGCCGCAGCACGGCCAGTTCCACCGGGTCCACCTCGTTCATGGGGCGGTCCAGACAGGGCAGGATCAAGCCGTCGATCTCACCCTTGTTGGCCGGGACGCCATGCAGGACTTCATGGAAGTAGGCGCCGTCGACCTTGGCGAAATCGTTGTCGACGCGAAACTGCGCCTCGATCTCGTTGATCGCCTGGCCCGCCATGTGCCACTGGTACAGGGCCTGGACCGACAGGCTGCGCGCTTCGCGACGGGCAGCCAATTTGCCGGTGGGGGCCTTCTTGCCTGCGGGCTTGCCGGCCGCGGGCGGAGTCAGATCGCCGCTCACTTGGCCTCCAGCTGCGCCAGCAGGCTGACCATTTCCAGAGCGGACAGGGCCGCTTCGGCGCCCTTGTTGCCGGCCTTGGTGCCGGAGCGCTCGATGGCCTGCTCGATGGAGTCGACGGTGAGAACGCCAAAGGACACCGGTACGCCGAATTCCATGGAGACCTGGGCCAGACCCTTGGTGCACTCGCCGGCCACGTACTCGAAGTGGGGGGTGCCGCCACGGATCACCGCGCCGAGGGCGATGATGGCGTCGAATTCGTCGCGCTGGGCGATCTTCTGCACCGCCAACGGGATCTCGAAGGCGCCGGGGACGCGGATGATGGTCAGGTCGTCCGGCTTGATGCCGTGACGCACCAGGGCGTCGATGGCGCCCTGCAGCAGGCTTTCGACGACGAAGCTGTTGAAACGACCGACCACCAGGGCGAAGCGGCCCTGGGGAGCGATGAAGGTGCCTTCAAAGGTCTTGATGTTCATGTGCGGGTCCAGTTGTCAAAGAGCCGGACGGCCGGCAGTGCCAGGCCGTCCGTGGAAATCCAGGTGAAGCGCGCCATGCCACCCGGGCGGGGCGCGCCAGGCGGAAGGGTCATTCTTCAGGAGGCAGATAGTCTACTACTTCCAGGTCGAAGCCGGATATGGCATTGAACTTCATCGGCGAGCTGAGCAGGCGCATCTGACGAATGCCTAGGTCACGCAGGATCTGCGAACCGGCGCCGACGGTGCTGTAGGTGGACAGCGCCTTGGGTACCGGCAGCGGCTCGCGCAGATGCGCCAGCAGGTCGTCGCCCTCGATCGAGTGACCGAGCAGCAGCACCACGCCGGCGCCTTCACGGGCGACCCGCTCCATGGCGCTGCGCAGGCTCCAGCGCCCCGGCTGGTGCACCTGCAGCAGGTCGCGCAACGGATCCATGTTGTGCACCCGCACCAGCGGCAGCTCCTGGCTGGCCAGGTCGCCACGGATCAGTGCCAGGTGGACGTCGCCCTCCACCTCGTCGCGGTAGGTCACCAGCTTGAACGGCCCGAGTTCGGTCTCCAGCTGCTGCTCGTCGATGCGCTTGACGGTGTGCTCGTGGAGCAGGCGGTAGTGGATCAGATCGGCAATGGTGCCGACCTTGAGGCCATGCTGCTCGGCGAAGGCTTCGAGCTCGTCGCGCCGGGCCATGGTGCCGTCGTCGTTCATCACCTCGCAGATCACGCCGCTCTCGGCGAAACCGGCCATGCGCGCCAGGTCGCAGGCCGCCTCGGTGTGGCCGGCACGGGCCAGCACACCGCCGGGCTGGGCCATTAGCGGAAACATGTGGCCGGGACTGACCACGTCGCCGGGCTTGGCGTCCTTGGCGATGGCGGCCTGCACGGTGCGGGCGCGGTCGGCCGCGGAGATGCCGGTGCTGATGCCCTCGGCAGCCTCGATGGAGACGGTGAACTTGGTGCCGAAGCCGGAGGCGTTGCGGCTGGCCATCATCGGCAGGTTGAGGCGTTCGCAGAGACCCTTGCTCATGGGCATGCAGATCAGGCCCCGGGCATGGCGGGCCATGAAGTTGATGTGTTCGGCGGTGACGCATTCGGAGGCGATGATGATGTCGCCTTCGTTCTCGCGGTCCTCGTCGTCCATGAGGATGACCATCTTGCCCGCGCGGATGTCCTGGATGATGTCTTCGATGCTGGAAAGTGCCACGGTGTCGTCCTTAGCGCTGCAGATAGCCGTGTTCGGCGAGAAAGTGTTCGGTGACGCCGCCCTTGCTGGACTCGGCGGCCTTGTCGCCCAGCAGCAGGCGCTCCAGGTAGCGGGCCAGCAGGTCCACCTCCAGGTTCACCCGCCGCCCGGCGCGGTAGTCGGCCATGATGGTCTCGCCGAGGGTATGGGGGACGATGGTCAGCTCGAATTCGGCGCCGTCCACCGCGTTCACCGTGAGGCTGACGCCGTCCACGGTGATCGAGCCCTTGAGGGCGATGTAACGAGCCAGTTCGGCCGGGGCACGCAGGCGAAACTGCACGGCGCGGGCGTTATCGGCGCGGGAGACCACTTCGCCGAGGCCGTCCACGTGGCCGCTGACCAGGTGGCCGCCGAGGCGACTGGTGGGCATCAGCGCCTTTTCCAGGTTGACCCGGCTGCCGGGCTTGAGGCCGCCCAGGCTGGTGAGGCTCAGGGTTTCGCGACTGACGTCGGCCCAGAAGCCGTCGCCGGGCAAGTCCACGGCGGTGAGGCAGACTCCGTTGACGGCGATGCTGTCGCCGAGCTTGACGTCGGCCAGGTCGAGCTTGCCGGTGGCGACATGGAGGCGCACGTCCCCGCCCTTGGGCGTGAGGGCGCGGATCTCGCCGAGGGCTTCGATGATTCCGGTAAACATCAGCTCAGGCCTCCGAGAGGTAGAGCCAGAAAGACAGTGCAGCTAGACATCGACGAACTCCTGTTTCGGTGAAAAAACAGGGCGTACGGACAGAAGGGAAATCAGACGGACGAGGGGCTCGCACCCCTGCCAGGCGAGGCTATCCCGTTCTCTCTCATCCGGACTATGACCGTCGGCCCCGGGATCCAACCGGGTCTGCTGACCTCCCCCGCCACAGAGGACCAGGAAGCGCTCGCGGGCTCGTCCCGATTGATCGGGCGTTACCGCCGGTGGGGAATTGCACCCCGCCCTGAGAACTCGCCACCCGCAGGCGGCGCAGGTTTTGTAACACAGTTCGCCGCCAGGGGGCCAGGGGCGTCAGGTATCGCGCCGGGGTCGGGCGATCAGGTGCAGGTCCGCGCCCACCGGCGTGGCGCTGATGATCTCCAGCTGCGGAGCCTGGGCCAGGTGCTGCAGCGGCCAGTCCAGCAGCGGTCGGGCGCTGGAACCCAGGAACTTGGGTGCCAGGAATAGGTGATATTCGTCGACCAGCCCGGCCTGGGCGAAGGCACCGGCCAGGCGTGGCCCGGCCTCCACCAGGACGTCGTTGACCTGCTCGCCGCCCAGGCGGGTCAGCAGGGCCGTTAGATCGACCTGGCCCCGAGCGCCGGGTAGCGCCAAGTAGTCATGACCGGCCACCGCATAGGCGGGTGCCTCGTCCGTCATACCGACGACGCGTGCCGCGCCGGCCTGAAAGAAGGGTGCCTCCAGCGGTACCCGGCCACGGCCGTCCACCAGCAGCCGCTGCGGCGTGCGCAGGGTGGCCAGTTCCAGTTCGTCTCCGCTCAGGCCCAATTCGCTCGGGCGCACGGTCAGGCGGGCACCATCGGCCAGCACGGTATCGGCGCCGGTGATCACCACTCCTGCTTCGGCCCGTAGCCGCTGAACACTCTGGCGCGCCGCCGGACCGGTGATCCACTGGCTTTCGCCATTGGCCATGGCGGTGCGGCCATCCAGACTCAGCGCCAGCTTGACCCGCACGAAGGGCCGCCCGGTCAGCATGCGCTGGATGAAGCCGGCGTTGAGCGCTCGCGCTTCGGCTTCCAGCACTCCGGCGCGGGCGGCGATGCCAGCGGCGGCGAGCCGCTCCAGGCCACGGCCAGCCACCAGCGGATTGGGATCGGTCATGGCCGCCACCACTTCGGCCACGCCAGCCGCGACCAGGGCATCGGCGCAGGGCGGGGTGCGGCCATGGTGGCTGCAGGGCTCCAGCGTCACATAGGCAGTGGCGCCGCGGGCGGCCTCCCCTGCCTGGCGCAGCGCATGCACCTCGGCATGGGGGCCGCCGGCCTGGCGGTGCCAGCCCTCGCCCACCACCTGGCCGTCACGGACGATCACGCAGCCCACCCGCGGATTAGGCGCCGTGCTGTAGCGGCCGAGCGCCGCCAGCGCCAGGGCGCGGGCCATCCAGAATTCGTCGTTCATCCCGTTGGCGGCGCTCATACCGGCTGCTTGCCCGGATCCTGGGCCAGCCGCTCGATTTCGTCGCGGAATTCGGCCAGGTCCTGGAATTGCCGATAGACCGAGGCGAAGCGGATATAGGCCACCTGGTCCAGCTTGCGCAACTCGTCCATCACCAGTTCGCCCACCACCCGGGAACGGATCTCCCGCTCGCCAGTGGCGCGCAGCCGGTGCTTGATCAGGGCGATGGCCTCTTCCAGGCGTTCGACGCTGACCGGTCGCTTCTCCAGGGCGCGCTGCATGCCGGCGCGCAACTTGTCCTCGTCGAAGGGCTGGCGGGTGCCGTCCTGCTTGATCAGCCGCGGCAGCACCAGTTCGGCGGTTTCGAAGGTGGTGAAGCGTTCCTGGCAGGCCAGGCACTCACGCCGTCGGCGCACCTGCTCGCCGGCCGCAACCAGCCGGGAATCCGTGACCTTGGTGTCGTGGGCGCCGCAGAAGGGACAATGCATGGAGGAGTCGACCGCCGGAAGGGAAAGCCTTCATGGTACCCGATCGCCCCCTGCCGGGAACCTCCGGGTACCGGACGAATCGACAGCCAGGAGCCGCCGGGCTATAAGAGCGCCCTGTGTTCGACGACCCCTTTCCAGCCTCCCGTGCCGCCCTCGCCGGTGGCGACCTCCGGATCCTGCCATGACCCCACGCGTCCTCCTGCCCCTGCTGTTCACCGGTCTGCTCGTGGCGTGCTCCAGCCCACCCGAAACCACGCCGCCGCAGCCCACCACCCCGGCCGACGAGCCGGTTCCGGTGGCGGGCGCTCCCACCCCGGCCAATCTGCGCGAGATCTCCGGGGTGCTGCGCAATGCTCAGGGCCTGGTCCCGGCCGGCGCCCAGGTCGAGATCGCCCTGCTGGCGGTCAACGCCAAGGGCCTGCCCCAGCGCCTGCTGGCCAGCGAGACGGTGACCGGCAAGGGCGCGCCCCTGGCCTTCCGCCTGCCCTTCAATCCCGAGATCTTTCCCACCCGCCCGGATCTCAAGGTGGAATTCCACGCCCGCCTGATCCAGGCCGGGCAACTGGCCAGCTACCTGCCACCGGTCGGTGTGAGCGGGCCGACCACGCAGAATCTCGGTGAACTGGTGCTGAACCAGACCCCGTGACACCCCCTGCCGATCTCGCCGTCGCCCTGGCGGCCCTGCTGGGCGACGCCCGCCTCACCTTGCAGGCATTGCCAAATAGCGACCTATCGCTATGGCTGATCGATCCAGCCAACATGGCGCGCGCCTTTTCCCCGGCGGAAACCCAGCGCCTGCTGGAGGCACCGCCCTACTGGGCCTTCTGCTGGGCCAGCGGTCTGGCCCTGGCGCGCTGGATCGCCGCCCATCCCGAGCACGTCGCCGGGCGCCAGGTGTTGGATTTCGGCAGCGGCTCGGGCATCGCCGGACTCGCCGCCGCCCGGGCTGGCGCGGCACGAGTGGTCTGCTGCGACCTAGATCCGCTGGCATTGAAAGCCTGCCGTGCCAATGCCCAGGCCAATGCCGTGCAGATCGAGACGCTGGACGATTTCTGTACCAGCACCGAGCGCTTCGATCTCATCCTGGCCGCCGATGTGCTCTACGATCATGCCAACCTGTCGCTACTGGACCTCTTGCAGGCTCGCGCAGAACGGATCCTGCTGGCCGACTCGCGGGTGCGCGACCTGGCCCATCCCGGCTTCACCCGCCTCGCCGACCTCCAGGCCTGCACGCTGCCGGATCTGGCCGAGCCGGAGGAATTCCGCCGCGTGACGCTCTACCGGGGCTGAGCCGAGCCTCCTTGTTTCCAAGCCCAGCGCCCCCACCTATAGTGCATCTTTCGGTGCGACACGAATGCTCGTGTTGTGCTTGGTCGACCAGCTTAGTCTTGGCGCCGAAACCCTTGTTCTACAGGGGTTTGAAGCCTAAATAAAGCACGAGAGCCGGCTCTGCCGCGCCTGATTCGACCCACTTGTGGGGACAATGCGATCCCTGCTTGCCAGGGTAAGTACGTCTCAAATTTGGCCATTTTTGGCTATAAATTGATCAATCAGACGTAACAGAGAGCAATTTCCGCCAACGAAATTGTATCTAAATGTAACAAGACTCCCTGTGGGTGATTTGACCCCGCAAGGGGTCAATCCATCTCTGGGATGCCTTGGTCTCATTTGGCCCATGCCAACGTCGTGAGACGCTAGGGTATCTCGTCCAAGCACGGAGCAACCGCTCCGCTTGTGCATTGCTCAACCTTGCTAATACAGGGGGTACCGAGCCTGGCATGTACCTGCCAGTTCACTACATCGGCATGCGTCGGGGGCCAACCCTGAGGTGTGAAGCCCGATGGACAACGTCCTATCCCTCACGGGACACGCAGGTCTGGCAACAGCAGCGTGACGCTTCCGAATTGCACGGAGGCAAGGGGCTAGTGACCCAACCCGCATGGTTAACTCATGTGAATCATCGTTCGAACCCTCGTAAGCACTACTGGGCCTACGGCAATTTATGGGCCCTGGCCAAAATCGGCAAAGCAGATCGGCGCTCGCTGTCGAAAGAAGCGACGCGGTACCACTACGACTGCCGGGGGAAAGATGGAACCTAACCGGGGAATCGATGCACAGCGGGGAACGTGGCAATCCCGACCACCCGCCTAACCAGCAACATCGGAAGGCAGGCAATCCGCAAGGAAAGCTGTTGGGTGTGGGGAATGGGAGGGTGCAAAAAGCGAATGGCTGTCTGTAATGGGCGGCATATCGGTTGAAACATCATCGACAGGGGCAACCCTGGCTGACGTGCACCTGGTTTACGGGCGCATGATCTAGTGCTGATTTCCAGCGAAACGACCCTAGGGGTGACTTCAACCCCTAGGGGGAGAAGTCCGTCCCGAAGGTTACTGACCTGAGGAGGACTGTATGAATACGCAACCAGCAACATCGGTTTCGTCTGCGTCTCCTGACGGCGTGAAGGGCTGGCACGATCTCGATTGGGCCAAGATCCAGATCTCCGTTCGGAAAACGCAGTTGAAGATTGCGCAGGCAACAATGGCCGGTGACTGGCGTAGGGTTAAACGCCTACAACGGTTACTGACCCATTCGTTTTATGGCCGCTGTATGGCTGTAAGACGGGTGACGGAAAACCGGGGTCGCAAGACTCCGGGCGTCGATGGAGAAACCTGGGGGACGCCTCCAGCCAAGCTCCACGCCGCGAAGCGTCTATCGGAGAAACGAGGCTATCGGCCCAAACCGCTAAAAAGGGTTTGGATACCGAAGCCAGGGAAGAAGGAAAAGCGCCCGCTAGGCATACCGACGATGTTTGATCGGGCCATGCAAGCGCTCTACCTGTCCGCCTTGGAACCCGTCATCGAAAGCACCAGCGACCCGAAAAGTTTCGGCTTCCGGCCGGATCGCTCGACCGCTGATGCGATGGTTGAAATCTTTCAGTTAATGTCGCAAGACGACTCACCTATGTGGGTTCTGGAAGGTGACATCAAGGGGTTCTTCGACAACATCAATCACGAGTGGCTGTGCCAGAACGTCCCTATGGACAAAAAGGTACTGCGGCTGTGGTTGAAGGCCGGGGTAATTGACCGGCGACACTTCATGGCTACGGAGGCCGGGACGCCACAAGGTGGGATTATTTCGCCGTGTTTGGCTAACGCCACCCTTAACGGTTTGGAGAAGCAGCTCAAAGGCCATCTGGCCAGAAAGCTAGCGGGTACCAACGCCGATACGCCCAGAGTGCATGTGGTGCGATACGCGGACGACTTCATCATCACAGCGGCTACCAAAGAGCTGTTGACTGACGAGGTCATACCTTGGGTCGAGCAATTCCTGTCAATACGAGGGGTGAGCTTGTCCCAAGAGAAAACGCAGATAACCCACATCCTTCAGGGCTTTGATTTCCTAGGGTGGAATTTCAGGAAATACGTGCCGAAATCGCCTTACCGACGGACCAAGCTGTTTACCAAACCCTCGAAGAAGAACATCTCGACGTTCTATCGAAAGGTAAGGGACATAGTGAGATCCAGTGGGGCTCTAACTCAGGAAGAGTTGATCAGCCGTCTGAACCCGGTACTACGAGGGTGGGCTCAATACCATTCTCAGGCTGTTGCTAAAGCTACCTTCAAGAAACTAGATAACTTGATTTTCTGGTTGCTGCGAAGGTGGGCGAAGCGCCGACATCCGAAGAAGCTAGCTACGTGGAGCTGGAACAAATACTTCCATTCCATCGGCGGGCGGAAACAGGTGTTCGCGCATCCCTATAGAGGCAAGAAGGGAGAGCGAAAGTATCGTGAGCTTTATGAGCTAGCGAAGACCGTAATCAAGCGCCAAAAGCGTCTATCAGGCGGGTACCACCCGTACGACGCTGCGCTTGAGCAGAAATGGGAAAAGCTAAGGGTCCAAAGGATGCAGCACAAGCTGCGTTTCAGGAAACAAATCCTAAGCCTTTACCGGCGCCAGAAAGGGAACTGCGCTCTGTGCGGTCACGCGATTACCAGGGAAACGGGCTGGGACGACCACCATGTCATTCGACGGGTGGACGGCGGCAAGGACACTCTGAAAAATCGCGTACTTCTCCATCCCAACTGTCACTCGCTGATTCACAGCCAGCGTAAACAAGTGACTCTGCGACACAGCGGTCTGTAATGATAGGATCGTTAGTCAACGTTGCCGGTCAGCCTCTGGGCTGACTTTTCGTAAGCTTGAGCCGTGTGCTGTGAAAGTCGCAAGCACGGTTCTTAGGGGGCTCCGGATCAGGAATGATCTGGGGCCACCCGCCTCTGCCGAGTCCGCCATGAGCCAGGTCCCCTACATTTTCGACGCTACCCTCGACACCTTCCAGCAACAGGTCATCGACGCCTCCTTCAGCACCCCGGTGCTGGTGGACTTCTGGGCCGAGTGGTGCGCGCCCTGCAAGGTGCTGATGCCGCTGCTGGCCAAGATCACCGAGTCCTATGGCGGCGCCCTGCACCTGGCCAAGGTCAACTGCGACATCGAGCAGGAACTGGTGATGAGATTCGGCATCCGCAGCCTGCCCACCGTGGTGCTGTTCAAGGATGGCCAACCGGTGGACGGCTTCGCCGGCGCCCAGCCGGAGTCGGCCATTCGCGCCCTGCTCGAACCCCATGTCCAGGCCCTGCCACCAGCCGAGGAAGATCCGCTGGACGCCGCCCAGGCGCTGTTCGCCGAGGGGCGTTTCGCCGAGGCCGAAGCCCTGCTCAAGGCCCTGCTGGAAGAAGACAACAGCGACGCCCTGGCGCTGATCCTCTATGCCCGCTGCCTGGCCGAGCGCGGTGAACTGGACGATGCCCAGGCGGTGCTGGACGCGGTCAAGGGTGACGAACACAAGCAGGCCCTGGCCGGCGCCCGTGCCCAGCTGACCTTCCTGCGCCAGGCCGCCAGCCTGCCCGAGGTCGCCGACCTCAAGAGCCGCTTGGCGCGCGATGCCGGCGACGACGAAGCCGCCTACCAGTTGGCCGTGCAGCAACTGGCCCGCCAGCAATATGAACCGGCTCTGGATGGCCTGCTGGACCTGTTCCGCCGCAACCGCGGCTATGGCGACGACCTGCCGCGCAAGACCCTGGTGCAGGTCTTCGATCTGCTGGGCAACGACCACCCGCTGGTCGCCACCTATCGCCGCCGCCTGTACCAGGCGCTGTACTAGGCGCCTGTCGGCCCAGGCTGCATCACGCCTAATGCAGCCTTATCCACAGCCAGCGCCATCGTGATGCTGTGGACGGCCTGTAGCGTGGAAAACCGCCCAACGTTTTCCACCAACCTGCCCCAGCCTCACCCCTGCCAGATATAGAACTGCGCCTCGCCCACCCGCTCCATGCGCACCTGGGGGCTGTGCCTCAGCCGAACCAGCAGCTGCTTGGCCACGCCCAGATTGCCGGTCAGCTTTTCCAGGGCCACGAGGATGTCCGGTCCGCTGAGCCGCCCGGCGGAGCTGAGCAGTTTCACCACCTGGTCCCAGAGCATGTCACCGCCCGACTTAGGCCCGCCGGGGGCGGCGGCCACCGCCGCCGCAGGCAGGGACGCCGCCGTCGGCCACAGGGCTGCGGCCAGGCGCTGCCAGTCGGCCTCGTCCAGTTCCACCGTGAGATCCACGGGCTGGCTGCCGATGGTTCCGCGAATGCGTACCATGGTGTTCTCCTCGTCGTGCAGAGGCCCATGCTCCCACAGCCACCGGCCGACGCCAAACCAAGGTTGCAGCGCGGAAAAGCAACAACATAACATAGCGCCCCTCCGCCCACTGGAAGCCCACCATGCGCCTGCCTCTGCTGACCCTTTGCCTTGCTGCCGCGCTCGCCCAACCGGCCTTTGCCCATGGCACCCACGACGACCATGACGAACACGCGCATGGCGCCCTGGGTGCCCATGTGCACGGTGAATCCCACCTCGACCTGGCGCAGACCGATACCGGCCTGGAATTGCAGTGGCGCAGTCCGGCGGCCGATCTGCTGGGCTTCGAACATGCAGCGCGTAATCAGCAGGAACAGGCTGCCGTCGCCGCGCTGCGACAGAGCCTGGAAAATCCCCAGGCGCTGGTAAAGCTGCCCGCGGCGGCCGATTGCCGGCTCACCGAAGCCAGCGCCATCAATCCGCTGTTCGCCAAGGACGCCAGTGCCAGCGGCCATCTCGACGTGGAGGCCAGCATGAGCTTCAGCTGCAACAAGCCGGGTGCGCTCGACAGCCTGGACCTCTCCGGCTGGTTCGCCCGCTTTCCCAACAGTCACAGTGTCGAGGTCCAGGCCATCGTCGCCAGTGGCCAACAAGGCGCCGAGCTGACGGCCAAGCAACCACAGCTGAAGTGGTGAGACGCCAGTGACCTCCGCCCCCCTGGTCGAGATCCAGGACCTCGGCTTCGCCTGGCCCGGCCAGGCGGAATGCCTGGACATCCGGCACTTCCAGCTGGCACCCGGCGAGGCGCTGTTTCTCGAAGGGCCCTCGGGCAGCGGCAAGACCACCCTGCTCGGCCTGCTGGGCGGCGTGCAACGGCCGAGTCGCGGCCAGGTGCGCCTGCTCGGTCAGGACCTGGGAGCGCTCGCCACCGCCCGGCGCGACCGCTTTCGCGTCGACCACACCGGCTTTCTCTTCCAGCAATTCAACCTGCTGCCCTTTCTCTCGGTGCTGGACAACATCCTGCTGCCCTGCCAGTTCTCGGCACTGCGCCGCGCGCGTGCCCGTGCGCGGCATGGCGATCCTCAGGGCGCGGCCCTGACCCTGCTCCGCGCCCTGGGACTGAGCGATCCCGACCTGCCCCGCCGTCCGGCCCGCGAATTGTCCATCGGCCAGCAGCAGCGGGTCGCCGCCGCCCGCGCCCTGATCGGCCAGCCGGAACTGGTGATCGCCGACGAACCTACCTCCGCGCTAGACAGCGACCACCGCGATGCCTTCCTGCGACTGCTGTTCGCCGAGTGCGCCGCCGCCGGCGCCGGCCTGCTGTTCGTCAGCCACGATCGCAGCCTGGCAGGCCATTTCGACCGCCACCTCACCCTGGCCGAGCTCAACGCCGCCCGCCTGGAGACCTAGGATGCCCCTGCTCCAACTGGCCTGGGCCAGCTTGCGCAATCGCCGCGCCACCGCCCTGCTCACCGTCTTCACCATCGCCGTCTCGGTGGCCCTGCTGCTGGGCGTCGAGCGGCTGCGCACCGAGGCCAAGGCCAGCTTCGCCAACACCATCGCCGGCACCGACCTGGTGGTGGGCGCCCGCTCCGGCGCGGTCAACCTGCTGCTCTACTCGGTGTTCCGCATCGGCAACGCCACCAACAACATCCGCTGGGAGAGCTACGAGAAGCTCGCCGCCGATCCCCGTGTCGCCTGGACCATCCCGCTGTCCCTTGGCGACTCCCACCGCGGCTACCGGGTGCTGGGCACCGACGGCAACTACTTCACCCACTATCACTATGGGCGCAACCAGCCGCTGCGCCTGGCCCAGGGCCGCCCCTTCACGGACGTCTTCGAGGTGGTGCTGGGCGCCGAGGTGGCCAAGGCGCTGCACTATCAGCTGGGCGATAAGCTGGTGCTGGCCCATGGCGTCGCCACCATCAGCCTGACCGAGCACAGCGACCATCCCTTCACCGTGGTCGGCATCCTCGCCCCCACCGGCACTCCGGTCGATCGCACCCTGCACATTCCGCTGAGCGGCATGACCGCCCTGCACCTGGACTGGCGCGGCGGCATGCCCGGTCCCTCGCTGAGCGACGCCGAGGTGCGCCAGCGCGATCTTACGCCACAAGACCTCACCGCCGCCCTGGTCGGCCTCAAGAGCCGGGTGGCCACCTTTGCCGTGCAGCGTGCGGTCAACGACTACCGTGGCGAGCCGCTGCTGGCCATCCTGCCCGGGGTGGCCCTGCAGGAACTTTGGGGCCTGCTCGGCACGGCGGAACAGGCGCTGCTGGTGATGTCGCTGTGCGTGGTGCTCACCGGCCTGGTGGGCATGCTCACCGCGCTGCTCGCCAGCCTCAACGAACGGCGCCGGGAAATGGCCATCCTGCGCTCGGTGGGAGCCCAGCCGCGCCACCTGTTCGGCCTGCTGCTGGCCGAGGCCCTGGCGCTCACCCTGGCCGGCTGCCTGGGCGGGCTGGCGCTGCTCTATGGCGCCATCGCCCTGGGCCGCCCCTGGCTGCTGGCGGAATACGGTCTGGCATTGCCGCTGGACTGGCCCTCGCTCTACGATGGGCAACTGCTCGGCGGCATCCTGCTCGCCGCCCTGGTGCTCGGTTGCATCCCAGCCTGGCGCGGCTGTCGCCAGGCCCTCACGGACGGGTTGTCCGTGCGCTTGTAGACGAGGCTTCCACCCCATGCGCCTGGCGCTTTTGCTGTTGCTCTGCTGGCTGTCCTGGGCCCAGGCTGAACCCCGCCAACTCGCCTGGCGCGAACTGGTACCGGCCGATGCGCCGCGCTTCAATCCCGGCAGCATCGACCACGGCCTCGGCGAAGACGGCCCCGCCGCCAGCCAGCCCTGGCCGGATGCGCCGACGGTTGCCGCCCTGGATGGCCAGGAGGTGCGCTTGCCGGGCTATGTGGTGCCGATCATGGTCACCGACGAGGGCGAGGTCACCGAATTCCTGCTGGTTCCCTACTACGGCGCCTGCATCCATGTGCCGCCCCCCCCGGGCAACCAGATCGTCTACGTCAAGGGCAGCCATGACCTCTGGATGTCCAAGCTGCACCTGCCCTACTGGGTGGAAGGCCGCCTGGGCGTGGGCAGCCAACGCAGCGAGGTGGCCGTCGCCGGCTACTGGCTGCAGGCCCAGCGCATCCAGCCCTACATCCTCAAAGGCGATGGCTCCTGAGAGCCTGTTCAAAATCTGCTGCGCGTCGGCCAAACGGCGTTGAAAATGGCTTCGGAATGCTCATTTACCACTCGTAAACTCTGCTTCCTCAGCCATTTTCGCCTTGTTTGGCTCTAGCTCGCGAGATTTTGAACAGGCTCTGAGGGGATGTGACCCACCCTTGAGCGAGATCAAGAGTCCGCCGTTTCAGCTTCGCTAGGCTGCTCCCAGCCCTTTTCCATGCCTTCGGAGCCCTCGCCATGCGTCCTCTCTTCCGCCTCAGCCTGCTCGCCCTCGCCCTGGCCGCCCCTCTCGCCCAGGCCCACCAGGCCGGCGACATCATCTTGCGCGCCGGCGCCATCACCGTAGATCCCCACGAACGCAGCTCCGACGTCAAGATCGACCGCGGCGCCCTGAGCGGCGCCAATCTCGGCGGCAAGGCGAGCATGGACAGCGACACCCAGCTGGGCCTCAACTTCGCCTACATGCTCACCGACCACCTGGGCGTCGAACTGCTGGCGGCCACGCCCTTCGAGCACCAGGTCAACATCAAGGGCACCGGGCTGGACGCCGCCAACGGCAAGCTGGGCAGTCTCAAGCACCTGCCGCCGACCCTGAGCCTGGTCTACTACCCCCTGGACGCCAAGGCGACGTTCCAGCCCTATGTCGGCGCCGGCCTCAACTACACCTGGATCTATGACGAGCACGTCGGCAGTGGTGCCAGCGCGGCCGGCTTCGATAACTTCCGCGCCGACAATTCCTGGGGCTGGTCCGCCCAGGTTGGTGCCGATCTCATGCTCACCGACCGGGTGATGCTCAACGCCCAAGTCCGCTACATCGACATCGCCACCACCGCCCACGTCGATAACACCGCCCTCGGCGCTCGGGCCAAGGTAGATCTGGACGTGGATCCCTGGGTCTATATGGTCGGCCTGGGCTATCGCTTCTAGCTCACCACCAGCCACTCGCGCCGTAGGTTGGCGCTGAGACAGCTCCAGCGTCGCAGCCCAAGAGACCGGGGCTTGCCCCTGGCCTCGCCCGCTAGTCCCGTAGCAGTGCCGCCAGCCCCGTGCCCATGCCTGTGGGCTGGCTGAAATCGAAGCGCTCGCGCAGACGACGGTTGTCCGCCTTCGAATGGCGGATGTCCCCCGCCCGCGCCGCACCATGGGTCACCGGCGGTAGGCCACCCAGCACCTGGCCGATCTCCGCCAGCAGTCCGTTCAGGCTGATGGTCTCGCCGCGCCCCACGTTCACCGCCCCCGCCGCTACCGCGGGGGCTTCCAGCGCCTGCACCAGGATGCCCACCAGATCGGCCACATAGACGAAATCGCGGGTCTGCTCGCCGTCGCCGAACACCGTGATCGGCGTCTGCCGACGAGCGCGCTCGGTAAAGATGCTGATCACCCCCGAATAGGGCGAAGAGGGATCCTGACGCGGTCCGTAGATGTTGAAGAAGCGGAAGATCGCCGGCTCCAGACCGTGCTCGCGGCGATAGAAGTCGAAGTAGTACTCGCCGGCCAGCTTGTCCGCCGCATAGGGCGTCAGCGGTGCCTTGGGAAGCTCCTCGTCGATGGCCTGGCCCTGACCGTTGGCGCCATAGACCGCCGCGCTGGAGGCATAAACCACCCGCTTGATCGCGGCCTTGCGCATGGCCTCGCACAGATTCAGGGTGCCGATGAAATTGGCCCTGTGGGTGCCCACCGGGTCTTCCACCGAGGCTTGCACCGAGGCCACCGCGGCCAGGTGCACCACCGCTGCGCAACCGGTTACCGCGGCTTCCAGCGTCGCGGCATCGGCCACGTCGCCCACCCGCAGCTCGATAAGGTCGTTGTCCAGCGGCAGATTCTCGCGCTTGCCGGTGCTCAGATCGTCCAGTACCCGCACCCGCCGGCCCCGCGCCAGCAGCGCGTCGGCCAGGTGGGAGCCGATGAAACCGGCACCGCCAGTGATCAGAATGGGCGCATCACTCATCGAAACCTACCTCGTCCTGCCGAAAGCCCTGCAACAGCGCGGGCAGCTCCTGCTGCCAGCGCCGCGCCTTGATTCCAAAGGTGTTGAGCAGCTTGCGACTGATCAACACCCCCTGTTGTGGCTCTTCCGTGGCATCCGCCCGCTCCAGGTGCGTCACCTCCTGCCATTCGCAGCGCACCGGCCGGTCGAATTCCTGCCAGAGCTGGGCGACGGTCTCGGCCAGACCCAGCTCCGACACCGCCTCCTGGGCGCCGTAGTGATAGGTCCCCCAGAGCGGCGCACCACAGTCGAGCTGCTTGACCACGGCCAGCAGCACCCGGGCGGCATCGCCCACGGTGGTCGGGTTGCCGCGCCGGTCGCCCGCCATCGGCACCACCTGCTCGGTACCCAGCTGCCGCAACAGACGCCCCAGGCGACCGTCGCAGGAGTCGTCGAGGACCCAGCCCAGGCGCAGCAGGATGTGCATCGGGCACAGCGCCCGCACCAGCTGCTCGACCCGCCAGAGCGCCTCGCCACGTGCACCCGGCGGCCGCGGAAGATCCTTTTCACTATAGCCGGCCACGCGCGAGCCATCGAAAAGCTGATAACTGGACGGTTGGATCAGCGGAATCTGATAGTGCTGGCAGAGGCCGGCCAGGCGTTGCACGGCCAGCGCCTGGCGCTGCATCAGCGCCGGATCGAAGTCCCCCGCCTGCAACCAGTCGCGGTAATAGGCGAGATTGATCACCGCCCCCGGCCGTACCTGGTCGAGCACCTGGGTCAGCCCGGCGGCGTACCAGCCCTCCGCGGGAGTCTCGGGGGCGACGAATTCGATGCCCGCTTCGGCACCGGCGGCGAGTAGCGCCTTGCCCAGGGCGCTCTCCCCGCCCACTACTAGAAGACGCATACGCATGTGTTGGAACAGCCTTCAAACCAGCATAAACAGGCGTCGAAAGATTCGACGGACATCGGTCAACATAGCGCGTCGCGCCAACCTTGCTCAAGCATCGGCGGTACCCGCTGCCGGTTGCTCGCGGCTTTGTTCGCGCAGGGTATGGTTGGCGGCGCTTTTGAGATTGGGCAGCAATCGGCAGATCAGCGCCAACTGGGTACACACCAATCGGTAGCCATCATCGTTGTCCTCGGCCGCGGCTTCCAGTTCGTCGGCCAGGCTGCTTTCCTCTTCGGCGGTCGGCGGCAGACTACGCCGCTCCGCCACCGCGGCGGCAATGGCTTCCATGCCCTCGGCGATCCGGGTCACGGCACGCTCCACCAGGGCATCGTGCTCGGCCGCCTCCAACTGTCGGCGATGGGCGCCCAGGGCCGACAGATAGCCCAGCAGGGTGTTGGACAGCGCCAGATAGCGAAAGCCCGCTTCCAGGTTACGGCGGAAATGCCCGGGATCGCGCAGCATGTTGGCCAGTGCGGCCGACAGCGTCGCATCGGCATTGTGGGCGTTGCGCCGCGCCACGCGGTAGTCGAGATCGTCCCGCTTGCCGGTCCGGTACTGCTCGTGCAACCGGCGCAGATAGAGTGCATTGGTGCGCAGGGTATTGGCCATCACCTGATGCAGTCGCCGTCCCTGCCAGTCCGGCAGGACAAAGAACACCGCCAGTACCGCGATCAGGCAACCCAACAGGGTATCCAGCAACCGCGGCCAGATCAGCATGAAGCCATTGCCTACCTGGTTGAAGCAGAACAGCACCATCAGGGTGATGGCGGCGGTGGCGATGGTGTAGCGATCCGTCCGGGTGATAAAGAACACCAGGCCGGCGACCAGCGCCATCAACAGCTGGATCTCCGGCTGACCGAACAGCTCCAGCAAGGCGCTGCCCAGCAACAGGCCGATCACCGTACCGACGATCCGCTGCACCAGCCGCACCCGGGTCGCCCCGTACTGCGGCCGACAGACGAACACCGTGGTCAGCAGGATCCAGTAGCCGTTCACCGGGTGGATCAGGTGCAGCACGCCATAGCCGGCCATCAGCGCCAGCGCCAGGCGCAGGCCATGGCGGAACAGCAGCGAGGTCGGGGTCAGCTGCAGGCGGATGCGCTGGAACACCTCGCGCAGGGAGCGCGCCGCCGGATCCAGCAGGCTGGTGTCCAGATCCGCCGCCCCCGAGTCGCTGTTGCCCGCCTCGGAGAATTGCCGCTCCAGAGTCGAGAGATTGTGCCCGAGCAGGTCCAGGGAGCGCAGCAGACCGCGCCAGCGCGGATTCTGCTGCTGCTTGAGATACTCCAGCGAGGCCTGCAAATCGGTCAGCCCCTGCTGACTCTGCTGGCCGTATTCGAAAGGCTGCCCCAGACGAATCGCCTCGCCCATGTTGTGGCAGGCATTGGCCTGCAGCTTGAGCAGGCGCTGACAGCGAAACAGGATGTCGCTATGGAAGAAGGCCTCGGTCAAGGCGCTGTAGGGATAGTGCGAGGAACTGGCGCGCTCGTGGATGTCCTGCGCCATGAAATAGAGACGGAAGTAGCGCCCCGAGCGCGCGCCAGGCCGTCCCGAGCGGCCGAAGCGATTGAGGATGGTCGCCTTGGCCTGGTTCAGCGCCTGCACCACCTTGCCGTTCTGCTGCGCCAGCAGCACGCGGCGCCGATGCAGATCCACCCCGCGTACCGGTTCGAGCATCTCGGCCTTGAGCCTGAGCAGAATCTCCAGTTCGCCATAGAGGGCGGACAGATTCTGCCGCACCGGCTGATGGGCGAACAGCGCGCACCAGAGCACCGAAAGCAGGCCGTACCACAGCGCACCGGCCAGCAGGTGCGCTGGCTCGTACCACAACGGCACCTGGGCGCCGAGGCGCTGATCCACCCCGATCATGGCGTAGATCGACAGGATCACCGTGGCCTGGGCGATGGATGCATAGCGCTCGCCGATGGCGCCCAACATCGTCAGGCTGAAGGTGGCCAGACCCAGGCCGACCACGAAGATCCAGGGATAGGGAAACAGCAGCTCGACCGCGAAGGCCGCCACCGTGAAGCACAGCAGCGTCACCGCCAGCGACTTGAGTCGCCCCAGCCAACTGTCGTCGGTTTCCGCCAGGGCGCTGGCGATGATGCCGAGAAACACCGGCGACAGCGCACGCAGATCCCCCAGCGACCAGCAGACGGCCATGGCGCCGCTCAGGGCGACAAAGACGCGAACGCCATAGCTGGCCTTTTCGTGCGCCCAGAGCTGGCGCAAAGACACTCCAAACACAGTCATGACGGGAGAGCGAGCCTCGTGTTTTCGCGCTTGATGCGAACCTTAGCACTGCGACGTCGCAAGCGGCGTTCGAGACAGCCTTTCCCGCACTTTTTTGACGGACGAAGAAAACCCGGCATTCGCCGGGCTTCTTCCTATCCCTGGATCAGGCCACTTCGCTGGGATCTATCCCCAGGCCCTTGGCCACGCCCATGCCATAGGCGGGATCGGCCTTGAGGAAGTGACCGATCTGCCGCAGTTGCACATCACGGGTCACAGAGCCCAGGGCGCCGACGATGTTGCCGATCAGCAGTGCTTGCTGGTCGGCATTCATCAGGCGGAACAGCGCGCCGGCCTGACTGAAGTAATCCTCGTCCACCCGGTGATCGTAGCGATCGGCGGGGCCGGCGAAGTTCAGTGCCGGTTCGCGATACTGCGGCGCCTGCTTGGGCGTATGGCCATAGCTGTTCGGCTCGTAGTTCGGCTGCGAACCGCCATTGCCATCGAAGCGCATGGCGCCATCGCGCTGATTGTTGGCGTAGGGGCAGCGCGGTGCGTTGACCGGTAGCTGCTGATAGTTGGTCCCTACGCGATAGCGCTGGGCGTCGGCATAGGCGAACACCCGGCCTTGCAGCATGCGATCAGGCGACAGCCCTATGCCCGGCACCACGTTGCTCGGTGCGAAGGAGGCCTGCTCCACCTCGGCGAAATAGTTCTGCGGATTGCGGTTGAGCTCCAGCATCCCGACTTCCTGCAGCGGATACTGCTGCTGCGACCACACCTTGGTCACATCGAAGGGATTCTCGGCGCGACCGGCTGCCTCCTGCTCGCTCATTACCTGGATGCACATCTTCCAGCGCGGCAATTCACCGCGCTCGATGGCCTGGAACAGGTCACGCTGGCTGTAATCCGGATCGGTACCGGCCAGCCGTGCGGCCTCGGCCGGTGCCAGGTTCTTGATCCCCTGCTGGCTCTTGAAGTGAAACTTCACGAAGTGCCGCTCACCCTGGGCATTGATCAGGCTGAAGGTGTGGCTACCGAAACCGTGCATGAAGCGATAGCCATCCGGAATGCCGCGATCCGAGAAGAGGATGGTCACCTGATGCAGGGATTCGGGCGACAGCGACCAGAAGTCCCACATCATCTGCGGACTCTTCAGGTTGCTCCAGGGATCGCGCTTCTGGGTATGGATGAAGTCCGGAAACTTGAGCGGATCGCGGATGAAGAACACCGGGGTGTTGTTGCCGACGATGTCCCAGTTGCCTTCTTCGGTATAGAACTTCAGGGCGAAACCCCGGGGATCGCGCTCGGTATCCGCCGAACCGCGCTCACCACCCACGGTGGAAAAGCGCAGGATGGTCTCGGTCTGCTTGCCCACACTGGCGAACAGCTTGGCGCTGGTGAGATGGGTGATGTCCTGGGTGACGGTAAAGGTACCGTAGGCCGCGGAGCCCTTGGCATGAACGCGCCGCTCGGGAATGACTTCACGGTTGAAGTGCGCCAGCTTCTCGATCAGATGGAAGTCGTCGAGCATCAGCGGACCGCGCGGACCGGCGGTGCGGGAATTCTGGTTGTCGGCTACCGGAATGCCGCTGGCAGTGGTGAGGATCTTGGTATCGGTCACAGGTATCTCCCTCTGGAAAGCGTTGGCTGATCGCCTGAGGGAAGTATCGCCGGGGCGATACTTTAGGACTAATTTATTGATCCTAGCATCCTGATAGAAAAACCTGAGTCGCAAGATCCTACTGTCTGGACCTGAGCAGCGTCTTGCCATAGCCAAAAGGCGGGCATGAAAAAGCCGGGCAAGAGCCCGGCTTTTTCCAGAACGCAGCTACTTATTCAGCAGCCTGTTCCACGGTACCGCCGACCGGACGGTCGATCAGCTCGACATACGCCATGGGCGCATTGTCGCCAGCGCGGAAGCCGCACTTCAGGATACGCAGGTAGCCACCCGGACGGTTGGCGTAGCGCTTGCCCAGGTCGTTGAACAGCTTGCCGACGGCAGCTTTCGAACGGGTACGGTCGAAAGCCAGGCGACGGTTGGCGACGCTGTCTTCCTTGGCCAGGGTGATCAGCGGCTCGGCAACGCGGCGCAGTTCCTTGGCTTTCGGCAGGGTAGTTTTGATCAGCTCGTGCTCGAACAGCGACACAGCCATGTTCTGGAACATGGCCTTGCGGTGTGCGCTCGTGCGGCTCAGATGACGACCACTTTTACGATGACGCATGATTGAAATTCCTTCCCAAACTATCGTTCGGTGAACAATGACGATCAGGCAGTAGCCTTGTCGTCCTTCTTAAGGCTTGCAGGGGGCCAGTTGTCCAGGCGCATACCGAGCGACAGACCACGGGAGGCCAGAACGTCCTTGATTTCGGTCAGGGACTTCTTGCCCAGGTTCGGGGTCTTGAGCAGCTCCACTTCGGTACGCTGAATCAGGTCACCGATGTAGTAGATGTTCTCCGCCTTGAGGCAGTTGGCCGAACGAACGGTCAGTTCCAGATCGTCCACCGGACGCAGCAGGATCGGATCGATCTCGTCTTCCTGCTCGACCACGACCGGCTCGCTGTCGCCCTTGAGGTCGACAAAAGCTGCCAGCTGCTGCTGCAGGATGGTGGCGGCACGGCGGATGGCTTCTTCCGGATCCAGGGTACCGTTGGTTTCCAGGTCAAGCACGAGCTTGTCCAGGTTGGTACGCTGTTCGACCCGGGCGTTTTCCACCACATAGGCCACGCGACGAACCGGGCTGAACGTAGCATCGAGTTGGAGACGACCGATTGCGCGGGTTTCGTCTTCTTCGCTCTGACGCGCATCGGCGGGCTCATAGCCACGACCGCGCGCGATTTTCAGCTTCATGTTCAGCGAACCGTTGTCCGCCAGGTGGGCGATGACGTGCTCACCGTTGACGATCTCGACATCGTGATCGACCTGAATGTCGGAGGCCAGAACTGGCCCCTGACCTTTCTTGCTCAGACTCAGGGTGACTTCGTCACGGCCGTGCAACTTGATGGCCAGGCCCTTGAGGTTGAGCAGGATCTCGATCACGTCTTCCTGCACGCCTTCGATGGCGCTGTACTCGTGCAGGACACCGTCGATCTCTGCTTCGACTACCGCGCAGCCAGGCATGGAGGACAACAGGATACGCCGCAGCGCGTTGCCCAAGGTATGGCCGAAACCACGCTCGAGAGGCTCGAGGGTGATCTTGGCACGGGTCTGACTAACCGCCTGCACATCGATATGGCGGGGGGTCAGGAACTCATTTACCGAACTCTGCATGGATGCACCTACTTTCTAGCCCTTACTTGGAGTAGAGCTCGACAATCAGGTTTTCGTTGATGTCGGCGGAGAGATCACCACGGGCCGGCACGCTTTTGAAGGTGCCTTCCTTTTTCTCGGTGCTCACTTCGACCCACTCAACCCGGCCACGCTGGCCGCACAGCTCAAGAGCCTGAGCGATACGCAGCTGGTTTTTGGCCTTTTCACGGACCGCGACGACGTCGCCGACCTTGACCTGATAGGAGGGAATGTTGACGGTCTGACCGTTGACGGTGATCGACTTGTGGGAGACCAGCTGGCGCGATTCGGCGCGAGTGGCACCGAAGCCCATGCGATACACCACGTTGTCCAGACGGCATTCGAGCAGTTGCAGCAGGTTCTCACCGGTAGCGCCCTTGCGACGGGCAGCTTCCTGGTAGTAACCGGCGAACTGACGCTCGAGCACGCCATAGATACGGCGAACTTTCTGCTTTTCACGCAGCTGCAGACCGTAGTCGGACAGACGACCGCGACGCTGACCGTGCTGGCCAGGAACGGTTTCCAGCTTGCACTTCGAGTCGAGGGCACGAGCGCCGCTCTTCAGGAAGAGGTCAGTGCCTTCGCGGCGGGACAGTTTGCACTTGGGACCAATGTAACGAGCCATTTCTCACTGTCTCCTATTACACGCGACGCTTCTTCGGCGGACGGCACCCGTTATGCGGGATAGGCGTCACGTCGGTGATGCTGGCGATCTTGTAACCACAGGCATTCAGGGCGCGAACAGCGGACTCACGGCCGGGGCCGGGACCTTTGACGTTCACGTCCAGATTCTTCAGACCATATTCCAGAGCGGCTTGGCCGGCACGTTCGGCTGCAATCTGGGCAGCGAACGGGGTGCTCTTACGGGAGCCACGGAAGCCGGAGCCACCGGAGGTCGCCCAGGACAACGCATTGCCCTGACGATCGGTGATGGTCACGATGGTGTTGTTGAAAGACGCATGGATGTGGGCGATGCCATCAACCACTGTCTTTTTGACTTTCTTACGAGGACGAGCAGCAGGTTTTGCCATGACTAGATTCCTGTCGATTCGCGGATGCGATTACTTGCGGATCGGCTTGCGCGGGCCCTTACGGGTACGGGCATTGGTCTTGGTGCGCTGACCACGGACCGGCAGACCACGGCGGTGACGCAGACCGCGGTAGCAACCCAGATCCATCAGGCGCTTGATGTTCATGTTGATTTCGCGGCGCAGGTCACCTTCGGTGAGGATTTTGGCGACCTCGTTACGCAGCTGATCGACCTGCTCGTCGCTCAGTTCTTTGATCTTGGCGGTCGGCTGGATGCCGGTGGCCGCGCAGATCTTCTGAGAGGTGGTGCGACCGACACCATAGATGTAGGTCAGCGAGATAACAGTATGCTTGTTATCTGGAATGTTGACGCCTGCAATACGGGCCATTCAGAAAAACTCCAATTGACAGCTACCGACGCCCCGGAAGCCAAGAAAAGGGCGCGCGATATTAACGCTGTAGGAACAAATGATCAACCCGGCAGCACACTAGCTGCCGGGTTAGACGCGTGGTTCACACTCAGCCTTGGCGCTGCTTGTGACGCGGTTCAGCGCTGCAGATCACGCGCACGACGCCTTCGCGGCGAATGATCTTGCAGTTACGGCACAGCTTCTTGACCGATGCACGAACTTTCATGACAACTCCTCTAACCTTACGAGTAACGGCTCAACGCATCATGCCGTTGCCGTAGCCCTTCAGGTTGGCTTTCTTCATCAGGGACTCGTATTGATGAGATACGAGATGGGACTGGACCTGGGACATGAAGTCCATGACCACTACCACCACGATCAGCAACGAGGTCCCGCCGAGATAGAACGGCACGTTCGCCGCGACCACCAGGAACTGGGGCAACAAGCACACCGCCGTCATGTACAGGGCACCGAACATGGTCAGCCGGGTCAGAACGCCATCGATATAGCGCGCGGACTGCTCACCAGGACGAATACCCGGGATGAACGCCCCGGATTTCTTCAGGTTTTCCGCCACATCCTTGGGGTTGAACATCAGTGCCGTATAGAAGAAGCAGAAGAAGATGATCCCTGCACTAAACAGCAAGATGTTCAGCGGTTGGCCGGGGGCGATGGCCTGAGCCACGTCCTGCAACCAACCGAGACCTTCGGACTGACCGAACCACGAACCGAGCGATGCCGGAAACAGCAGGATGCTGCTGGCGAAGATCGCCGGGATGACCCCGGCCATGTTCACCTTGAGCGGCAGATGGCTGTTCTGCGCCGCGAAGACCTTGCGGCCCTGCTGACGCTTGGCGTAGTGCACGGCGATACGACGCTGCCCACGCTCGATGAACACCACGAAGGCGATGATGGCGACCGCCACCACACCGACCATGATCAGCGCGAAGATGTTGATATCGCCCTGCCGTGCCGACTCGAAGGACTGACCGATGGCGCGAGGCAAGCCCGCGACGATACCGGCGAAGATCAGCATCGAGATGCCGTTGCCGATACCGCGCTCGGTGATCTGCTCACCCAGCCACATCATGAACAGTGCGCCGGCGACGAACGTGGTGACAGCGACGAAATAGAAGCTGAAGCCCACGCTGAACGCGACGCCCTGACTGGCGAGTCCTACCGACATCCCGGTGGCCTGAACGAGCGCCAGAACCAGCGTGCCGTAACGGGTGTACTGGCTGATCTTGCGACGACCAGACTCACCCTCTTTCTTCAATTGCTCCAGCTGTGGGCTGATCGCGGTAAGCAGCTGCATGATGATCGAGGCCGAGATGTACGGCATGATCCCCAGGGCAAAGATGCTCATCCGCTCCAGCGCACCGCCAGAGAACATGTTGAAGAGGCTAAGAATGGTCCCCTCGTTCTGCCTGAACAGTGCGGCCAGCTGATCGGGATTGATACCCGGAACAGGGATGTGCGCACCGATCCTGTAGACGATGATCGCCAGGAACAGGAATCGGAGGCGGGTCCACAGTTCGGACATACCACCGGTCTTGCTGAGCGCAGAGAGAGCACCTTGCTTAGCCATTTATTCCTCGATCTTGCCGCCAGCTGCTTCGATGGCTGCACGGGCACCCTTGGTGGCACCAATGCCCTTCAGGGTGACGGCACGAGTGACGTCGCCGGACAGCACAACCTTGACACGCTTGATGTCACGGCTGATCACGTTGGCGTCTTTCAGCGCCTGCAGATCGACCACATCGACATCGACCTTGGCCAGCTCGGAGGTACGAACCTCGGCGCGGTCCAGGGCCTTCAGCGATACGAAGCCGAACTTGGGCAGACGACGGTGCAGCGGCTGCTGGCCGCCCTCGAAACCGGGGGCAACCTTGCCACCGGAACGGGAGGTCAGACCCTTGTGGCCACGGCCACCGGTCTTGCCCAGGCCGCTACCGATACCACGACCGGGACGCAGCTTCTCGCGGCGAGCGCCGGGAGCGGAACGCAGATCATTCAATTTCATGACTTAACCCTCCACACGCAGAAGGTAATAGGCCTTGTTGATCATGCCGCGATTCTCAGGGGTGTCCTGAACTTCGACGGTGTGACCAATGCGACGCAGGCCGAGACCCTTGACGCAAGCCTTGTGATTGGCCAGACGGCCGTGGACGCTCTTGATCAGCGTGACCTTGACGGTTGCGTTAGCCATGATCAGAGAATCTCCTCGACGCTCTTGCCACGCTTGGCGGCAACAGCTTCCGGCGCCTGCATGTGCTTGAGACCTTCAAAGGTCGCGTACACCACGTTTACCGGGTTGGTGGAGCCGTAGCACTTGGCCAGGACGTTCTGCACACCAGCGACTTCCAGCACGGCGCGCATGGCACCGCCGGCGATGATGCCGGTACCGTCGGAAGCGGGCTGCATGTACACCTTGGAGGCGCCATGGGCGGCCTTGACCGGGTACTGCAGGGTGGTGCCGTTCAGATCCACCTGGATCATGTTGCGGCGAGCAGCTTCCATAGCCTTCTGGATGGCGGCAGGCACTTCACGGGCCTTGCCACGGCCGAAGCCAACGCGGCCCTTGCCATCGCCAACCACGGTCAGAGCGGTGAAGGCGAAGATACGGCCGCCTTTCACGGTTTTGGCTACGCGGTTAACTTGAACCAGCTTCTCGATGTAGCCTTCGTCGCGCTTTTGATCGTTATTTGCCATGACTTAGAACTCCAGCCCGCCTTCACGAGCAGCGTCGGCCAGCGCTTTGACGCGACCATGGTACTTGAAGCCAGAACGATCAAAGGCCACCTGGGTAACGCCAGCGGCCTTGGCACGCTCGGCGACCAGCAGACCAACTTTCTTGGCCGCCTCGACGTTGCTGGTAGCGCTTTCGCGCAGTTCTTTGTCCAACGTAGAAGCGCTGGCCAGGACCTTGCTGCCGTCGGCCGCGATGACCTGGGCATAGATGTGCTGGGAAGAGCGGTACACGCACAGACGGACCACTTCCAGTTCGCGCATCTTCAGGCGAGCCTTGCGAGCGCGACGCAGTCGGGTTTCTTTCTTGACGGTCATTTGCTATGCCCTACTTTTTCTTGGCTTCTTTGCGGTGGACGACTTCGTCGGCATACCGTACACCCTTGCCCTTGTAAGGCTCCGGCGGACGGAAACCACGAATCTCAGCCGCAACCTGGCCGACCAGCTGCTTGTCGATACCCTTGATCAGGATTTCGGTCTGGTTGGGGGTTTCTGCGGTGATGCCTTGCGGCAGGTCGTAGTCCACGGGGTGAGAGAAGCCCAGAGCGAGGTTCAGCACCTGACCTTTGGCCTGGGCCTTGTAGCCCACACCGACCAGTTGCAGCTTGCGCTCGAAGCCCTGGCTGACGCCGACCACCATGTTGTTGACCAGGGCACGGGTAGTGCCGGCCATCGCACGGGTCTGCTGATCGCCATTGCGAGCAGCGAAACGCAGCTCACCGGACTCTTGAGTGACTTCAACGGACGGATGGACCTTCAGTTCCAGAGCGCCCTTGGCACCCTTGATCGAAAGCGCCTGACCGGCCAGATTAACTTCGACGCCTGCAGGCAGTCTTACAGGGTTTTTAGCAACGCGAGACATGCTGATTCCCCTTAGAAGACTGTGCAGAGCACTTCGCCGCCAACACCAGCAGCACGGGCCGCGCGATCAGTCATCACACCTTTGTTGGTGGAAACGATCGACACGCCCAGACCGCCACGCACTTTCGGCAGCTGGTCAACGGCTTTGTACTGGCGCAGACCGGGACGGCTGCTACGCTTCAGCTCTTCGATGACAGGCTTGCCTTCGAAGTACTTCAACTCGATGGACAGCGACGGCTTGGATTCCGCGCTGACCTGAAAATCCGCGATGTAACCTTCGTCCTTGAGGACTTTGGCAACGGCAGCCTTCAGCTTGGAAGAAGGCATGCTCACAACGGCCTTTTCAGCCATCTGGGCATTACGGATACGAGTTAGCATGTCTGCTAACGGGTCCTGCATACTCATGGGCTATTAGCTCCTAATACAGAAATTGAGCCTACCGGCTCTCAAAAATCACCCCTCGGCAATAGGCCGATTCGGGCGAGCCGAGCATTCTAGAGATCGGCCTGAAACGAATCAAGCCCCAAAAGGGGCTTGATTCAATTACCGCGATGAAAGGCGCTAGCTGTTACCAGCTGGCCTTCACCAGGCCGGGCACGTCACCGCGCATGGCTGCTTCACGCAGCTTGATGCGGGACAGACCGAACTTGCGGTAGACGCCGTGCGGACGACCGGTCAGGCGGCAGCGGTTACGCATGCGGCTGGCGCTGGCGTCACGGGGCTGCTTCTGCAGGGCGACCTGGGCATTCCAACGGTCCTCGGGGGAGGCGTTGACATTACCGATGGTCGCCTTCAGCTCGGCGCGCTTCTTGGCGTACTTGGCAACCGTCTGCTGACGCTTCAGCTCGCGGTTAATCATGCTTTGCTTAGCCATCTGAAGACCTCAATCAGTTACGGAACGGGAAGTTGAACGCGCGCAGCAGCGCACGGCCTTCCTCGTCGGTACGAGCGGTGGTGGTCAGGGTGATGTCCATACCACGCAGCGCATCGATCTTGTCGTAATCGATTTCCGGGAAGATGATCTGCTCTTTCACGCCCATGCTGTAGTTGCCGCGACCGTCGAAGGACTTGGCATTCAGGCCGCGGAAGTCACGCACGCGCGGCAGGGAGATGGACAGCAGACGATCCAGGAATTCATACATGCGATCGCTACGCAGGGTCACCTTGACGCCGATCGGCCAGCCTTCGCGAATCTTGAAGCCAGCAATGGAGTTGCGAGCATAAGTCACGACCGGCTTTTGACCAGCGATCTTTTCCAGGTCAGCTACGGCGTTGTCGATGATCTTCTTGTCACCGACCGCTTCGCCCAGACCCATGTTCAAGGTGATCTTGGTGATGCGCGGAACTTCCATCACGTTACCCAGCTGAAGCTGCTCTTTCAGCTTGGGCGCGATTTCCTTCCGATAAATCTCTTTCAATCGAGCCATGGTGATCTACCTAGCAGCTTCAGGCCTGGACCGCTTTTTGGGTCGACTTGAAGATACGAATCTTCTTGCCGTCTTCGACTTTGAAACCAACGCGGTCAGCCTTGTTGGTCTCGGAGTTGAAAATGGCAACGTTGGAGACATGCAGAGGGGCTTCTTTCTCTACGATGCCACCCTGAACACCCAGCATGGGGTTGGGCTTGGTGTGGCGCTTGATCAGGTTGACCCCACCAACGACCAGACGGTCATCGGCGAGTACCTTCAGCACCTTGCCACGCTTGCCCTTGTCCTTGCCGGCAATGACGATTACCTCGTCGTCACGACGAATCTTTTGCATGTCGGCTACTCCTTACAGCACTTCGGGGGCAAGGGAGACGATCTTCATGAACTTCTCGGAGCGAAGTTCACGGGTCACCGGCCCAAAGATACGGGTGCCAATCGGCTCTTGCTTGTTGTTCAGCAGAACCGCGGCGTTGCCGTCGAAGCGGATGATGGAACCGTCGGTGCGGCGGACGCCGTGCTTGGTACGCACGACGACAGCAGTCATCACCTGACCTTTCTTCACCTTGCCGCGCGGAATTGCTTCCTTGACGGTGACTTTGATGATGTCGCCAATGCCGGCGTAACGGCGGTGGGAACCGCCGAGCACCTTGATGCACATCACGCGACGAGCGCCGCTGTTGTCGGCGACGTCAAGCATGGATTGAGTCTGGATCATGGCTCTCTACCCTTATACCTGAACGGCGCGCTCGACGACGTCAACCAGGGTCCACGCCTTGGTCTTGGCCAGCGGGCGGGTTTCGCGAATGGTGACCAGGTCACCAATGCGGCACTGATTGGTTTCGTCGTGAGCGTGCAGCTTGGTGGAACGCTTCACGTATTTGCCGTAGATCGGGTGCTTGACGCGACGCTCGATCAGTACGGTGACGGTTTTGTCCATCTTGTCGCTGACCACTCGGCCGGTCAGCGTACGGACAGTTTTTTCAGCTTCAGCCATGATCACTTACCTGCTTGCTGGTTCAGCACAGTCTTGACGCGAGCGATGTCGCGCTTCACTTGCGAGAGCATGTGAGACTGACCCAACTGGCCAGTTGCCTTCTGCATACGCAGATTGAACTGGTCACGCAGCAGGTTGAGAAGCTGCTCGTTCAGCTCCTCTACGGATTTCTCACGCAAATCTTTCGCTTTCATCACATCACCGTCCGCTTAACAAAGGAGGTTTCGAGCGGAAGCTTGGCAGCGGCCAGGGCGAATGCCTGACGAGCCAGATCCTCGGAAACACCCTCGATCTCGTACAGGACCTTGCCCGGCTGGATCTGGGCTACCCAGTACTCGACACTACCCTTACCTTTACCCATCCGCACTTCGAGAGGCTTCTTGGTGACAGGCTTGTCAGGGAAGACGCGGATCCAGATCTTGCCGCCACGCTTCACGTGACGGGTCAGCGCACGACGTGCGGATTCGATCTGGCGAGCGGTCAGACGGCCACGGCCGACAGCCTTCAGCGCGTACTCGCCGAAGCTGACCTTGCTACCGCGATGAGCCAGACCACGATTGTGGCCGGTCATCTGCTTGCGGAATTTTGTACGCTTGGGTTGCAGCATGTTGCGTACTCCTTACTTAGCAGCAGCTTTTTTGCGCGGAGCCGGGGCGACGGGCTTGAGCTCTTCCTGGCGGCCACCAATGACCTCACCCTTGAAGATCCAAACCTTCACACCGATCACACCGTAAGTGGTGTGGGCTTCCGCAGTGGCGTAGTCGATATCGGCACGCAGGGTGTGCAGAGGCACACGACCTTCGCGATACCACTCGGTACGGGCGATTTCAGCACCGCCCAGACGACCGCTCACCTGAATCTTGATGCCTTTGGCACCAATGCGGATCGCGTTCTGTACGGCGCGCTTCATGGCGCGACGGAACATCACACGACGCTCAAGCTGCTGCGCAACGCTCTGCGCAACCAGGGCACCGTCGAGCTCCGGCTTGCGGATCTCTTCGATGTTGATGTGCACGGGCACACCCATTCTTGCGGTCAGGTCCTGACGCAGCTTCTCGACATCCTCACCTTTCTTGCCGATCACGATACCGGGACGGGCGGTGTGGATGGTGATGCGTGCGGTTTGAGCCGGGCGATGAATATCGATACGGCTTACGGACGCGCTTTTTAGTTTGTCCTGGAGGTACTCACGAACCTTCAGGTCGGCCAGCAGATAGTCCGCATAAGTGCGCTTATCCGCGTACCAGACCGAAGTGTGCTCCTTGACGATACCCAGGCGAATGCCATTGGGATGTACTTTCTGACCCATCTGATCGACTCCGTTACTTGTCCGCAACCTTGACCGTGATATGGCAAGACCGCTTCACGATGCGATCAGCACGACCTTTGGCACGCGGCATGATGCGCTTGAGCGAACGACCTTCGTTTACGAAGACAGTGGAGACCTTCAGGTCGTCCACGTCGGCGCCTTCATTGTGCTCGGCGTTGGCAACAGCCGACTCCAGCACCTTCTTCATGATCTCAGCGGCTTTCTTGCTGCTGAAAGTCAACAGGTTGAGCGCTTCGCCCACCTTCTTCCCGCGAATCTGGTCGGCGACCAAGCGGGCTTTCTGGGCGGAGATACGAGCGCCCGACAGCTTAGCGGCTACTTCCATCTTCCTTACCCCTTAACGCTTGGCTTTCTTGTCAGCCGCATGACCGCGATAGGTGCGGGTAGCAGCGAACTCGCCGAGTTTGTGGCCGACCATGTCTTCGTTCACCAGAACGGGGACATGTTGACGACCGTTGTGCACAGCGATGGTCAGGCCGACCATTTGCGGCAGGATCATCGAACGACGCGACCAGGTCTTGATCGGTTTGCGTTCGTTCTTTTCCACCGCGACTTCGATCTTCTTCAACAGGTGAAGATCGATAAAAGGACCTTTCTTCAGAGAACGGGGCACAGTCGAATCCTCTACTGATTACTTGCCGCGACGGACAATCATCTTGTCGGTACGCTTGTTGGAGCGCGTCTTGAGACCCTTGGTCTTGACGCCCCACGGCGAAACCGGATGACGGCCACCGGAAGTACGACCTTCACCACCACCGTGCGGGTGATCGACCGGGTTCATGGCGACACCACGAACGGTCGGACGCACGCCACGCCAGCGGGTGGCACCGGCCTTACCCAGCGAACGCAGGCTGTGCTCACCGTTGGACACTTCGCCCAGGGTGGCACGGCACTCGGACAGCACCTTGCGCATTTCACCGCTGCGCAGACGCACGGTGACGTAGGCGCCTTCGCGGGCGACCAGCTGAGCGGAGGTACCCGCGGAACGAGCGATCTGAGCGCCCTTGCCAGGCTTCAGCTCGATACCGTGGATGGTGCTACCGACCGGCACGTTACGCAGCGGCAGGTTATTGCCAGCCTTGATGGGCGCGCCAGCGCCGGACATCAGCTGGTCACCGGCAGCAACGCCCTTGGGAGCGATGATGTAGCGACGCTCGCCATCGGCGTACTTCAGCAGAGCGATGTGTGCAGTACGGTTCGGATCGTATTCGATACGCTCAACGACGGCAGGGATGCCATCCTTGTTGCGACGGAAATCGACCAGACGGTAGTGCTGCTTGTGACCACCGCCGATGTGGCGAGTGGTGATACGACCATTGTTGTTACGGCCGCCGGACTTGCTCTTCTTCTCCAGCAAAGGAGCGTAGGGCGCGCCTTTGTGCAGATCAGAGTTGACCACCTTGACCACAAAGCGGCGGCCAGCGGAGGTCGGCTTGCATTTTACGATTGCCATGATGCCCCCTGATTACTCGGCGCTGCTGGAAAAGTCGAGATCCTGGCCCGGCTGGAGCGCGATGTACGCTTTTTTCCAGTCGTTACGCTTGCCCAGACCACGAGCGGTACGCTTGGTCTTGCCCTGGACGTTCAGGGTGCTGACGCTGCGAACCTTGACCTCGAACAGCTGCTCGACGGCCTTCTTGATTTCCAGCTTGGTTGCATCGGTGGCAACCTTGAATACGAACTGCTTCTGGCTGTCCGCCAGCATGGTGGCCTTCTCGGAGATGTGCGGGCCAAGCAGCACTTTGAATACGCGTTCCTGGTTCATGCCAGCAGCTCCTCGAATTTCTTCACGGCGGACACAGTGACCAGCACCTTGTCGTAGGCGATCAGGCTGACCGGGTCGGAACCCTGGACATCACGCACGTCGACGAAAGGCAGGTTGCGGGCGGCCAGATACAGGTTCTGGTCGACAGCGTCGGTCACGATCAGCACGTCGCTCAGGCCCAGGCCGTCCAGCTTGCTGACCAGGGTCTTGGTCTTGGGCGCGTCGACGGCGAAGTCGTCAACCACGACCAGACGATCCAGACGGACCAGCTCGGCGAGAATGGAGCGCAGTGCAGCGCGGTACATCTTCTTGTTCAGCTTCTGGCTGTGATCCTGGGGCTTGGCTGCGAAAGCCACGCCACCGGAGCGCCAGATGGGGCTGCGGATGGTACCGGCACGGGCACGACCGCTGCCCTTCTGACGCCAGGGCTTCTTGCCACCGCCACGGACTTCGGAACGGGTCTTCTGGGCACGGGTGCCCTGACGACCGCCAGCCATGTAGGCGACGACTGCCTGGTGAACCAGGGTCTCGTTGAATTCACCGCCGAAGGTGTGCTCGGAGACTTCGATAGCTTGAGAGCCATTCACATTGAGTTGCATGTTCTCTCTCCTCTCAACCACGGGCCTTGACAGCGGGACGCACAATCACGTCACCACCCGGCGCGCCGGGGACGGCACCCTTGACCAGCAGCAGGTTGCGCTCGGCGTCTACACGCACGACTTCCAGCGACTGAACGGTTACACGCTCCGCACCCAGGTGACCGGACATTTTCTTGCCCTTGAACACTCGACCAGGAGTCTGGCACTGGCCGATGGAACCAGGTGCACGGTGGGAAACGGAGTTACCGTGGGTGTTGTCCTGACCACGGAAGTTCCAGCGCTTGATGGTACCGGCGTAGCCCTTACCTTTGGACTGACCAGTGACATCAACCATCTGACCGGCTTCGAACAGGGCTACGGTGACTTCGTCGCCAGCCTTGTACTCACCGTCTTCCAGGCGGAATTCGAGGACGCTACGACCAGCGGCAACGCTGGCCTTGGCGAAGTGACCGGCTTGCGCCTTGGTCACGCGGGAAGCACGACGCTCGCCCACGGTTACCTGAATGGCGCGATAGCCATCGGTTTCTTCGCTTTTGAATTGGGTTACGCGATTCGGCTCGATCTCAATGACCGTAACCGGAACGGAAACGCCTTCTTCGGTGAAAACGCGGGTCATACCGCATTTACGACCGACTAAACCAATCGTCATGTTGAGAACCTCTTGAGTGTACGGGGCTTTCACCCGCTATGGCCGCCCATTTCAGAGCGTTACACGACTGAAACCTTGACGGTCTCAGCCGAGGCTGATTTGCACTTCAACGCCAGCGGCGAGATCGAGCTTCATCAGCGCATCGACGGTCTTGTCGGTGGGCTGAACGATGTCGAGCACACGCTTGTGGGTACGAATTTCGTACTGGTCACGAGCGTCCTTGTTGACGTGCGGAGAAATCAGCACTGTGTAACGTTCCTTGCGGGTAGGCAGAGGAATCGGACCACGCACCTGAGCACCAGTACGTTTCGCAGTTTCTACGATTTCCTGGGTGGATTGATCGATCAGGCGATGATCAAAAGCCTTCAACCGAATACGGATTTGTTGATTTTGCATTTGACCTCAGACTCCAAGCTTTCCTCTCGGACAAAAAGGTGCCCGATTAAAGGAGGCGCAATTCTAAGGATGTCGTCGGCGGCTGTCAAGAACGCCTCTTTTGCCATCTGTCAATTTCACGAGCCAAGAAAAAAGGCCCCGAAGGGCCTTTTTTCGTTTCAGATCAATCGATTACTCGATGATCTTGGCAACCACACCGGCGCCGACGGTACGACCGC
>NZ_VBTN01000020.1:0-5391 GCF_013277805.1 Pseudomonas sp. MS15a(2019)
AAGTTCAAATCAACGCTTGACAGGATGTGAGGCCAGCGTAGAATGCGCGCCTCGGTTAGCGACACGGTCGCAACCACTGCTCTTTAACAAGTTGAATCAAGCAATTCGTGTGGGTGCTTGTGAGATAAGTCTGATGTCGCAAGATTATCAGCAACACAAGTAACTCGTGAATTCATGAGTTTTTTGCGATTGCTGAGCCAAGTTTAGGGTTTTCTCAAAACCCGATCAGTCTACTTAACTGAAGAGTTTGATCATGGCTCAGATTGAACGCTGGCGGCAGGCCTAACACATGCAAGTCGAGCGGATGAGAGGAGCTTGCTCCTCGATTCAGCGGCGGACGGGTGAGTAATGCCTAGGAATCTGCCTAGTAGTGGGGGACAACGTTTCGAAAGGAACGCTAATACCGCATACGTCCTACGGGAGAAAGTGGGGGATCTTCGGACCTCACGCTATTAGATGAGCCTAGGTCGGATTAGCTAGTTGGTAGGGTAAAGGCCTACCAAGGCGACGATCCGTAACTGGTCTGAGAGGATGATCAGTCACACTGGAACTGAGACACGGTCCAGACTCCTACGGGAGGCAGCAGTGGGGAATATTGGACAATGGGCGAAAGCCTGATCCAGCCATGCCGCGTGTGTGAAGAAGGCCCTCGGGTCGTAAAGCACTTTAAGTTGGGAGGAAGGGCTTACAGCGAATACCTGTGAGTTTTGACGTTACCGACAGAATAAGCACCGGCTAACTTCGTGCCAGCAGCCGCGGTAATACGAAGGGTGCAAGCGTTAATCGGAATTACTGGGCGTAAAGCGCGCGTAGGTGGCTTGATAAGTTGGATGTGAAATCCCCGGGCTCAACCTGGGAACTGCATCCAAAACTGTCTGGCTAGAGTGCGGTAGAGGGTAGTGGAATTTCCAGTGTAGCGGTGAAATGCGTAGATATTGGAAGGAACACCAGTGGCGAAGGCGACTACCTGGACTGACACTGACACTGAGGTGCGAAAGCGTGGGGAGCAAACAGGATTAGATACCCTGGTAGTCCACGCCGTAAACGATGTCAACTAGCCGTTGGGATCCTTGAGATCTTAGTGGCGCAGCTAACGCATTAAGTTGACCGCCTGGGGAGTACGGCCGCAAGGTTAAAACTCAAATGAATTGACGGGGGCCCGCACAAGCGGTGGAGCATGTGGTTTAATTCGAAGCAACGCGAAGAACCTTACCTGGCCTTGACATGCTGAGAACTTTCCAGAGATGGATTGGTGCCTTCGGGAACTCAGACACAGGTGCTGCATGGCTGTCGTCAGCTCGTGTCGTGAGATGTTGGGTTAAGTCCCGTAACGAGCGCAACCCTTGTCCTTAGTTACCAGCACGTTATGGTGGGCACTCTAAGGAGACTGCCGGTGACAAACCGGAGGAAGGTGGGGATGACGTCAAGTCATCATGGCCCTTACGGCCAGGGCTACACACGTGCTACAATGGTCGGTACAAAGGGTTGCCAAGCCGCGAGGTGGAGCTAATCCCATAAAACCGATCGTAGTCCGGATCGCAGTCTGCAACTCGACTGCGTGAAGTCGGAATCGCTAGTAATCGTGAATCAGAACGTCACGGTGAATACGTTCCCGGGCCTTGTACACACCGCCCGTCACACCATGGGAGTGGGTTGCTCCAGAAGTAGCTAGTCTAACCTTCGGGAGGACGGTTACCACGGAGTGATTCATGACTGGGGTGAAGTCGTAACAAGGTAGCCGTAGGGGAACCTGCGGCTGGATCACCTCCTTAATCGAAGATGTCAGCTTGCTGACAAGCTCCCACACGAATTGCTTGATTCACTGATAGAAGAGCAATTGAGTTAGTTAGACTCAAGGTAAGACGATTGGGTCTGTAGCTCAGTTGGTTAGAGCGCACCCCTGATAAGGGTGAGGTCGGCAGTTCGAATCTGCCCAGACCCACCAATCGATGGGGCCATAGCTCAGCTGGGAGAGCGCCTGCCTTGCACGCAGGAGGTCAGGAGTTCGATCCTCCTTGGCTCCACCATCTCCACCTACCGCTAACGCGATTGCTTGAAAGCTCAGAAGTGAGTCTTTGACTTCTCCCTACCGCCAGGTAATGAGAAGGGCACAAATGCTGACTTCTGGTCTTTGATCAGAACTGTTCTTTAAAAAATTGGGAAAGTGATAGAAGTAGACTGCATTAACTGTTTTCACTGGCAGTTAGTGTCGTCAAGGTAAAATCTTGCGAACTCAAGCGCAAGTTTTCGGCGAAATGTCGTCTTCACTCATTTAACGCTTTGCAGATCGGTAGCGTCCTTGGACGTCAGCGAGATTGCTTGGGGTTATATGGTCAAGTGAAGAAGCGCATACGGTGGATGCCTTGGCAGTCAGAGGCGATGAAAGACGTGATAGCCTGCGATAAGCTTCGGTGAGGTGGCAAATGACCTGTGACCCGGAGATCTCTGAATGGGGAAACCCACCTAGCATAAGCTAGGTATCTTAACCTGAATCCATAGGGTTAAGAGGCGAACCAGGGGAACTGAAACATCTAAGTACCCTGAGGAAAAGAAATCAACCGAGATTCCCTTAGTAGTGGCGAGCGAACGGGGACCAGCCCTTAAGTTGATTTGAGAGTAGCGGAACGCTCTGGAAAGTGCGGCCATAGTGGGTGATAGCCCTGTACGCGAAACGCTCTTATCAATGAAATCGAGTAGGACGGGGCACGAGAAACCCTGTCTGAATATGGGGGGACCATCCTCCAAGGCTAAATACTCCTGACTGACCGATAGTGAACCAGTACCGTGAGGGAAAGGCGAAAAGAACCCCGGAGAGGGGAGTGAAATAGAACCTGAAACCGTATGCGTACAAGCAGTGGGAGCCTACTTTGTTAGGTGACTGCGTACCTTTTGTATAATGGGTCAGCGACTTATTTTCAGTGGCGAGCTTAACCGAATAGGGGAGGCGTAGCGAAAGCGAGTCTTAATAGGGCGTTTAGTCGCTGGGAATAGACCCGAAACCGGGCGATCTATCCATGAGCAGGTTGAAGGTTAGGTAACACTGACTGGAGGACCGAACCCACTTCCGTTGAAAAGGCAGGGGATGACTTGTGGATCGGAGTGAAAGGCTAATCAAGCTCGGAGATAGCTGGTTCTCCTCGAAAGCTATTTAGGTAGCGCCTCATGTATCACTCTGGGGGGTAGAGCACTGTTTCGGCTAGGGGGTCATCCCGACTTACCAAACCGATGCAAACTCCGAATACCCAGAAGTGCCGAGCATGGGAGACACACGGCGGGTGCTAACGTCCGTCGTGAAAAGGGAAACAACCCAGACCGTCAGCTAAGGTCCCAAAGTCCTGGTTAAGTGGTAAACGATGTGGGAAGGCTTAGACAGCTAGGAGGTTGGCTTAGAAGCAGCCACCCTTTAAAGAAAGCGTAATAGCTCACTAGTCGAGTCGGCCTGCGCGGAAGATGTAACGGGGCTCAAACCAGGCACCGAAGCTACGGGTATCACCTTTGGTGATGCGGTAGAGGAGCGTTCTGTAAGCCTGTGAAGGTGAGTTGAGAAGCTTGCTGGAGGTATCAGAAGTGCGAATGCTGACATGAGTAACGACAATGCGAGTGAAAAACTCGCACGCCGAAAGACCAAGGGTTCCTGCGCAACGTTAATCGACGCAGGGTGAGTCGGTCCCTAAGGCGAGGCTGAAAGGCGTAGTCGATGGGAAACGGGTTAATATTCCCGTACTTCTAGTTACTGCGATGGGGGGACGGAGAAGGCTAGGCCAGCTTGGCGTTGGTTGTCCAAGTTTAAGGTGGTAGGCTGACTGTTTAGGTAAATCCGGACAGTTAAGGCCGAGAGCTGATGACGATCCTTCTTTTAGAAGGAGAAGTGGTTGATGCCATGCTTCCAGGAAAAGCCTCTAAGCTTCAGGTAACTAGGAACCGTACCCCAAACCGACACAGGTGGTCGGGTAGAGAATACCAAGGCGCTTGAGAGAACTCGGGTGAAGGAACTAGGCAAAATGGCACCGTAACTTCGGGAGAAGGTGCGCCGGTGAGGGTGAAGGGTTTACCCCGTAAGCTCATGCCGGTCGAAGATACCAGGCCGCTGCGACTGTTTATTAAAAACACAGCACTCTGCAAACACGAAAGTGGACGTATAGGGTGTGACGCCTGCCCGGTGCCGGAAGGTTAATTGATGGGGTTAGCGCAAGCGAAGCTCTTGATCGAAGCCCCGGTAAACGGCGGCCGTAACTATAACGGTCCTAAGGTAGCGAAATTCCTTGTCGGGTAAGTTCCGACCTGCACGAATGGCGTAACGATGGCGGCGCTGTCTCCACCCGAGACTCAGTGAAATTGAAATCGCTGTGAAGATGCAGTGTATCCGCGGCTAGACGGAAAGACCCCGTGAACCTTTACTGTAGCTTTGCACTGGACTTTGAGCTTGCTTGTGTAGGATAGGTGGGAGGCTTTGAAGCGTGGACGCCAGTCTGCGTGGAGCCATCCTTGAAATACCACCCTGGCAACCTTGAGGTTCTAACTCTGGTCCGTCATCCGGATCGAGGACAGTGTATGGTGGGCAGTTTGACTGGGGCGGTCTCCTCCTAAAGAGTAACGGAGGAGTACGAAGGTGCGCTCAGACCGGTCGGAAATCGGTCGTAGAGTATAAAGGCAAAAGCGCGCTTGACTGCGAGACAGACACGTCGAGCAGGTACGAAAGTAGGTCTTAGTGATCCGGTGGTTCTGTATGGAAGGGCCATCGCTCAACGGATAAAAGGTACTCCGGGGATAACAGGCTGATACCGCCCAAGAGTTCATATCGACGGCGGTGTTTGGCACCTCGATGTCGGCTCATCACATCCTGGGGCTGAAGCCGGTCCCAAGGGTATGGCTGTTCGCCATTTAAAGTGGTACGCGAGCTGGGTTTAGAACGTCGTGAGACAGTTCGGTCCCTATCTGCCGTGGACGTTTGAGATTTGAGAGGGGCTGCTCCTAGTACGAGAGGACCGGAGTGGACGAACCTCTGGTGTTCCGGTTGTCACGCCAGTGGCATTGCCGGGTAGCTATGTTCGGAAGAGATAACCGCTGAAAGCATCTAAGCGGGAAACTTGCCTCAAGATGAGATCTCACTGGAGCCTTGAGCTTCCTGAAGGGCCGTCGAAGACTACGACGTTGATAGGTCGGGTGTGTAAGCGCTGTGAGGCGTTGAGCTAACCGATACTAATTGCCCGTGAGGCTTGACCATATAACACCCAAACAATCTGACCGCAGGTCAGAGCGTGAGGAAGACGACGCCGAAAACGGCGCGTGGGTTCGCAAGACCCAAAGACGAGTTGTCTACTTCGATCACCGACCCAATTGGGCCAGCCAGGCATGCTCAACGCCTGGCCAGCCAACCGAATTGCTTGACGA
>NZ_VBTN01000021.1:0-15653 GCF_013277805.1 Pseudomonas sp. MS15a(2019)
GCGGTCGTACCGTCGGCGCCGGCGTGGTTGCCAAGATCATCGAGTAATCGATTGATCTTGGCCTGTCAGGTCGGCATAATGGTCGGCCTGATTCAAGTTACAGGCCAGTAGCTCAATTGGCAGAGCGGCGGTCTCCAAAACCGCAGGTTGGGGGTTCGATTCCCTCCTGGCCTGCCAGATTCCCATCTGGCACTCCTTACAGGATTCATGCAATGAGCATCAAGGCGGAAGCCAAAGAGTCGCGCTTCGATGCGCTGAAGTGGCTGGTGGTTGTCGTTCTGGTAGCGATTGGTGTTGTTGCTAATCACTACTTCGCTGCTCAGTCCATCCTGTATCGAGTGGTAGGTCTGTTGGTGCTGGCAGCCATTGCTGCCTTCGTTGCGCTGCAGACCGCCAAGGGACAGGCCTTCTTTGGCTTGCTGAAAGACGCCCGTACCGAGATTCGCAAGGTTGTCTGGCCTACCCGGCAAGAGACCACTCAGACCACGCTGATCGTGGTTGCTGTGGTGCTCGTGATGGCTTTGTTGTTGTGGGGGCTTGACTCCCTGCTCGGTTGGCTGGTTTCCACGATTGTTGGTTGAAAGGGTTCGCCGTGGCTAAGCGTTGGTACGTCGTGCATGCCTACTCGGGTTACGAGAAGCATGTCATGCGTTCGTTGATCGAGCGCGTCAAGCTGCACGAAATGGAAGACGAGTTCGGCGACATTCTCGTGCCCACCGAAGAAGTGGTGGAAATGCGCAATGGCCAGAAGCGCAAGAGCGAGCGTAAGTTTTTCCCGGGATACGTCCTGGTGCAGATGGAGATGAACGAAGGGACTTGGCACCTGGTCAAGGATACCCCTCGCGTCATGGGCTTCATCGGCGGTACCGCCGACAAGCCGGCGCCCATCACTGACCGTGAGGCGGATGCGATTCTGCGTCGTGTCTCCGATAGCAGCGACAAGCCCAAGCCGAAGACCCTGTTCGAAGCGGGTGAGACGGTTCGGGTGGTGGACGGTCCGTTCGCCGACTTCAACGGCGTTGTCGAAGAAGTGAATTACGAGAAGAGCCGCATCCACGTGGCGGTACTGATCTTTGGTCGGTCAACCCCTGTGGAGCTCGAGTTCAGTCAGGTCGAAAAGGTCTAGGTTGTTCGCATCCCCCACCCCGTAGCCCCGGCTGCGGGGTTTTGTCGTCACTGGGATATAGCAAGTAATTGGGGAGCCCCGCTGGGCGTTGAACCCATCATTGGAGTAGCACATGGCTAAGAAAATTCAGGCTTACATCAAGCTGCAGGTTAAGGCCGCTCAAGCCAACCCGAGCCCGCCGGTCGGTCCGGCGCTGGGTCAGCACGGCGTCAACATCATGGAATTCTGCAAGGCGTTCAACGCCCGCACTCAGGGTATGGAGCCCGGTCTGCCCACCCCGGTGATCATCACCGTGTACAGCGACCGTAGCTTCACCTTCGAAATCAAGAGCACCCCGGCGTCCGTGCTGCTCAAGAAGGCGGCTGGCATCAAGAGCGGTTCCGCTCGTCCGAACAGCCAGAAGGTCGGTACCGTCACCCGCGCCCAGCTGGAAGAGATCGCCAAGACCAAGAATGCCGATCTCACCGCCGCCGATATGGACGCCGCCGTGCGTACCATCGCCGGTTCCGCTCGTAGCATGGGTCTGAATGTGGAGGGCGTGTAATGGCCAAGCTCACTAAGCGTCAAAAGGCTATCGCCGAAAAAATCCAGGCTGGCAAGCAGTACGGCTTCGAAGAAGCTGCAGCCCTGCTGGCCGAGCTGTCCACCATCAAGTTCAAGGAGTCCATCGACGTCTCCGTGAACCTGGGCGTGGATCCGCGTAAGTCCGACCAGGTCGTTCGTGGCGCCACCGTGCTGCCCAATGGCACTGGCAAGTCGGTTCGCGTTGCCGTATTCACCCAGGGTGCCAATGCCGAAGCCGCACTGGCTGCCGGTGCCGAAAGAGTCGGCATGGACGACCTGGCTGCCGAGATGAAGGGCGGCGACCTGAACTATGACGTGGTCATCGCCTCGCCGGACGCCATGCGCGTTGTCGGTCAGCTGGGTCAGCTGCTCGGCCCGCGTGGTCTGATGCCTAACCCCAAGGTTGGCACCGTGACCCCGGACGTCGCTACCGCCGTCAAGAATGCCAAGGCTGGCCAGGTGCGTTTCCGTACCGACAAGAACGGTATCATTCACGCTTCCGTTGGCAAGATCGATTTCGAGCCCGTGAAGCTGAAGCAGAACGTTGAAGCTCTGCTGGCCGACCTGAAGCGCCTGAAGCCCTCGACCTCCAAGGGCATCTACGTCAAGCGCATCACCCTGAGCTCCACCATGGGCCCGGGTCTGCAGATCGACCAGGCTTCCCTGGAAGCCTAAGCAAGACACAAGTCGCCGTGCCTTCGGGCGCGGCGCCAAGATTGGGGTCCCTGCCTGGCGGGGGCTGTCCAAGACCGTAGGGGACGCAGGTCTTAAACCGGGGAAACCCTAGCCTACGCAGATGGTGCTCCCGATTCGGTTACCGAGTCAGACACCAAAACGCCGCCCAGTCCATCGGGCGAAACGGTAACATCCAGGAGTTAAACCCGTGGCAATCAAACTCGAAGACAAGAAGGCTATCGTCGCTGAAGTCAACGAGGCTGCCCAAGGTGCCCTGTCCGCTGTCGTGGCCGATGCCCGTGGCGTGACTGTGGGTGCCATGACCGGACTCCGTAAAGAGGCCCGCGCGGCTGGTGTCTATGTACGTGTCGTACGTAACACCCTGCTGCGTCGTGCCGTTGAAGGCACGTCTTTCGACGTCCTCAACGACACCTTCAAGGGCCCGACCCTGATCGCGTTCTCCCAAGAGCATCCGGGCGCTGCCGCCCGTATCTTCAAGGATTTCGCCAAGGGTCAGGACAAGTTCGAGATCAAGGCCGCCGCGTTCGAAGGCAAGCTCATTCCAGCCAACCAGATCGACGTACTGGCAACCCTGCCGACCTACGACGAAGCTGTGTCCCAGCTGATGAGTGTCATCCAGGGCGCTACCAGCAAGCTGGCTCGTACCCTCGCCGCCATTCGCGACCAAAAGGAAGCTGCCGCCGCCTAATCCGTGCGTGCTGCGTTTCCTGCAAGTCTTTCTTATTATTTGCGGCCTGAAGCCGCACCCTGTTATAGGAATCTAGAGTCATGGCTCTGACCAACGAAGACATCATCAACGCCGTATCCGAAATGTCCGTCATGCAAGTGGTGGAACTGATCAAGGCGATGGAAGAGAAGTTCGGCGTGACCGCCGCTGCCGCCGTTGCCGCTGGCCCGGCTGCTGCCGCTGCCGTCGTCGAAGAGCAGACCGAATTCACCATCATGTTGACCGAAGCCGGCGACAAGAAAGTGAACGTCATTAAGGTCGTTCGTGAACTGACCGGTCTGGGCCTGAAAGAAGCCAAGGCTGTCGTTGACGGCGCCCCGGGCGTGGTCAAGGAAGGCGTTTCCAAAGAGGAAGCCGAGGCTGCCAAGAAGTCTCTGGAAGAAGCAGGCGCCAAGGTCGAGCTCAAGTAAGTTCGGTTCTTGCGTCTACAGCCGCAACGTCTCACGTTCGGCTGATGGCTGGTGGCGAACGCCACCGGCCTTTTGCCGTTTTGTGCAGGGCGAGCATATCCGCCTGGCAAAACGCGCTGTATCCACCTCGCTCTCGGGGTGCGGCAAACCAAGGGTTTGCACGATTTTCCGGCTGCTCCCGTCGGAGAGGCCAAACAAGCTGGTGACCAAGCTGGGGAACGCTGATGGCTTACTCATACACTGAGAAAAAACGTATCCGCAAGGACTTTAGCAAGTTGCCGCACGTCATGGACGTGCCCTATTTGCTGGCTATCCAACTGGATTCGTACCGCGAATTCCTGCAGGCGGGCGCAGGCAAAGACCAGTTCCGCGATATCGGCCTGCATGCGGCCTTCAAGTCCGTTTTCCCGATTATCAGCTATTCCGGCAATGCGGCCCTGGAATACGTCGGCTATCGCCTGGGCGAGCCGGCTTTCGATGTGAAGGAATGCGTCCTGCGCGGCGTGACATTCGCCGTCCCGCTGCGGGTCAAGGTTCGTCTGATCATCTTCGACCGCGAGTCGTCGAACAAGGCGATCAAGGACATCAAGGAGCAGGAAGTCTACATGGGGGAAATCCCCCTGATGACCGAGAACGGTACCTTCATCATCAACGGTACCGAGCGTGTCATCGTGTCCCAGCTGCACCGCAGCCCGGGCGTGTTCTTCGACCACGACCGCGGCAAGACCCACAGCTCGGGCAAGCTGCTGTACTCGGCGCGCATCATTCCCTACCGCGGCTCCTGGCTGGACTTCGAGTTCGACCCCAAGGACGCCGTCTTCGTGCGTATCGACCGCCGCCGCAAACTGCCGGCCTCGGTCCTGCTGCGCGCGCTCGGCTACAGCACCGAAGAAGTGCTGGACGCCTTCTATGACACTAACGTCTTCCACATCAAGGGCGAGACCCTGAACCTGGAACTGGTGCCCCAGCGCCTGCGTGGTGACATCGCCAGCTTCGACATCAAGGACGAAACCGGCAAGGTGATCGTGGAGCAGGGCCGTCGCGTGACCGCTCGCCACATCAACCAACTGGAAAAGTCCGGCATCACCGAGCTGGAAGTGCCCTTCGATTACGTCATTGGCCGTACCACCGCCAAGGCCATCGTGCACCCGTCCACCGGCGAGATCATCGCCGAGTGCAACACCGAGCTGACCCTGGACATGCTGGCCAAGATGGCCAAGGCCAATGTCGTGCGGCTCGAGACGCTGTACACCAACGACATCGACTGTGGTCCGTTCATCTCCGATACCCTGAAGATCGACTCCACCGGCAACCAGCTGGAAGCCCTGGTCGAGATCTATCGGATGATGCGTCCTGGCGAGCCGCCGACCAAGGAAGCTGCCGAGACCCTGTTCAACAACCTGTTCTTCAGCGCCGAGCGTTACGACCTGTCCGCCGTTGGCCGCATGAAGTTCAACCGCCGTATCGGTCGCGATGCCATCGAAGGCTCGGGCGTGCTGAGCCGCGAAGACATCGTCGACGTGCTCAAGACCCTGGTCGACATCCGTAATGGCAAGGGTATCGTCGACGACATCGACCACCTGGGTAACCGTCGTGTCCGTTGCGTCGGTGAAATGGCCGAGAACCAGTTCCGCGTGGGCCTGGTGCGGGTGGAGCGTGCCGTCAAGGAACGCCTGTCCATGGCCGAAAGCGAAGGCCTGATGCCGCAGGACCTGATCAACGCCAAGCCGGTGGCCGCCGCGATCAAGGAATTCTTCGGTTCCAGCCAGCTGTCCCAGTTCATGGACCAGAACAACCCGCTGTCGGAGATCACCCACAAGCGCCGCGTCTCCGCACTCGGCCCGGGCGGTCTGACCCGTGAGCGCGCCGGCTTCGAAGTCCGTGACGTACACCCGACGCACTACGGCCGGGTCTGCCCGATCGAAACGCCGGAAGGTCCGAACATCGGCCTGATCAACTCCCTGGCTGCCTATGCCCGCACCAACCAGTACGGCTTCCTCGAAAGCCCATACCGCATGGTCAAGGACGGCGTGGCTACCGACGAGATCGTCTTCCTGTCGGCCATCGAAGAAGCCAACCACGTCATCGCCCAGGCCTCCGCCGGCCTGGACGAGAACAACCGGCTGATCGATGAGCTGGTGGCCGTGCGTCACCTGAACGAATTCACCGTCAAGGCGCCCGAAGACGTCACCCTGATGGACGTTTCGCCCAAGCAGGTCGTCTCCGTCGCCGCCTCGCTGATTCCGTTCCTCGAGCACGACGACGCCAACCGCGCGCTGATGGGTTCCAACATGCAGCGTCAGGCCGTGCCGACCCTGCGTTCGGACAAGCCGCTGGTGGGTACCGGCATGGAGCGCAACGTCGCCCGTGACTCCGGCGTCTGCGTCGTGGCCCGTCGTGGTGGCGTGATCGACTCCGTCGATGCCAGCCGTATCGTGGTGCGTGTCAACGATGCCGAAGTCGAAACCGGTGAAGCCGGTGTCGACATCTACAACCTGACCAAGTACACCCGTTCCAACCAGAACACCTGCATCAACCAGCGTCCGCTGGTGAGCAAGGGTGATCAGGTGGCCAAGTTCGACATCCTGGCCGATGGCCCCTCGACCGACATGGGCGAGCTGGCACTGGGTCAGAACATGCGCGTGGCCTTCATGCCCTGGAACGGCTTCAACTTCGAAGACTCCATCTGTCTGTCGGAGCGTGTGGTCCAGGAAGATCGCTTCACCACCATCCACATCCAGGAACTGACCTGTGTGGCCCGTGACACCAAGCTCGGCCCGGAGGAGATCACCTCCGACATCCCGAACGTGGGTGAGGCTGCGCTGAACAAACTGGACGAGGCCGGTATCGTCTACGTCGGTGCCGAGGTCGGCGCCGGTGACATCCTGGTCGGCAAGGTCACGCCCAAGGGCGAAACCCAGCTGACCCCGGAAGAGAAGCTGCTGCGCGCCATCTTCGGCGAGAAGGCCAGCGACGTGAAGGACACTTCCCTGCGTGTGCCCACTGGCACCAAGGGTACCGTCATCGACGTCCAAGTCTTCACCCGTGACGGCGTCGAGCGCGACTCCCGCGCCCTGGCCATCGAGAAGTCCCAGCTCGACGAGATCCGCAAGGATCTGAACGAAGAGTTCCGCATCGTCGAAGGCGCGACCTTCGAGCGTCTGCGTCAGGCCCTGGTCGGTCAGGTCGCCGAAGGCGGTCCGGCGGTCAAGAAGGGTGCCGTCATCACCGACGAGTACCTGAACGGCCTGGAGCGCGGTCAGTGGTTCAAGCTGCGCATGGCGGAAGATGCTCACAACGAGCAGCTGGAAAAGGCCCAGGCCTACCTGTCCGACCGTCGCCAGCTGCTGGACGACAAGTTCGAAGACAAGAAGCGCAAGCTGCAGCAGGGCGATGACCTGGCGCCGGGCGTACTGAAGATCGTTAAGGTCTACCTCGCCATCAAGCGCCGCATCCAGCCGGGCGACAAGATGGCTGGTCGTCACGGTAACAAGGGTGTGGTCTCGGTGATCATGCCGGTCGAAGACATGCCCTACGACGCCAACGGCACGCCGGTGGACATCGTGCTGAACCCGCTGGGCGTACCCTCGCGGATGAACGTCGGTCAGATCCTCGAAACCCACCTGGGCCTTGCGGCCAAGGGCCTGGGCGAGAAGATCAACGTGATGATCGAAGAGCAGCGCAAGGTTGCAGAGCTGCGCAGCTTCCTGCACGAGATCTACAACGAGATCGGTGGCCGTCAGGAGAAGCTCGACGACCTGAGCGATCAGGAAGTCCTCGACCTGGCGAAGAACCTGCGCGGCGGTGTTCCCATGGCTACCCCGGTGTTCGACGGTGCCAAGGAAAGCGAGATCAAGGCTATGCTGAAGCTGGCCGATCTGCCGGAGAGCGGCCAGATGCGTCTGTACGACGGCCGCACTGGCAATGCCTTCGAGCGCACCACCACCGTTGGCTACATGTACATGCTCAAGCTGAACCACCTGGTGGACGACAAGATGCACGCCCGTTCCACCGGTTCCTACAGCCTGGTTACCCAGCAGCCGCTGGGTGGTAAGGCGCAGTTCGGTGGTCAGCGTTTCGGGGAGATGGAGGTCTGGGCACTGGAGGCCTATGGCGCGGCTTACACCCTGCAGGAAATGCTGACGGTGAAGTCGGACGATGTGAACGGCCGGACCAAGATGTACAAGAACATCGTGGACGGAGATCACCGCATGGAGGCCGGCATGCCCGAGTCCTTCAACGTACTGATCAAGGAAATCCGTTCGCTCGGCATCGATATCGAACTGGAAACCGAATAACACGAGACCCTAGAGGAGACGACCGCGCGGCGGTCGTCTCCGGTCCGTGAGGAGGAAAGGCCTTGAAAGACTTGCTCAATCTGTTGAAAAACCAGGGTCAACTCGAAGAGTTCGATGCCATCCGCATTGGTCTGGCCTCGCCCGAGATGATTCGTTCCTGGTCGTTCGGTGAAGTGAAGAAGCCGGAGACCATCAACTACCGTACCTTCAAGCCCGAGCGCGATGGTCTGTTCTGCGCCAAGATCTTTGGCCCGGTCAAGGACTACGAGTGCCTGTGCGGAAAGTACAAGCGCCTCAAGCACCGCGGCGTGATCTGCGAGAAGTGCGGCGTGGAAGTCGCCCTGGCCAAGGTGCGCCGCGAGCGCATGGGCCACATCGAGCTGGCTTCGCCCGTCGCCCACATCTGGTTCCTGAAGTCGCTGCCGTCCCGTATCGGCCTGCTGCTGGACATGACCCTGCGTGACATCGAGCGCGTGCTCTATTTCGAGAGCTACGTGGTGATCGATCCGGGCATGACCACCCTCGAGAAGTACCAGCTGCTTAACGACGAGCAGTACTTCGAGGCACTGGAAGAGTTCGGTGACGACTTCGACGCCCGCATGGGTGCGGAAGCCGTGTTCCAGCTGCTCGGCGCCATTGATCTGGAGCACGAGATCGGTCGCCTGCGCGAAGAGATTCCGCAGACCAACTCCGAGACCAAGATCAAGAAGCTGTCCAAGCGCCTGAAGCTGATGGAAGCCTTCCAGGGCTCCGGCAACAAGCCGGAGTGGATGGTCATGACCGTGCTGCCCGTGCTGCCGCCGGACCTGCGTCCGCTGGTACCGCTGGATGGCGGCCGCTTCGCGACCTCCGACCTGAACGATCTCTATCGTCGCGTCATTAACCGGAACAACCGCCTCAAGCGGCTGCTCGACCTCGCCGCGCCCGACATCATCGTGCGCAACGAGAAGCGCATGCTGCAGGAAGCCGTCGACGCCCTGCTGGACAACGGCCGTCGCGGTCGTGCCATCACCGGTTCCAACAAGCGCCCGCTGAAGTCCCTGGCCGACATGATCAAGGGCAAGCAGGGTCGTTTCCGTCAGAACCTGCTGGGCAAGCGCGTCGACTACTCCGGTCGTTCCGTGATCACCGTGGGCCCGACCCTGCGTCTGCACCAGTGCGGTCTGCCCAAGAAGATGGCCCTGGAACTGTTCAAGCCGTTCATCTTCGGCAAGCTGGAAGCCCGCGGCATGGCGACCACCATCAAGGCCGCCAAGAAGATGGTCGAGCGCGAACTGCCCGAGGTCTGGGACGTGCTCGCCGAAGTCATCCGCGAACACCCCGTGCTGCTCAACCGCGCCCCGACCCTGCACCGTCTGGGCATCCAGGCGTTCGAGCCGGTCCTCATCGAAGGCAAGGCCATCCAGCTGCACCCGCTGGTCTGCGCCGCGTACAACGCCGACTTCGACGGTGACCAGATGGCCGTGCACGTGCCGCTGACGCTGGAAGCCCAGCTGGAAGCGCGCGCCCTGATGATGTCGACCAACAACATCCTGTCGCCCGCCAACGGCGAGCCGATCATCGTGCCGTCGCAGGACGTGGTCCTGGGTCTGTACTACATGACCCGTGAAGCCATCAACGCCAAGGGCGAAGGCCGCGTGTTCGCCGACCTGCAGGAAGTCGATCGCGTCTTCCGTGCCGGCGAAGCCGCGCTGCATGCCAAGGTCAAGGTACGCATCAACGAGACCATCCGTCACAAGGACGGCAGCCTGACCAAGAACACCCGCATCGTCGACACCACCGTCGGCCGCGCGCTGCTGTTCCAGGTCGTGCCCGCCGGTCTGCCGTACGACGTGGTCAACCAGTCGATGAAGAAGAAGGCCATCTCCAAGCTGATCAACCACTGCTACCGCGTGGTGGGTCTGAAGGACACCGTCATCTTCGCCGACCAGTTGATGTACACCGGTTTCGCCTATTCGACCCTGTCCGGCGTCTCCATCGGCGTCAACGACTTCGTCATTCCGGACGAGAAGGCCCGCATCATCGATGCCGCCACCGCCGAGGTGAAGGAGATCGAGAGCCAGTACGCCTCCGGCCTGGTAACCCAGGGCGAGAAGTACAACAAGGTGATCGACCTCTGGTCGAAGGCCAACGACGAAGTGTCCAAGGCGATGATGACCAACCTCTCGAAAGAGAAGGTCATCGACCGCGAGGGCAAGGAAGTCGACCAGGAGTCCTTCAACTCCATGTACATGATGGCCGATTCCGGCGCCCGGGGTTCCGCGGCCCAGATTCGCCAGCTCGCCGGCATGCGTGGCCTGATGGCCAAGCCGGACGGCTCCATCATCGAGACGCCCATCACCGCCAACTTCCGTGAAGGCCTGAATGTACTCCAGTACTTCATCTCCACCCACGGTGCCCGTAAGGGTCTGGCGGATACCGCTCTGAAGACCGCGAACTCCGGTTACCTGACCCGTCGTCTCGTCGACGTGGCCCAGGATCTGGTGGTGACCGAGGTCGACTGCGGTACCGAGCGCGGCCTGATCATGACCCCGCACATCGAAGGCGGTGACGTGGTCGAGCCCCTGGGTGAGCGCGTGCTGGGTCGAGTCATCGCCCGCGACGTGCCCAAGCCGGGTACCGAAGAGATCATCGTGCCTGCAGGCACCCTGGTCGACGAGCGCTGGGTCGAGTTCCTCGAGCTCAACAGCGTCGACGAAGTCGTGGTGCGTTCGCCGATCACCTGCGAAACCCGTCATGGCATCTGCGCCAAGTGCTACGGTCGCGATCTGGCTCGCGGTCACCAGGTCAACATCGGTGAAGCGGTCGGCGTCATCGCCGCCCAGTCCATCGGTGAGCCGGGTACCCAGCTGACCATGCGTACCTTCCACATTGGTGGTGCGGCCAGCCGGACCTCCGCGGCCGACAGCGTCCAGGTCAAGAACGGCGGTGCCATCCGTCTGCACAACCTGAAGCACGTCGAACGTGCCGACGGCGCCCTGGTTGCCGTGTCCCGTTCCGGTGAGCTGGCCATCGCCGACGACTTCGGTCGTGAGCGCGAGCGCTACAAGCTGCCCTACGGTGCGGTGATTTCGGTCAAGGAAGGCGACAAGGTCGACGCTGGCGCCATCGTCGCCAAGTGGGACCCGCACACCCACCCCATCGTCACCGAGATGGACGGTACCGTGGCCTTCGTCGGCATGGAGGAGGGCATCACCATCAAGCGCCAGACCGACGAACTGACCGGTCTGACCAACATCGAGGTGCTCGACGCCAAGGATCGCCCGACCTCCGGCAAGGACATCCGTCCGGCGGTCAAGCTGATCGACGCCAACGGCAAGGATCTGCTGCTGCCGGGTACCGACGTGCCGGCCCAGTACTTCCTGCCGCCGAACGCGCTGGTCAACCTGAGCGACGGTGCCAAGGTGCATGTGGGTGACGTTATCGCCCGTATCCCCCAGGAAACCTCCAAGACCCGCGACATCACCGGTGGTCTGCCCCGCGTGGCCGACCTCTTCGAAGCGCGTCGTCCCAAGGAGCCGGCCATCCTGGCGGAGATCAGCGGTACCATCTCCTTCGGCAAGGAAACCAAGGGCAAGCGTCGTCTGGTCATCACTCCGACCGACGGCACCGATCCCTACGAGGAACTGATTCCGAAGTGGCGCCACCTGAACGTCTTCGAAGGCGAGCAGGTCAGCCGCGGCGAAGTCATCTCCGACGGTCCGAGCAATCCGCACGACATCCTGCGTCTGCTGGGTGTCAGCGCGCTGGCCAAGTACATCGTCAACGAGATCCAGGACGTGTACCGCCTGCAGGGCGTGAAGATCAACGACAAGCACATCGAGACCATCCTGCGGCAGATGCTGCGCAAGGTCGAAGTGAGCGATACCGGTGACTCGAGCTTCATCAAGGGCGATCAGGTCGAACTGACCCATGTCCTGGAAGAGAACGAGCAACTGGTCGGCAATGATCGCTTCGTCGCCAAGTACGAGCGCGTGCTGCTGGGTATCACCAAGGCATCGCTGTCCACCGAGTCCTTCATCTCGGCCGCTTCCTTCCAGGAGACCACCCGTGTCCTGACCGAAGCCGCCGTGACCGGCAAGCGCGACTTCCTGCGCGGCCTGAAGGAAAACGTGGTGGTGGGTCGTCTGATCCCGGCCGGTACCGGTCTGGCCTACCACAGCGAGCGCAAGCGCCAGCGCGAACTCGGCAAGCCGCAGCGCGTCAGCGCCAGCGAGGCCGAAGCCGCCCTGACCGAAGCGCTGAACTCCAGCGCCAGCTGAGTTCGGTAGCGGGTCTCGCTTGACAAAGCCCCCGGCGCCCCAGGCGTCCGGGGGCTTTGTCTTGACTGGGGCGCCCAAGCTCTTTAGACTTTCGTTCCCCGAAAATGGGCAGGACTGATGTTCTGCTATTTCGTTTATGTCGCAAGACAATCAGTGGAGCTATAGATGGCAACTATCAACCAGCTGGTGCGTAGTGCACGCAAGCGTATCGTCGAGAAATCCGACGTGCCTGCGCTGCAAAACTGCCCGCAACGTCGTGGCGTGTGCACCCGCGTGTACACCACCACTCCCAAGAAGCCCAACTCCGCACTGCGGAAGGTCTGCCGTGTGCGTCTGACCAACGGCTTCGAAGTCACCTCCTACATCGGCGGTGAAGGCCACAACCTGCAGGAACACAGCGTCGTGCTGATCCGCGGTGGCCGGGTCAAGGATCTGCCGGGTGTGCGTTATCACACCGTGCGCGGTTCGCTGGACACCACCGGTGTGAAGGACCGCAAGCAGGGCCGTTCCAAGTACGGCACCAAGCGTCCGAAGTAATCACCTTTCTTTTTGTTCGAGTCGATAAGAGTAAGGTCGGGCAACGAGTCCCGAGCTAACCTGAAGACCGTTTTGAGGGCTTATCAATGCCAAGACGTCGTGTAGCGGCCAAGCGCGAAATACTTGACGATCCGAAATACGGAAGCCAGATCCTGGCCAAGTTCATGAACCACGTGATGGAAAGCGGCAAGAAAGCCGTTGCCGAGCGTATCGTTTATGGTGCTCTGGACAAGGTCAAAGAGCGTTCCAAGAATGCCGAACCCCTGGAAGTTTTCGAAAAAGCGCTCGACGCCATCGCTCCGCTGGTCGAAGTGAAGTCCCGCCGTGTCGGCGGTGCTACCTACCAGGTGCCGGTTGAGGTTCGTCCTTCCCGTCGTAATGCCCTGGCCATGCGCTGGCTGGTGGACTCCGCGCGCAAGCGTGGCGAGAAGTCCATGGCTCTGCGCCTGGCGGGTGAACTCATGGACGCTTTTGAAGGCAAGGGTGCCGCAGTCAAGAAGCGCGAAGACGTGCATCGCATGGCAGAAGCCAACAAGGCCTTCTCGCACTACCGCTTCTAAGCCTAGCGCTTCCAATCAAGCGAGGACCTTATGGCTCGTACAACCGCTATTAACCGCTATCGGAACATCGGTATCTGCGCCCACGTGGACGCAGGTAAGACGACTACTACCGAGCGGATTCTGTTCTACACCGGCGTGAACCACAAAATGGGTGAGGTTCACGACGGCGCTGCGACCATGGACTGGATGGTGCAGGAGCAGGAGCGTGGTATCACCATCACCTCCGCTGCCACCACCGCGTTCTGGTCCGGTTCGACCAAGCAGTACGACAAGTACCGCGTCAACATCATCGATACCCCCGGCCACGTGGACTTCACCATTGAGGTGGAGCGTTCCCTGCGCGTGCTGGACGGTGCGGTCGTGGTGTTCTGCGGTACCTCCGGTGTCGAGCCTCAGTCCGAGACCGTATGGCGTCAGGCCAACAAGTACGGCGTCCCGCGCATCGTCTACGTCAACAAGATGGACCGTGCCGGTGCCAACTTCCTGCGCGTCGTCGAGCAGATCAAGAAGCGCCTGGGCCATACTCCGGTCCCGGTTCAGCTGGCCATCGGCGCGGAAGAGAACTTCCAGGGCCAGATCGACCTGCTGAAGATGAAGGCCATCTTCTGGAACGATGACGACCAGGGCATGACCTACCGCGAGGAAGACATTCCTGCGGACATGCTGGCCGATGCCGAGCAGTGGCGCTCCAACATGGTCGAAGCTGCGGCCGAAGCCAACGAAGAGCTGATGAACAAGTACCTGGAAGGCGGCGAGCTGTCGATCGACGAGATCAAGGCCGGCCTGCGTCAGCGTACCATCGCCTGCGAAATCGTCCCGGCCGTCTGCGGTTCGTCCTTCAAGAACAAGGGCGTGCCCCTGGTTCTGGACGCCGTGATCGACTTCCTGCCGGCGCCGATCGAGATTCCCGCGATCAAGGGTACCAACCCGGACAACGAGGAAATCCACGACGAGCGTCATGCAGACGACGACGAGCCCTTCTCGGCGCTGGCGTTCAAGATCGCTACCGACCCCTTCGTGGGTACCTTGACCTTCGCCCGCGTCTACTCGGGTGTACTGAGCTCCGGTGACTCCGTCATCAACTCGGTGAAGGGCAAGAAGGAGCGCGTCGGCCGTATGGTGCAGATGCATGCCAATACCCGTGAAGAGATCAAGGAAGTTCGTGCTGGCGACATCGCCGCCCTGATCGGCATGAAGGACGTCACCACTGGTGACACCCTGTGCTCGATCGAGAAGCCGATCATCCTCGAGCGCATGGACTTCCCGGAGCCGGTGATCTCGGTCGCTGTCGAGCCGAAGACCAAGGCCGACCAGGAGAAGATGGGTATCGCACTGGGCAAGCTGGCCCAGGAAGACCCCTCGTTCCGCGTCAAGACCGACGAAGAGTCCGGTCAGACCATCATCTCCGGCATGGGCGAGCTGCACCTGGACATCCTGGTGGACCGCATGAAGCGCGAATTCGGCGTGGAAGCGAACATCGGTAAGCCTCAGGTCGCCTACCGCGAAACCATCCGCAACACCTGCGAGATCGAAGGCAAGTTCGTTCGCCAGTCGGGTGGTCGTGGCCAGTTCGGTCACTGCTGGATTCGCTTCGCGCCGGCCGACGAAGGTCAGGAAGGTCTGGAGTTCGTCAGCGAAGTCGTGGGCGGTGTGATTCCGAAGGAATACATCCCGGCGATCCAGAAGGGCATCGAAGAGCAGATGAAGAACGGCATCGTCGCCGGCTATCCGCTGCTCGGCCTGAAGGCCGCTGTGTTCGACGGTTCCTACCATGACGTCGACTCCAACGAGATGGCGTTCAAGATCGCTGCCTCCATGGCGACCAAGCAGCTCACCCAGAAGGGTGGTGCCGTGCTGCTCGAGCCGATCATGAAGGTCGAGGTCGTGACCCCGGAAGACTACATGGGCGACGTCATGGGCGACCTGAACCGTCGTCGTGGCCTGATCCAGGGTATGGAAGACACCGTGACCGGCAAGGTCATCCGTGCCGAGGTTCCGCTGGGCGAGATGTTTGGCTACGCTACGGATGTCCGCTCCATGTCTCAGGGTCGCGCAAGCTACTCCATGGAGTTCTCCAAGTACGCCGAAGCTCCGTCGAACATCGCCGAAGCCATCATCAAGAAACAAGCTTAATCAGCGCTTTGACTAGAGGTTTATCTCGTGGCTAAAGAAAAATTCGAACGTAACAAACCGCACCTGAACGTGGGCACCATCGGTCACGTTGACCATGGCAAGACCACGCTGACCGCAGCGCTGACCAAAGTCTGTGCCGACACCTGGGGCGGTTCCGCCCGTGGTTTCGACCAGATCGACAACGCGCCGGAAGAAAAGGCTCGCGGTATCACCATCAACACCTCCCACGTTGAGTACGACTCGGCGATCCGTCACTACGCGCACGTCGACTGCCCCGGCCACGCCGACTACGTGAAGAACATGATCACCGGTGCTGCCCAGATGGACGGCGCGATCCTGG
>NZ_VBTN01000022.1:0-35703 GCF_013277805.1 Pseudomonas sp. MS15a(2019)
GCTGGAACTGGCCTGAGCCAGGCCACCGGTCGCGTATCGCGACCGGCCGAAGGATGTTCTGCGAGTGCGTCACCCGGCACTCGGATGCCAGGAGTTGTGCTTGTCACTGCCTGGCTTGGCTCAGATGTGTGTTTTTAGAGGTGCCCTCTAGCGCCGACGCACGCCTGATCAGCGAGCTGGCCAGCCTGGCCTTTACCGACACCGCGCAGAACGTGGTGCTGATCGGTGGGCCAGGCACCGGTAAAACCCACCTAGCCACCGCGCTGGCCGTGTCCGGCATCACCCGGCATGGCAAGCGCGTGCGCTTCTACTCCACGGTCGATCTGGTCAATCTGCTGGAGCGCGAAAAACACGACGGCAAAGCCGGGCGGATCGCCCAGGCACTGCTGCGCATGGATCTGGTCATCCTCGACGAACTGGGTTATCTGCCGTTCAGCCAGGCTGGCGGTGCGTTGCTGTTTCACCTGCTGTCCAAGCTGTACGAACACACCAGCGTGGTGATCACCACCAACCTGAGCTTCGCCGAATGGTCGAGCGTGTTCGGCGACGCCAAGATGACCACCGCCCTGCTGGATCGGCTGACCCACCACTGCCACATCGTCGAAACCGGTAACGAGTCCTATCGCCTGCAACACAGTAGCTTGGCGGCCCAGGCCAAGATCAAATCACGGGAGCGAAAGCGTAAGGGCGGCCAGGAACCGGAGGACGATGAGCCGTTCTGATTTCATGGTGACGACGGCCTGCTGCATGGCTGCATGTGGCAGGTCTTCAACAGCTGAACTGGGACAGCGAGGGAGTGGGTTCAAAAGCAGCTGCGCTGGTAGACTTATCCACAGTTGCTGGTAACAAAATCAGCAATCCGCCCTGGGTCAAATTTCAATCGGCAGGGTGGGTCAATTTTCCATCAGCGCCAACACGCTCATTGCCTCCATGGACGAATCGCTGGAATCGCGAACGATATCCCCACGGCGGAAGACCACCCAATCAACCGAGAAGAACCCTGGGTCCAGGACCAGGATTACGCCCTCATCGAGGTCGTCCGGGCTTTCGTAGGTGCTGTAGATATAGTTGAGGGTCCCAACCGGCTGCGGCAACACAGTGACCTTCTGGACAGTGATCTCACGCTGCGGCGCTACCTGATGAACACCCGTCAGTTGTGCGGTCAGCCGCTCGACCAGCTGCGAATTGCGCATCTGGCTGACCGGAAGGCCGGTGATGAGGTGGTCGATCTCCGTTCGACCGTCCCGGCACGCGTCGCTGATCGACGCGTTGAACAGCGCTCGGTAGCTCTTCGAGGCGGGATAGTCTGCATGCAATTCCCGCGTGACCCCGGCTCGGCCGGCGCTTAGAAACGCCGCCCAGGGTTCGCCATCGAGAGTGACATAGTGCTCCCCCTCCTTGAGTACCGCGTTGCCGTTGAGGCTTCCTAACGGCGCTGCCTGAGCAGGGGAGATGAATTGGCGTGGCGAGGCCTCGTCGGCATAGCCTTCGACCCGCTTGACGTTGGAGTAACCGATATCGAGGCCCACTACGTACGGAGCGGCGTTCTGGGATTTCTTACTCATGCATGCACTCGCTTGAAAGGGTTCGCAACGCGTCACGTCCCGCAATGGTCAGCCAGGCGTCCTGGAGGACGCCTGGCGCAAGCACGCCCTGGCAGGGCATTCGCCAACCCCAAACCGCCGCGCAGGCGTCCTGTAGGACGCCTACTGGTCAATTCGGGAGCACCTCGCTTCGCCCTCCTCTCTGTAGGCGTCCTGCAGGACGCCTACAGAGCACGTTGACCATTGCGGTGGGCAACGAGGCGTCCTACAGGACGCCTCGGACAAGAGTGCCTATTGCTTCTTTCCTTCTTTTCCCAATTCACGCCCTCAGTGGGCGCGAATTCGCTAAAGCCATGCTGATTGGGGTGCTTGAATGGCGGTATGCCCTATTGCAAGACATTCGTATGGGTTGTTTGTAAAGATCGGAGTTAACCAAACCGGACTTTTCCATACTTAATGACTATACAAACGGATGTATTGTTTTTTCACTGGTCTCGGCGTGATATCTCATCCAGCCATACTTAATGACAATACAAACGGATGTATTGGCTTCTTGAAATGTAGCAAAGCAGGTAACAAATCAGCCCTCCGAAGGCCTCTCAAAATGGTAGCTAAACGCAAGAAATTTCAGATCTCCACCGACATTGTCAATAGTATTGCCAATCTCAATGCTTCCCCAAAAAAACAGCTCAGGGCTTTCCGTGGGAAGACTGGAAACGGTCATATTTCCCATACTTATTTACAACCTAAACGGATGTATTGTCTTGCTTCTCCTTATTGACAACCCAAACGGATGTATTGGCTTCGCCGATTCCATCCGCTAGACCAGGACGCTCCCATAGTTATTGACAATACAAACGGTTGTATTGGATTCCAAGAATAAGGCGGGATTGCTAATGGATTCGCCATACTTAATGACAATACAAACGGATGAATGGGTCTCGCGACTTAGTGCTCTTCAAAGTCAGATGTGCGCAGAAACCGCTTAAACCACCGTTCCGCCGATCCGCATGCTGAGTGACATCCGCCGAGTTTTTTACATACTTAATGACAATACAAATGGATGTAGTGTGATTCCTGTGGCCCGAACTCAGCTAAACGAGAAAAACCATATTTAATGACAATCTATACGTCCATATTGGTTCTCGTTAAAAAGCCGCTTTTATGACCCCCTTTTTCCAGTCGTTCGCTAATGACAACCCGAACGTCCTCCTTGTAAATAGATAGGATATGACAATGACCCCTTCAATCGACCCCCAAACCAGCAACGGCCTAATTTCCCGTCTTTATGGGCAGGCTATAACCTCATTGGATGAGGCCCATGAAGCCCTGCGTGATGAGGCTTTGCGGCTAAGGGACGAATACTTCCAAGCGGCCAAAGCCAGAGCCGATGGAAAAATCATCTATCGACTGATCGACGTGCGTGGCAATGGCAAGGGATCTGTGTCGATTGCCTGGTGCAAGGTCTATTTCTTCAACGGCGAGGGGGGGAAGAAAAAGCATGCACGCTCCCCAATCGCTAAGGGGTTGAGCCATTCCTATGCCGCCAGCACAGTCACGTTCGGAATGGAGACGTGGTTCGTCGAACTGTTCCATCTGTATGAGCCCAAGCTGGCCATAATCAGGGAGCAGCTCCTGAACCTTGGCAAGGTGCGAAAGCAATTGCTGATGCAGCAGCGCAAGGTGAACGCCAACCCGCCGGTTGCCTAGTTGCGTTTCCAGAAGTACCGGTACGGTGATCCTTTTCCAGACAGCAAGGACCGGTTTATGAAACGTCCACCAGAAATGGATCACCCCGTCATCGTCGATCGTGTCGACCTGGACATGTGGGCCGACCTCTACTTTCAAGCCTATTGCGGCCAGCCGAACGCGGTGGCGCTATCAGACTTTCTCAAGCAGCCCTACGCCTACCTGCACGAGGCCGGCCTCCTACAGGTAGATCAGCAAGAGCCGGAGTATCCAGTCTTGCTGCCGGTCCGCACGAACATCGCCCGGCAGATCCAGGATGAGTGGGCAGCGGAGCAAGAGACGAAGCTGGCGCGCAGCTCGGCGAGGCGCCATCTCACACTCATACGCGGTTCGATGCGCTGACACCGTGGTCGCCAGGGAGGTAACTGGAAAGGGGCCGGCAGCTTGCTGCCGGTAGCGGGGCCCCGGCGTCTGCCCATGTGAACGGTTCAACTCTGCCGGGCTGTGCGATCGACGACCGGCATCGGGTGTGAATTAACATCCAGTCAGCAGCCGCGAGTGCCATCCTCTCTCTCTCAGAGTTGGGGGAAGACAGATGGCGGTACGGTCCGTAGCGCGAACGACGGTGGGCACTGGCCTCGTGGCGGTGGCATTTGCCATTGTCTGCGAAGGTGCCCGATGGCTTCATGCAGCCAGAAATGGACTGCTACCTGCTGACCTCCCTGCGCCGTTTGATTCGGACCCTGTGATCGCCCTTCTCACCGCAGCCAGTTCCATCGCGACGCTGCTGCCTGGCTGCATACTCATTGCTCGCCACACCGGTTAGCTGAAATCAGGCACCAGCGTGCGATCACCTTCCTGAACGAAAGAATCTTTCGCTTCGTCTTCCCTGCCGTCCGTCGCTGTCAAGCTTGCTGGATCGTTCCTCCCTGATTACTGTCTATTTATACAGTACCCCTAAAGGAGGCCATCCCATGTCCATTTCTCCCCGTATCCCTCGTCTCTGTCACCGCTGTCCCGATCGCTCTGTTGAGTACCAGAAGGTCATGGCTTCAGGGATTGAGCAGGTGGGCCGCTATGGACATGCTTGGTGATGAGCAGGACAGCTTCGAACAGCAGCAGTCCCTGTTCCGTCCCACGGAGCTGACGTACTGCCGTAACCTCGTTGATCTGCTGACTGAAGAACTGGACCAGGTACGTCAGTGCCTGGGGCAAGCCCAACGCGCCAATCGCGTTCTGGTCGCTGAGCGGGATGTCCTGACGGCGGAGGTACAGCGCCACCGACTGCGCTACGTCCAATTCGTCCAAGAGGAAAACCAGCGCCACGTGCCCCGGGGTGACCGGCTCATTCCGGACGACCGCGACGATCCCCTCTCGCGTGCCCAGCGTCATATCCTGCGGCTAGAGTCGATGAACTCCGTCCTGCATGCAGATCTGTTCAAATTGCGTGCGCAGCTGCAGGTCATGCTCACCGAGCGCGGCAGCTCGCCGTCGGCGCCGACGGGGGTGCAGCATGGATAACGCGGCCACCAATGTCGTTGCGCTCGACTCTCTGCTCGACAGTCGCCGTGTGTGGCGCGGGCAAAGTCCGCATGTGGACGACGCCAGCACGCAGCCAACCGGACACTCGGCGCTCGATGCCCAACTGCCGCTCGGCGGGTGGCCTGATGCAGCGCTTACCGAAATCCTGAGCGCTCGACCGGGCCTAGGTGAGCTCACGCTCGTGTGGCCGACATTGGCACGCCTCACTGCCGCCGGCGAACGCGTCGTGCTGATCTCTCCCCCGTATCTGCTCTACCCGCACGCCTGGCTGCAGGCCGGCGTCGACCTCGGCCGGCTGAGCGTCATCCAGGTCCAGGGCAAGGACGTGCTGTGGGCCGCTGAGCAGTGCCTGCGCTCCGGTAGCTGTGGTGCGGTGCTCTGCTGGCCCAGCCGGGCGGACGATCGCGCGCTGCGCCGGCTGCAGGTGGCTGCCGAGACCGGACAGACCCTTGCCTTCGCGTTCCGCCACCAGCGGGAAGCGGTCAACGCGTCACCTGCAGCGCTGCGCCTGGTGCTTGAGGGTTCACCTCAGCAGTTGCGAGTGCTCAAGTGCCGCGGCGGCAATCCACCGGCAACGGCGCTTGCGCATCGGGTCTGGCATTGAGGGACGACTGCCATGAAATGGGCCTGCATTTTTTTCCCCCAGTTCGCGCTGGACGGTGTGCTGCGCAATTGTCCTGACCCGGACGAACCCCTGGTACTGCTCCACGGGCCGATACAACGCCGGATCATCAAGGCGGCGAACCCGGCGGCGTTGGCGCTCGGCCTCCGGCCGGAGATGACCTACACCGCTGCTCAGGCGATCTGCCCGCAGTTTGCGACGGTGGAGTACGACGAAGCGGCGCTACGGCGCCAGCACGAGCTGCTGGCGGCCTGGGCCTATGGGTTCAGCTCGCAGGTGAGCCTGCATTTCGCCGACGCCCTGGTGCTCGAGGTGCAGTCGAGCCTGCCGCTCTTCGGGCCCTGGCCAAGATTTGAAGCGCGCCTGCGCCAGGAGCTCACGGCGCTGGGCTTCGGCCACCGGATCACCCTTGCGCCCAATCCAGCCGCCGCCCGGGTACTGGCCAACGCCGGCGACAGCCTGGCAGTTCGGGATGAAGCAGGCCTTGCCAGCGCTATGCGCACGCTGCCGGTGGCGCTTCTGGGCTTCGAGCCGGAGATCGTCCAGGCCTTGAGTCGCATGGGGCTTCGGCAGCTCAGCCAGGTGTTGGCGCTGCCCCGGGCGCAGCTCGCCCGGCGCTTTCCGCTGAGTCTGCTCAATCACCTCGATCAGATGCTGGGCAGCAAGGTCCTGCCCCTGGAGTTTTTCCTGCCTCCGACCACCTTCAGGCTGCGGATCGAGCTCAACTTCGAAGTCGAGTCGACCCAGGCCCTGCTATTTCCCCTGCGTCGCTTGACCTCGGATCTGGCCACCTACCTCGCCGGCCGGGACATGGGCGCCCAGCGCTTCACCCTGCGGCTGGAGCATAGGGAGGCGCCGACCACGGAGGTGGTGGTTGGCTTACTCGCCCCGGAGCGTGACCCTGCGCTGCTGTTCGAATTTGCCCGGGGGCGCCTGGAGCCCACCCAGGTGGTGGAGCCGGTACTCGCGATCGGCCTGGTCGCTGACGAACTGCCCTCGTTCGTCCCTCAGCACCGCGGCCTCTTCGATGAGCGCCCGCAACAGACGGTGAGCTGGGAGCAGCTGCGCGAGCGGCTGCGTTCTCGCCTTGGCGACGACGCGGTCTATGCGGTGGGCGCGCAGGGCGATCACCGGCCGGAGCGGGCCTGGCGGCGCGACACGCCTTCGCTGGCGCTCCAGGCATTGGGACCAAATCGACGGCCTGGCTGGCTGCTACCGGCGCCGGAGCCCCTGGATGTCGACCAGTCACGGGTCCTGAGCGGGCCTGAGCGTATCGAGAGCGGTTGGTGGGACGGCGAGGATGCCCGTCGGGACTACTACGTGCTCGAGCTCGCCGACGGGCGTACGGCCTGGGCCTTCCAGTCTCCGGCGGAAGGGTCAGGCTGGTGGGTGCAGGGGTGGTTCGCGTGACACCCGGCTATGCGGAGCTGCACTGCCTGTCGAACTTCAGCTTCCAGCGCGGTGCTTCCAGCGTCGATCAGCTATTCGAGCGTGCCAGGGTCATGGGCTATGAGGCGTTGGCCATCACCGACGAGTGCACTCTCGCCGGCATAGTGCGCGCCTGGCAGGCATCGGAGAAGCATGGCGTCCGGCTGATCGTGGGCGCGGAGTTCCAGGTCGCCCAGGGCCCCAAGCTCGTGCTGCTGGTGGAAGACCTGCGGGGCTACCAGCAGCTGTGCCGGCTGATCACCCTGGCCCGTCGGCGCGCGGACAAGGGCAGCTACCGGCTGCTGCGCGAGGACCTCGACCAGGTCGCTGGCCTTGTCGCGCTCTGGGTACCGGATCGGCACGCAGAGGCGGAGTCGGTGCGCTGGTTGCTGCAGGTTTTCCCCGGCCGGCTGTGGATTGCCGCCGAGCTCCACTTCGATCAAGACGACCAGGTACGGCTGCAGCAGCTGCAGGGGCTGGGTGCGGCCTTGGGCGTAGGGCTGGTGGCTACCGGTGACGTGCACATGCACTGCCGCGGGCGCCGGGCCCTGCAGGACACGATCACCGCCATCCGTCATCACGTCCAGGTGGCGGAAGCCGGCCAGCTGCTCTTCCCGAATGGCGAGCGCCACCTACGGACCCGTGAGGCCTTGGCGCGGTGCTATCCGCCCGAGCTGCTGGAGGAGACCCTACGTATTGCAGAGCGCTGCACCTTCAGCCTGGCGGAGCTCCGTTACCAATACCCTAGTGAGGTGGTACCGGAAGGACACACCGCCACCAGCTGGTTGCGTGTTCTCACCGAGGAGGGTTGCGCCTGGCGCTGGCCCGAAGGCCTATCGGCTCGACTACGTGCCCAGATCGAAAAGGAGCTGCAGCTGATCGCCGACAAGGCATATGAGAGTTACTTCCTGACGGTGCACGACATCGTCCGCTTCGCCCGGCAGCAGGGGATCCTTTGCCAGGGGCGCGGCTCGGCCGCCAACTCTGCAGTCTGTTTCGCCCTGGGCATCACCGAGCTGGATCCGACCCGGATCAACCTACTGTTCGAGCGCTTCATCAGCCACGAGCGCGATGAGCCACCAGACATCGACGTCGACTTCGAGCATGACCGCCGGGAAGAGGTCATCCAGTACATCTTCCGCCGCTATGGGCGCCAGCGCGCCGCCCTCACCGCGGTGGTATCCACCTACCACGCTGCGGGTGCCGTCCGCGACGTGGCCAAGGCCCTCGGCCTACCCCCAGACCAGATCACCGCGCTGGCGGACTGCTGCGGCCGTTGGACCGACAATCTGCCGCCGCCGGAGCGCCTCCGCGAGTCTGGCTTCGATCCTGATAGCCCCCTCCTTCACCGGATCCTGGTGCTCACCGGCGAGCTAATCGGTTTCCCGCGGCACCTGTCTCAGCACCCGGGCGGTTTCGTCATCGCCGACCAGACGCTGGATACCCTGGTGCCGGTCGAGAACGCGGCCATGGAAGGACGCACCGTCATCCAGTGGGACAAGGACGATCTCGATGCGATGGGCCTGCTCAAGGTCGACATCCTCGCCCTGGGCATGCTCAGCGCCCTGCGCCGGTGCTTCGACCTGGTGAGGGGCTACCGGGGTAAGGAGCTGACCCTGGCTACCGTGCCTCAAGAGGACAAGCCGACCTACGCGATGATTAGCCGGGCCGATACGCTCGGGGTGTTCCAGATCGAGTCACGTGCCCAGATGGCTATGCTGCCGCGGCTGAAGCCACAGACCTTTTACGACCTGGTGATCGAGGTGGCCATCGTCCGCCCGGGCCCCATCCAGGGTGGCATGGTCCACCCGTACCTGCGCCGGCGGACCGGTCAGGAGGAGATCAGCTACCCGCCGAAACTCGAGCGCGTCTTCGGCCGGACCCTGGGTGTGCCCCTGTTCCAGGAACAGGTGATGGAGCTCGCCATCTTGGCCGCCGACTACACCCCTGGCGAGGCCGATCAGCTGCGCCGCAGCATGGCGGCGTGGAAGCGCCATGGCGGGCTGGAGCCGCACCGGGAGCGACTCACCTCGCGCATGCTCATTAACGGCTACACGGCCGAGTACGCCGCGGACATTTTCCGGCAGATCGAGGGGTTCGGCAGCTACGGCTTTCCCGAATCCCATGCGGCCAGCTTCGCCCTGCTGACCTACGCCAGCTGCTGGCTCAAATGTCACGAACCGGCCGCCTTCGCCGCGGCGCTGATCAACTCCTACCCCATGGGCTTCTACAGCCCCGACCAGATCCTGCAGGACGCCCGGCGCCATCGGTTGCAGACCCTGCCGGTAGACGTGACCTGCAGCGACTGGGATTGCAGTCTCGAGCCAGTCGCCGATAGCTCGCAGCCGGCTATCCGGATGGGATTGCGAATGGTGCGAGGCCTGGCCGAGAAAGCCGGGCGCGCCGTTGAGCAGGCCCGCCGGCACCGGCCATTCCGCGATGTTACCGATCTGTGCCTACGTGCAGGCCTTGATGCTAAGGCCCGGGAGTGCCTGGCGGATGCGGGAGCCTTGAAGGGCCTCGCAGGGCACCGATTCCAGGCGCGCTGGGCCATGGCCGCGATCGAGCCGCAGCTGCCCCTATTCGCCGAGGGCGCTGTGGTTGAGGAGGAGATCCAGGAGCTGGTTGCGCCAACCGTGGGTGAGGACCTCTATTCGGACTATGCCTCCCTAGGCACCACCCTGGGGCCGCACCCTCTCACCCTGCTGCGGCCGGAGCTGTCGGCCCGGCGGCTGATGAGCTCGCAGGAGCTGAAGGAGCGGCGCCACGGCCAGCCGGCCCGGGTCGCTGGCCTAGTAGTCGGCCGACAGCGGCCGGGTACCGCCAGCGGCGTGACCTTCGTGACACTGGAGGATGAGTTTGGGATGGTGAACGTGGTGGTGTGGCGCACCCTGGCGGAGCGCCAGCGGCGGGAGCTGGTGGCGTCACAGCTGCTGCGAGTGGATGGAACGGTAGAGACGCGCGATGGCGTGCTGCACATTGTGGCCGGCCGCTTGGAGGACATCAGCGAGCTGCTGCAGGGTCTCGATACGCGAAGCCGGGATTTTCATTGACCGCATCTTCGAGAGGGCAGCTCTCGAATTGGCTGAATGCGCGAGTGACGTGGAGCCATAGGCGATGCTTCAAGATCGGAAGTATACCGCCTGGGATACTTCCGCTATACCGACTGGCGCGGGGTGTCTCCAGGGCATGCGAATCTTGCTTGCCCTAGTGGACTGCCAGACGTGAAGCCTTGCTACTGAAGGCCTATAGGGTCTCGCCCGACCATCGCCATTCACGTGGCGCTTCCGCCTCCCCGTAGTTAGCGGCGAGCACGTCTGCGAGGTGAGACGGGGTGCAGGGCGTGTCGTACGTTGGCGCAGCCATCCAGCGCTCCAAGGCACTCTGCAGTTCGGCAAATTCATCGGCGCCGATGCCGTCGAAATCCTCAGGCCGGAAGATGTTGCCGTCGACGGCCGTTGGGGTGAGGTCTGCGGACAGGAACATCGCCAGAGTACCATTCAACGGCGCAACGAACAGAGACTCGCTGTCGACTTTGGCAATGGTGCCGGCCGGCGCCGCAGCGAGGATCGGCGCCACCTGGTTCCAAACCACAAGCAGCTGCTGGAAGGCCGGGTCTTCGGCTCTGGAGTAATAGCGGTGGACGCACAGCTGTAGCGGCAGAGCCGGAGTCGAGGAGGTGTTGGGGGTCTGCATGGGGAAGCTCCGTCAGCATCGTTGAGTGATGCTGACCAACGTCCCATAGGTCTTCAGATACGCAAGCCGCGAGGGGCTAAGCAGCAGGCTCACCGGGGTAGCCTGACTCGCCTACTGCGACCGCTTTCAGATCCCGTCGAATCCCGCGATCCCGGATCTGAAGGGCTTCCACTCTTCCTCCGGCGCGCCGAGCTTGCAGATAGCCACAGTGACCTTCTGGCCAATGGCCGGGTCCGGCGGTTTGACGGCGAGGTGGCGGTAGGGGGTGTAGTCGGGTACCCACATACTGGAGCTCTGGCTCCGGTGGTATTCCCAGATACCGTACCCATTGACGGTACTCACCGAGCGCTCGAGGTTGATTACTCGACCACTTTCAAGATGGATCACCAGCATTGCGCACGCCTCACGAATTGAGGCGTGATGATACCGCGCGGTGCAGGGATGGCCGGCAGCAGGTCGTCAGGTGACGTAGGGTACGACTACAGATTACGGCTCGCCGGGCGTTGGTGTACCGCACCGCCCGGCGCTGGCCGGAATCTGTAACGCAGCAGGCGTGGCAGACGACTACAGATTCTGGCCGGCGGGACAGACGTAGGAAATGAACTCGCCTCCTATCCACTCCTTACCCATCTCGCCCGGTACCAGCGGGATGCCCAGCGTATCGAAAACCGGCCGAGCACCGACACATTCCTGGACGTACAGGACGGTGTACGCATAGCCCTTGGCATCTGCAATCTCCGCCAGCTCATTGATGGACACAAAGTGGTCCGACGGGAACGAGTAGTCGAGGCAGGACCAGCCATGGCCATCGATCTTTCGCGGCCGGGCGTCTGGGGCAGCAAAGCGCTTGAAGGCGGTGGCCAAGGTATCGTCCCGGGCAACCCTGTCCTTGAAATCGAGGTAGCACAGGAGCGAACAATTCCCGTACCAGAGCGCCTTAATCTGGAAGCCCTGGCGCCAGTTGACCCAGCCTATCCGGCTGGTGATCTGCGGGCTCCACTTCGGAAGTTGTTCCACCGCGGCTTTGAGCTGTTCAACCGGTACCATGTTCGGGTCTCCATCAGGTGATGGCCTACCCTCTCACCCATCCAGAAAACGCAAGGCCTGCCGTGGTCCGCCTGGTGCCATGCCGCTAGACTGGCTGGCGCTGCAAATGCTGTGAGTTGCGATGAAGATCTGGACGGATGAGATGATTGCCCTGCTCGGCACCGAGAGCGATACCGCCCTGGGCGACCGGTGGGGTATGTCGCGCATGACCGTGGCGCGCAAGCGGCAGACGCTGGCCATCGCGCCCTACGACCTGAAGCAGGGCGGCTTCCAGCGCGAGACGCTGTTCCGGTGGAGCCCGGAGAACCTCGCCCTCCTTGGAAAGGAACCCGATGCGACCGTAGCCAGGCGGCTCGGCATCAGCCGGCGCGCGGTCTACCTGATGCGCCTGCGCCAGGGCCTGGCCCCGGCGAAGCGGGCGCCGCGGGTGTACAGTCTGCCCCCGGCGGCCGTGCCGCTCTTGGGCAAGTTGCGAGACGCCGAGCTCGCTCACCGGTTCGGGATTCCTGACGATCTGGTGTACCGCGAACGCAAACGGCGCGACATTCCAAAGCTGCAGGATGAAAAGCCGCTGAGCGAGGCGCTACTGGCTGATCTGGGCACCGATAGCGATCGAGCGATCGGCCTGAGGCACGGGGTCCACTACAGCAAGGTGAGGCAGCTGCGCCTGAAGCGCCAGATCCCCGCGTATAAGCGCCCCAACCGCAAGAAGATGGCCGCCGGCGGTACCGCCACTGACGGTGGCCACCGCCGCTAGCCCGCCGCCGCTTATAGCCACCTTTCGCTCCTCTGTCCGCTTCTGCCCCGCATAGACCCTGCTAGTCATCCGCACCGCCGCTACACTCCCGCGTCGGCGTCGCTGGCAGTACGGAAACGCGGCAGCGCCCGCCCGGTGATACCGGACCTCCCCTCTTAAAACGGATCTGAGACCTCATATGCTTCGGCAGCTAGCAGTAGCCCTTGCGTTAACCCTCCCTACACTCTCCTTCGCCGAAACGATCGACTGCCGCGTGGTGGGCGTGCACGACGGCGACACCCTGACGTGCCTCACCACCGCCAAGCAACAGATCAAGGTCCGGCTTGCGGAAATCGACACCCCGGAGAGCAAACAGCCCTACGGCAACCGCGCCCAGCAATCCTTGGCAGCCATGGTCTTTTCGAAGGCTGTCCGCCTGGACGTCCAGGACACTGACCGATACGGCCGGCGGGTGGCCCGCGTGTACCAGGGCAATACGGACGTGAATGCCGAGCAGGTGCGCCAGGGTGCCGCGTGGGTCTATCGCCAATACCTGAAGGATCGATCGCTGCTGGACCTGGAAGCACAGGCCAAGGCGCAGAAGCGTGGCCTGTGGGCGCTACCGGAGGCGGAGCGGGTACCGCCGTGGGAGTGGCGCCACGCCGCGCGTGATCAGCGTCAAGACGCGCAAGCTGGAGAGGGCGAGCCGCCGGCGGCAGTACCGCCGAAGCGACCCACGTCCTTTTCTCAGTTTGGCGGATCGGAGGGCGCCATCGCCGCGGGATCCTTCAGCTGCACACCGCTAAAGGCCTGCAGGCAGATGGCGAGCTGTGCGGAGGCGAAGTACCAGCTGCAGCACTGTGGCAACAGCCGGATCGATGGCGACCACGACGGTGTGCCGTGCGAAGCCATCTGCCGGTAGTTGGTGACTAGCGGGCCCGGATCGGGCCTTCGCCCGGATGCTTCGCGGTATGGGCCGCGATCAGTTGGTCGAGGAGGGCGACGACGTCCGGACGGCTGAGCAGCTCACGCCCCACGACCGCTGCCGGCTTGAACACGCGGCCGGCCTTGCGGGTGTTCCAGTCACCGATCATCACGTGGATGCCCTGCACCTGGCCTACCGGGGGAAGCATGCCCCAGGTCTTGGTGTGGCTGGCATAGTTCAGCAGGGCGCCCGCGAGCTCTTCGTGCAGCGCCAGGCGAGCCGCGTGATCCTTGGCCGCCTCGTAGTTGGTCAAGGCGTATTGCAGCACGTCCCACGCTTGGATGCCCTTGGGCAATGGCAGCCCACCACGCTGACACGCGGCGCGGTAGCCCTCGACCGAGAGCTGTGTGACCAACCGGGCGCCGTGCTCCGGATTCACCGAATAGATCCAGACCGGCACCGTGTTGGTGGGGTTGCCCTGCACCACCGCGTTCCAGTCCGCCTGCTGGGTGGCCGCCTCGAAGCGCTTTCTCTCTGCTTTCTTGATGTCGTCCATTACCAGGCCCCCTACTCGTCCAATCCAGTATCGCCGGCGCCTTTCCACAGCCGCTCTGCGACCTGGCGGATCAGCACGAGATCGTCCTGTGTGCTTGCCGAGTCGGGTAGGTGACCGATGAACGCCAGCTGCGCGACTTCGCGGCAGAAGTCCGGGCGCGAATAACCGGATGCCAGTAGGCCCTGGTAGGAATTTTTTCCGAGCAGCCGCTCGGCCGCGGCGTCGAAGTGTTTCTGTGTTGCCATGTTCCGAATGCCTCGAGAGTTGTGAGAGATCCGTTGCACGCTATCGAGAATTTGAAAAATGCAACTCGGTACCGGCTGCGGCTCGATGCAAGCCGCGCAGGCGCCGGTTGCCACTCCTGGCAGCACAAGTTGGGTTCGCCCTCGGCCAATCCCTGGGGTCTAGCCATCCAGTATCGGGGGTTGTGGCATCCAGGGCCCCCAAAAAAGGCCGCCGGGGCGGCCTCATGTGTAGGGCCTGATTTCACGTAACGGCTACTTATCGGAAGTCGGCGGTGTTACGGCCAAATAGTAATGTCGCGATCCAGCCAGATAGAAATGTCCCGATCACGTATGGCAGCTAGCCTAGCGGCTTTGCAGCCGATGCGGAGCGATCAGGATGTCAGCCTACGAGCGGATCACGATGAGCCTACGCGAAGTCGATCGCCTCAAGGTCATCCAGGCGGTGACCGAGGGTTTCCTTACGCCCACACGCGCTGCCCAGCGCCTGCAGCTGACAACACGGCAGGTTCACCGCCTGGTGCAGCGTTACCGGGACACCGGCGTATCAGGGCTGATCTCTAGAAAGCGCGGCCAGCCCAGCAATCACCAGTTGCGTCCCGGCCTTGAGCGGCGCGCCGTCACCCTGATCCGCACGCATTACCAGGATTTCGGTCCCACGCTTGCTGCCGAGAAACTGGCCGAGTGCCACGGCTTGCGTCTAGCCAAGGAAACGGTTCGGCGCATCATGATGGATGCCGGCTTGTGGACGCCGCGTCGGGCACGACCGCCTAAGGTGTACCAGCCACGTAATCGCCGAGCTTGCCTCGGCGAGCTGATCCAGATTGATGGCAGCGATCATCGCTGGTTCGAGGATCGTGCGCCGGCGTGCACCCTCTTGGTCTACATCGACGACGCCACCAGTCGCCTGATGCACCTGGCGTTCACCCGTAGCGAATCGACCTTCAGCTACTTCCAGGCCACCCGTGCCTATCTGGAACACCATGGCAAGCCTGTCGCCCTCTACAGCGACAAGGCCAGCGTGTTCCGGGTCAATAGCAAGGATGCCCAGGGCGGTGCTGGTCACACGCATTTCGCTCGGGCCATGTTCGAGCTGAACATCGATACTTTCTGCGCCAACTCCAGCCAGGCCAAGGGGCGCGTCGAGCGTGCCCATCTCACCCTGCAGGATCGCCTGGTCAAGGAGCTGCGACTACGAAATCTCAGCACTGTCGAGGCGGCGAACGCCTATCTGCCGTTGTTCATGGCTGATTACAACCGGCGCTTCGCCAAACCGGCCCGCTCTGATTTCGATGCCCACCGCGCAGTACGTGACGACGAGGACCTGACTCTAGTCTTGACGTGGCGAGAGCCGCGTCGAGTGTCGAAAAGCCTAACGCTGCAATACGACAAGCGCCTCTATGTTCTGCACGATACGCCGCAAACCCGAGCATTGGCTGGCCGCTACGTAGAGATCTATCACTACCCGGACGGCCGGATCGAGGTGCGATCGGAAGGCGCTGCCTTGCCTTACGGCATTCTCGATCAGCTGCCTGAGGTCAACCAAGGCGCTATCGTCGAGAACAAACGGCTGGGGCACGTCTTGCAAGTGGCGCAACTGATGCAAGAGCAGCGCGACAATCGGCGCTCTCATTCGGTACCTGGCAATCCAAGGCCTACTAAAGCCCAACGCTCAGAGCCGGCGAAGAAAAAAGCAAAAGAGTTGATGCCAGAGGACCTCCTAGCTGCTCTTCACAAAAGCCCACTACCAAAGCGTAACCGTCATGCGTCAGTCGATTAGCGCTGAGGGCCTGGCCGCCCTGGTTGCAGCCGGGGCCGCTTGGGATGTGCGTGCTAGTCCAGGCCCTGAAGGGCACGGATGGCAGCTACAGGTGCGCTACAGCAAAGAAAGCCGACATTTTCCTCTCCGCTCCCGGCGCGAATTGGTGAGGGTGTTTCGGTCATTGAATGCGCTCAACCGGTACGCGCAAAGTGTTGGAATACGCAGGTATAGGGTGGAGAACTAGGGGACTCGGCTGCCAACCCAGGGAGCGACCGGGGAGACCTGCCTTTGCATTCGCGGTCACTTCGGCCGGATAAGCACCTTCCAAAGGCTCGAATACATCTGTAAATTCGAATATTCGAAATCACAGATATAAAGGCTGCCCATGTACCTTCAGCCGCACACCTTTTTCAAATGCCTCGGTGACGAAACCCGAGCCCGGATCATGCTCATGCTCGCCGCTGAGGGCGAGCTATGCGTTTGCGAATTGATTTGGGCGCTCGACGATAGCCAGCCGAAGGTCTCTCGCCACCTGGCTCAACTCCGCGTCTGCGGTTTGCTGGAGGATCGCCGTCAAGGTCAGTGGATCTATTACCGCATTCATCCCGAGCTGCCTCAATGGGCAATGGAAGTGCTCCAGGCAACGCTCGAGGCGAACCGCTCTTGGCTTGGCGAAGATCAGGGCCGCCTTGCTTCGATGGAAGGTCGTCCGGTACGCCGGGTTTCCTGTTGCTAAGTGACTTCGGAGACCTGACATGCTGTTGGCAATTTCAATTTTTCTCATCACGCTGGTGCTGGTGATCTGGCAACCTCGCGGGCTTGGCGTGGGCTGGAGCGCGTCGGCTGGAGCGATACTCGCCTTGCTGACGGGTGTGGTTATGCTCAGCGACATTCCATTGGTCTGGCACATCGTGTGGAACGCCACCGCGACGTTCATCGCGGTCATCATCATCAGCCTTCTGCTGGATGAGGCGGGCTTTTTCGAGTGGGCTGCACTTCACGTGGCTCGCTGGGGCCAGGGCAGCGGTGCGCGCCTGTTTGTGCTCATGGTGCTCCTCGGGGCAGCCGTCTCAGCGCTATTTGCCAACGATGGCGCAGCCTTGATTCTGACCCCCATCGTCATCGCGATGCTGACTGCGCTGCGCTTCAGTCCGGCAGCAACCCTGGCTTTCGTTATGGCCGCTGGGTTCATTGCCGACACGGCCAGCCTGCCCCTGGTTGTCTCAAACCTGGTGAACATCGTCTCCGCGGATTTCTTCGACATAGGGTTCGCTCGATACGCCTCGATCATGTGGCCGGTGAATCTGGTAAGCGTAGTGGCGACCCTGGGGATGCTCTGGTGGTTCTATCGAAAAGAGGTGCCACCTTCGTATTCACCGGAGGTGCTACGCCGACCAGAGCAGGCGATCAGGGATCGCCCTACGTTTATTGCTGGCTGGTGGGTGCTGTTGCTCCTACTGGTCGGCTTGTTCGCTCTTGAGCCGCTTGGCATTCCTATCAGCGCTGTTGCCGCCGCCTGTGCGTTAGTGCTGCTGATCATTGCAACGAAGGGTCATGTGATCTCGACACGTAAGGTGTTGCTAAATGCGCCCTGGCAGGTCGTGCTGTTCTCACTTGGCATGTACCTAGTGATCTATGGGTTGAAAAATGCCGGGCTGACGGAGGGGCTCAGCTCGTTGCTTGCCACCTTTGCCGATCATGGCCTGTGGGCTGCCACGTTGGGCACCGGCTTCACCGCTGCGCTGCTGTCCTCTGTCATGAACAACATGCCCAGCGTGCTGATCGGCGCTTTGTCGATCCAGGGCAGTGGCGTGACCGGACTGGTGCATGAAGCCATGGTGTACGCCAACGTCATTGGCTGCGACCTGGGCCCGAAGATCACGCCTATTGGCAGTCTGGCAACGCTGCTGTGGTTGCATGTCTTGGCTCAGAAAAACATCCGCATTACCTGGGGTTACTACTTCAAGGTTGGCTGTGTCCTCACCTTTCCCATTCTGCTCACGACGCTGGCAGCCCTTGCCGTGCGTTTGAGCATCACTGCTTAGGAGTCACCTTATGAAGATCCTGTTCATGTGTACGGCCAATAGCTGCCGCAGCGTTCTTTCCGAAGGGTTGTTCAACCAGATGGCGCCGGCCGGCTTTACGGCTATCAGTTCGGGAAGCTTCCCGAGTGGCAAACTCAATCCACGAGCGGTAAGCACTTTGCAAGGCTTGGGCATCGACACGTCGGGCCTGTACAGCAAGGGATCTGAGGTGTTCGCCGACACTCCCCCCGATATCGTCATCACCGTATGTGACAAGGCTGGCGGTGAACCTTGCCCGGTGTATTTTGGCCCAGCCATTAAGAGCCACTGGGGACTATCTGACCCCTCCGATGTAGAAGGCAGCGATGAGGCTATCCAGGCCGCTTTCGACGCAACTGTTGAGCACATCAAAAGGCGATTCGCAGCATTCTTCGCGCTGGATCTAGTAGCGCTTCAGGGCGCGGAGCTGAAGCAGGCGCTGGATCGGATCGGAGCACTGTGATGAGCGATTTAGAGATGGAATCTGCCGAGACCTTGCCGGCCCTCGATTTGTCGCTGCTGGATCTGCCCAGCACAAACAGGTTGGGGCTTTCAGACACCTCTGATACCAAGCCACGAATCCTTCTACTCTATGGGTCGAACAGGGAGCGTTCATTCAGCCGCCTGCTGACGCAAGAGGCCGCACGTCTGCTCCAGCTCATGGGCGCCGAGACCGTGATCTTTGATCCATCCGGGCTACCACTCCCCGATGACGCACCGGTCGACCACCCCAAGGTGCAAGAGCTGCGCGACCTGGTGCTCTGGTCAGAGGGGCAGGTGTGGTGTTCGCCGGAACGTCACGGCGCCATGTCTGCGGTACTCAAGGCGCAAATCGACTGGATTCCCCTGACCCTGGGCGCCGTACGGCCCACGCAGGGCAAGACACTCGCCGTCATGCAGGTTTCCGGTGGCTCTCAGTCGTTCAACACGGTGAACCAGATGCGGATTCTCGGGCGGTGGATGCGCATGCTGACCATCCCGAATCAGTCGTCTGTGCCGAAGGCTTATCTAGAGTTCGACGACGCGGACCGAATGAAGCCTTCCGCGTATTACGACCGTGTGGTCGATGTGATGGAGGAATTGGTGAAGTTTACTTTGCTGGTTCGTGGCCGTGAGGATTACCTCGTTGATCGCTACTCGGAGCGAAAAGAAAGCGCGGACGCTTTATCGGCCAGGGTCAATCAGCGCTCTATCTAGCCCCGAGCGAATGGAATGATCGCTGGGCGCTAACCAAGCTAGCCCAGCGCAACGGCAGAAACTGAGTCCAGGTCTGTTCGACTGACCTCTTGTTTTGACATTTCTACTTGGCCGGCGCAACGACATCTGTACTGAGCCTTGAAACGGCGTGTTACGGCCAAGTAGTAATGTCGCGATCCAGCCAAATAGAAATGTCCCGATCACCTGTGGTCGCTAGCCTACCGGCTTTGCTAGCGATACGGAGCGATCAGGATGTCAGCCCACGAGCGGATCACGATGAGCCTACGCGAAGTAGATCGTCTCAAGGTCATCCAGGCGGTGACCGAGGGTTTTATCACGCCTACCCGCGCTGCCCAGCGGCTGCAGCTGACAACACGGCAGGTTCACTGCCTTGTGCAGCGTTACCGGGACACCGGCGTATCAGGGCTGATCTCCAGAACGCGCGGCCAGCCCAGCAATCACCAGTTGCGTCCCAAAGCGCAACCGTCATGCGTCAGTCGATTAGCGCTGAGGGCCTGGCCGCCCTAGTTGCAGCCGGGGCCGCTTGGGATGTGCGTGCTACTCCAGGCCCTGAGGGGCATGGATGGCAGCTACAGGTACGCTACAGCAAAGAAAGCCGACATTTTCCTCTCCGCTCCCGGCGCGAATTGGTGAGAGTGTTTCGGTCGCTCGACGCGCTCAATAGGTATGCACAGAGCGTTGGGATACGGGGCTTCAGAGTAGAAAGCTGAAATGGGTGCTCATGCTGCTGCTCAGTGTCTCCCTGCAGAGTTCGGATATATCCAATGTGGGCTCAAGGCTCACTAGTCCTAATAGGCCCTGGGGTATGGAAAGAACAATCCGCTAGCCCTTGCAGAATACCGCAGGACTCGATGGGGCGCGCTCCACCGCACCTTTCACGTAAGGCAGTCATGTGCTGCTTTAGCTGCAGTAATGCCACGATCCGCGCCTCCACCTGCTGGAGATGGGAATCCAGCAGCGCGTTGACCTCGCTACAGTCCTGCTTTGGGTTTTCGCGCAGGCCCTGCAGGGCACGAATCTCGGCATGCGTCATGTCCAGCGTGCGGCAGTGCAGAACGAACTGCAATTGCTCAAGGTGTGCCTTGCTGTACAACCGGTAATTCCCGGCGCTACGTGCTGGCTCCGACAACAGCCCTTCCTTCTCGAAGTAGCGGATGGTCACAACTTCGCATCCTGTGAGCCGGGCTAGCTCCCCAATCCTCATGTCCACTTCGGCCGCCTTGAGTGCTTGACTCTATAGTAACTATAGGGATTGTAATGCTCCCCATTCAACGGTGAAAGTGGGGGCTGACATGAGCGATTGCGGATCAAAGGGGTGCGGTTGCAGCTCGGCTGCGTCAGGCCCTCTTCTTACGCCCGAACCGACGGCCAGCGCCCTGGCCGAGGCTAGGGAAGCTCACTACCTTATTCAGAATATGGACTGCCCCACAGAGGAAGCGCTCATTCGGCGCAAGCTGGGGGGCTTGTCCGGCGTTGTCGGCTTGGAATTCAACCTGATGAAGCGCACGCTGATCGTACGGCACAACCTGCCTTCGCTGACCCCATTGGAAGAAGCCTTGTCAGCGGTCGGTATGCAGGCGGTGCGTCAGGGAGACGACCCGAGCACGCAGATTACCCGTCTTGGCATAGCCCAGATGGATTGCCCTACCGAAGAGACCCTGATTCGGAAAAAGCTCACCCTTCTTCCTGGTGTAGTTGATCTGGACTTCAATCTGATGCAGCGCACATTGACTGTGCGTCATACCGCCAGCGCGCTAGCCAAGGTACTCGATGCGATCCAGTCGCTAGGCTTCGAAGCTCAGGAGCTGGACACCCAGAATTATCGCACTCCACCATCAAGGGCCTATAGCGACTCGACGCCGTGGCTGCCGCTCGGCTTCTCTCTTGCTGCTGCAATAGCCGCTGAGGGCATGTACTGGTATCTAGGTGGCAATCATTGGTCGGTCCTGGTACTGGCGTTGATTGCCATCTCCCTGGGTGGGTTGTCCACTTACAAAAAGGGCTGGATAGCGCTTAAGAACCGCAATCTCAACATGAACGCCCTAATGTCGATTGCCGTCACCGGGGCCATGTTGATCGGCCATTGGCCGGAAGCGGCGATGGTGATGGTGTTATTCGCCCTCGCCGAGGTCATTGAGGCCAAATCGCTGGATCGTGCCCGCAATGCCATCCGGGACCTACTCGATCTAGCCCCCGAACAAGCCACGGTGCAGCAGCCTGACGGTACTTGGCTCGATGTGGAGGCCAAGCAGGTCGCTATCGGTAGCCGGGTGCGGGTGCGGCCGGGCGAGCGCATCGCGCTCGATGGTGTGCTGCTAGAGGGCGGCTCCACCGTGAGCCAAGCGCCGATCACTGGGGAAAGCCTTCCCGTTGAAAAGGCCCCCGGCGATCCGGTCTATGCCGGCACTATCAACGAGTCTGGATCCTTCGAATATCGCGTCACGGCGGTGGCCGGCAACTCCACCTTGGCACGCATCATCCAAATGGTGGAAGAGGCGCAAGGCAGCCGCGCTCCAACCCAGCGCTTCGTCGATCAATTCGCCCGCTGGTATACGCCTGCCGTTTTCGTGCTAGCAATTGCCGTGGCGGTACTACCTCCCCTGCTTCTGGGCGCAGCTTGGATGGATTGGCTCTATCGGGCCCTGATTCTGCTGGTGGTGGCCTGCCCCTGCGCCTTGGTCATTTCCACTCCGGTCACCATCGTCAGCGGACTGGCTGCCGCAGCACGCCAAGGCATCCTCATCAAGGGTGGCGTTTATCTGGAGGATGGTCGCAAGCTGCGGTGGCTAGCCTTGGACAAGACCGGCACGCTCACCCACGGCAAACCCGAGCAGACCGACGCTATCTCCTTGAACAGCGCCTTGACCGATAGCAGTCGCAGCATTGCAGCGAGTCTCGCTAGCCGCTCTGACCATCCGGTATCCAAAGCCATCGCGAAAGCCGCCGTTGGCGACGGTGTGGTGCTGCGAGAGGTCGGGGAGTTTGCCGCGCTGCCTGGCCAGGGCGTACGCGGTGTGATCGATGGACAGACCTATCATCTTGGAAACCATCGAATGGTCGACGAATTGAGGGGGTGCTCCTCGGACCTGAAACAGCGCATCACGGCGCTCGAAAGCGAGGGCAAGACCGTGGTGATGCTGGTAGGGGCTGACGATGTACTGGCGATCTTCGCTGTCGCCGACACCATCAAGGACAGCAGCCGCAATGCGATAGCCGAGCTGCATGCGCTGGGTATCCAGACCGTGATCCTGACGGGCGATAATCCACATACCGCCCAAGCGATTGCTGCTCAGGCCGGAATAGATCGCGCCCAAGGTAACCTGCTACCGGCCGACAAGCTGCGCGAAGTCGAACAGCTTGCCCAGTCCAGTAAGGTCGGCATGGTAGGAGACGGTATCAACGATGCCCCGGCATTGGCACGCGCCGACATTGGCTTTGCGATGGGGGCTGCGGGCACCGACACGGCCATCGAGACAGCAGACGTGGCCCTCATGGACGATGATCTGCGCAAGATTCCAACCTTTGTGAAGCTCTCTCGCGCCACCGCTCAGGTGCTCTTGCAAAACATCGTGCTTGCACTTGGCCTAAAAGCCGCTTTTTTGCTGCTGACCTTCACTGGGCAAGCAACCATGTGGATGGCCGTATTCGCCGATATGGGAGCCAGCCTCTTGGTAGTGGGCAACGGGCTAAGGTTGCTGCGCCAATAAGCTGGCATTCCTCGTTGATGACCGGGAGGGTTTGAAAGGTGTCCCACGGCAAATCCTCGCGCCAATCACAACTGCAGTTACTGGGTTACCCAGCCTTCGGGCAGGCCGTAAGGTCTGCTTCAGCACCTCGATCGTTTCGGGCGAGATAAGCAGCTTCATGGGCAGGGGTATGTGTACATTCGTATATGCGTAAAAACGAATAAACAGGTTGCCCGAGTATCCTCGCGCTGCTTGCTGCATTGGAAGACGTTGTAGTTCGTCTGCAGAAAGACGCTGGTCGGGAAGTCCTGCATATGCAGCCCTGTCTATAACAGCTCCGGGTTAGTTATTGACATGTCTACGCTGCCATATCGACCAGCATCGTGCTCACACCTATCTATTGGTGGGGGAACAAAGCGCTTCCGCTTCGCCTTGTTCATCAAAGTTGGTTACGGGCGTAATTGCTGGAGGAAATGTCAGCGTGAAGCGCGTCATTCCATTATGAGATTCGGCCTGCACCAGGCCCCGGTGAGAAATCATAATCGCGCGGACGATCGCCAACCCTAATCCACTGCCGCCTGTAGGTTGATCGCCAGCCCGGTAAAAGCGATTGAAGACATTCGATAACTCATCCGGATCTATGGGAGATCCTTGGTTTATCACAGCTGCCCATCCACCACCTTCCTCTTGCGCGCCAAGCTCTACTATCACAGCCGTTCTTGGATAAGCGTGGCGAATAGCGTTTGATAGCAGGTTCGATAGCGCACGCTGGATCATCAACTTGTCGCCCTCGACTTGAAGCTGTCCTTTGACTACTAGCTCTATTTCGCGCGCTTCGGCATAAGCCTCAAACAGGCTACAGACCTTAAGTGTCTCTTGCTCGACGGCCACTTGGCTCAGTGAGGTTAGCGGTTCGTGGCTGTCCAGACGCGCGAGGAGGAGCATGTCCGCGACAATACGGCTCAAGCGGTCCAGTTCGTCTAGGGAGTCCTCCAAGGCCTTTTGATACGTGGCCTCGTCACGCTTCCGGCTAAGTACCATCTGCGTTCGACCTATGAGGATCCCGAGCGGGGCGCGCAATTCATGGGCAACGTCGTCTGCAAAGCGGTCTAGTTGCTGCACGCCCGTATTGAGGCGCTCCAACATCGTGTTCAGCGCGATGGCTAGATCAGCTACTTCTGCAGGCAGATTGGTGTCATCCACTCGCAATGTCAGCTGCCGGGTAGTAATCGCACGGGCAGTACGGCGGAAGTGGCGTAACGGCGCAAGGCCCTGATAACCCGTCCACCACGCCGCGGCGCCAATCAGCAGTAGCAGAATCGGCAGACTTATCAAGGCTGCACGTAGGAAAGCATCCAACAAAAATCTATCACTGCTGCGGTCCTGGCTGAGCAGTAGCTGTAGTGGAGGCAGCGATGGGATGGTCAGGCTAGTCCGGATAGTTAATAGATCGTGGCCGTCATCAGAATGCCAGGCCAACGTCTGGGCGTCTGGCCAACGGCCCGGCCGTAGCTCATCGGCATAGGCATGGGAGCCAAGCCCATACAGGGGTGTGTCCTCTTCCGCCGAAAGCACGGTGACCGACAGCTCATCGTGGCCGAGCAGAGCGTCAGCTAGTACGTGCTGCCAAGGCGCTTTGGTAGGATTTGCAGGACGCTCTTCCAGGCTGTGCTGGATCTGCCCTAATTTGGCTTGCAGCTGGTCAACAGCACGCTTATCAAGCTCCCGCTCTAGAACGCTGTACACCATAACGACCAAGATGATAGCCAGCAGCAAGCCCACGCTCGTGACGATCATCCCCAGGCGCAGGGCGAGGCTCATGGGTCTCATGAACGGCGCTCCATCACGTAGCCAACGCCTCGTACTGTATGGATAAGCGCCTCCCCGAAGGGCTCATCGACCTTCATCCGCAAGCGTCGAACGGCGACTTCCACCACATTGGTGTCACAGTCGAAATTCATGTCCCAAACGCGCGAGATGATCTCGGTGCGGGAGAGCACTTCGCCCTGGCGTTGCATGAGCAGGTGAAGCAGCGCGAATTCCTTGCTGGTCAAGTCGATGCGCTGGTCCCCGCGAAACGCACGATGGCGAAAGGGATGCAGCTCAAGATCGGCCAGGTGCAGGGTATCACTGACCACTCGCGTTTCGCCGCGTCTGAGCAACGCGCGGATGCGGGCGAGCAACTCCGGAAACTCGAACGGCTTGGTCAGATAGTCGTCAGCGCCGGCGTCCAGTCCTCGGACGCGCTCGCTGGTTCGGCTCTGGCCCGTTAGGAGCATCACGCGGGTCTGCTTGCGTCGCCGCAGCAATTCCAGGACCTCCAGACCGTCCATAGTCGGCAGATTAATGTCCAGCAGGATCAGGTCGTAATCCTGCTGCAGAGCCAGATGCAGACCATCAATCCCGGTCGCGGCGCGATCAACCACATAGCCATTCTCCGTGAGGCCTTGCTGCAGATAATCCGCGGCGCGGGCTTCGTCTTCCACTATCAGTAAGCGCATCGTCTGTATCAGTCGTGTCGAGGATGTTGCGGAGGCTGAAGCCTGTAGCCGCTAGAGAGTCAAGCGATCAAGCGTGCCGGTATACCTGGACGGCGGCAACTTCCTTACAGCTTTGTAATGTTGGCGTCACCGGAGCGATAGGTGGCGCTCCCTAGAGTCGGCTCCGCTATCACGCGACGATCTCTTCGAACGTCGCGCCTTCTGCACAGGAGTCGCTGCAGTGCCGTTATCCCTTCCATGTCGATATCCCGCCCCATGGCGCCTGATGGGTCTGGCGCTGGGGCTAGGTCTGCTGCTCGCCGGCGGACCGGTCCAGGCCTCATCGCTGACCCTGGAGCAGGCGCTGGCCCAGGCCCTGCGCGACAATCCCGACTACCTGGCGGCCCGCCAGGAGACCGCCGCGGCCGCAGGTGCACGGCAGCAGGCAGGCCTCCTGCCCAACCCGGAACTCGCCTTCGAGGTCGAGGACACGCGCTCTGCCAGTCAGACGCGCAGTCTCACGCTCACCCAGCCCTTTGAACTGGGTGGCAAGCGCGCCGCCCGGGTGGCGGTGGCCGAGGCCAACGCTGGCGTGGTCAATGCGGACCTCGAGGCGCGACGCTATGCCCTCCGGGCGGACGTCATCCAGAGTTTTTACGAGTTGTTACTGGCCGCTGAAGGGGTGCGGCTCGCCGAGCAATCGCAGGCACTGGCACAGCGCAGCCTGGACAGCTCAGGGGCGCAAATTCGAGCGGGCAAGATTTCACCGGTATCGGGTACCCGCGCGGAGGTAGAACAGGTCACCCAGCGGCTGGAGCTGAGACGCGCACTGCAGCAGCGTGACAACGCGCGGGTGAGTCTTGCCCGCCAATTGGGTGTCTCCGTGACAGAGCTCGGTGAGCCGGTCGGTGACCTGGATCGTCTGCCCGCACCTCCCGGCGAAGCCCTACTGCTGCAGGCGATCCGCCAGACACCGGCGATGCTCAAGGCGCGGCGGCAGGTAGCCGCCGGGGATGCCGACGTCGATCTGCAGCGCAGCCAGCGCTATCCGGACGTGCGGGTGAGCCTGGGCAGCCAATACGACGAGCTCGAGGGGGAGCGGGTCAATCTGGTGGGCTTCTCGCTCCCGCTACCGCTCTTCGATCGCAACCAGGGCAACCTGCTCGCCGCGTCCAGTCGCGCTGACCAGGCCCGGGATCTACAGCGAGCGACCGAGCTGCAGATCCAGGCCGAAACCCTGCAGGCACTGCGCGACTGGCGTAGTGCATCAGCTGACGTCGACGACTTGCGCAACCGGGTTTTGCCGGCGGGCCAGCGTACGGTCGATGACCTAACTCGCGGCTTCTCGCTGGGACGTTTTGCCCAGCTGGATGTGCTGGAAGCCCAGCGCGCCCTCATTGCCGCTAGGGGGCAGTACCTGCTCTCTCAACGTGCGCAGATCAATGCCTGGGCCCGCCTCGAACGCCTCCACGGCCCGCTCTTCACCTCCCCATGACGCTACAGATCCCGGTAATAAATCGGGTGCGGAGTTCTTGCATGACCATGACTTCATTCAGGCCGAGACTGCTGCGGCCGCTGCTGATTGCAGTAATTGGCGGTGGGCTGCCATTCAGTACCATTCAGGCGGGTACCGGTCACGACCACCCCGAACCCGCTGCCCCCCTAACGAAATCGGCAGATGCCAAGGCTGAGGCGACCCAGCCTCGCCCTGATCTGGACGAAGGCAAAGACGGCCATGACGCGAACGAGGGCGCCCATGGCGACGGCGAAGAGACGCATGCCGAAGGCGAAGTCGAGCTGAGCGCAGAGCAGATTCGAGCAGCCGGCATCGAAACCCAGGTGGTCACGCCGGTGAGCGTTGGCGCCTCTTTGAGTCTTCCGGGCGAGATTCGCTTCGATGAAGATCGTACCGCTCACGTGGTGTCCCGTACGCCCGGCGTCGTCGAGGAGGTGAAGGCGAATCTTGGAGACCGGGTGCGCAAGGGACAGGTGCTAGCAGTCATTGCCAGCGAGCAGCTTTCCGAGGTGCGCAGCGAGCTGGCGACCGCGCAGCAGCGGCTGCAACTGGCGCGCACCCTGTATGCCCGCGAGCAGAACCTCTGGCAGGAGCGGATCAGCGCCGAGCAGGATCTACTGCAGGCGCGGCAGACACTGCAGGAAGCCGAGATTGCTGTACGCAACGCCCGTCAAAAAGCACAGGCCTTGGGTGGAGCAGCCTCCGCTCAGGGCGGCAGTCGCTACCAGCTGCGCGCGCCCTTCGACGGCGTGGTGGTGGAGAAGCACCTGGTCCTGGGTGAGCGGGTGGACGAAGCCAGCAACCTCTTCACGCTCACCGACCTGTCCCGCGTCTGGGCCACGTTCGCCGTTCCTGCGCGTGACCTCGATCGAGTCACCGTTGGCCGAAAGGTGGAGGTACTCGCGGGTGAGCTGGATAGCCGCACCGAGGGCACCGTGGCGCATGTTGGCAATCTGCTGGGCGAACAGACCCGGGCGGCGACCGCGCGCGTCACCCTAGCCAATCCGGCGGGCGCCTGGCGCCCGGGTCTGTTCGTTACGGTGCGGCTCGATGACGAGCGACAGGCCAAGGTACTTGGCGTGCCCAATGGCGCCGTGCATGTCGTGGAGGATCGCACCGTGGTGTTCGTCCGGACGGCAGACGGCTTTCAGGCGACACCCGTGGTCACCGGGGTCCGGGACGGTGAGCGCACAGAGATTCGTCAGGGCTTGAGCGCCGGCCAGGTAGTGGCCGACCGCGGCAGCTTCATTCTCAAGTCGGAACTGGGCAAGGGCTCGGCCGAGCACTCCCACTAAGGGCGCATCATGTTCGAACGTATTCTTCGCTTCGCCATTGAGCAGCGCTGGTTGGTGCTGCTTGCCACGCTCGGCATCGCTGCACTCGGGATCTACAGCTATCGCCACCTGCCCATCGATGCGGTGCCGGACATCACCAACGTCCAGGTGCAGATCAATGCAGAAGTACCGGGCGCCTCGCCGCTGGAGGTCGAGCAGCGGGTCACCTATCCGCTGGAAACAGCCATGGCCGGCCTGCCGGGACTGGACCGGACCCGTTCGTTGTCGCGTTCGGGCTTTGCCCAGATCAGCGTCATTTTCGCCGATGGGACGGATCTGTACTTCGCTCGCCAGCAGGTGAGCGAGCGCCTCCAGGGTGCGCGCGAAGCCCTGCCAGAGGGTGTGGAGGTCAACCTGGGTCCGCTGTCCACGGGGCTTGGGGAAATCTTCCTCTGGACGGTGAAGGCCGCGCCCCAGGCGCGCCGCGCTGACGGCGAAGCCTATACGCTCACCGATCTGCGGGAGATCCAGGACTGGATCGTCAAACCCCAGTTGCGCACCGTGCCCGGGGTGGCGGAAGTCAACACCATTGGCGGCTATGCCAAGGAGTATCAGATCGCGCCCGATCCCAAACGGCTGGCAGGCTATCGCATCACCCTAGAGCAATTGGCGATGGCGCTCGAGCGGAACAACGCCAATGTCGGCGCCGGTTTCATCGAGCGCGCCGGGGAGCAGCTGGTGATTCGGGTACCGGGGCAGCTCGCCTCCGTCGAGGATATCGCCACCATCGTGCTCGCTACCGTGGACGGTACTCCGGTACGGATCCGGGATGTGGCCACGGTCGGGGTCGGGCAGGAGTCACGCTCCGGAGCAGCTACCGAAAATGGCGAAGAGGCGGTGCTTGGCACCGTCTTCATGCGGGTGGGTGAGAACAGCCGCGAGGTGGCCCTGGCAGTGGCCGAGCGCCTGGCGCAGATCAACCGCAACCTGCCGGAAGGCGTGCAGGCGGTCGCCGTGTACGACCGCACCACGCTAGTGGACAAGGCGATCGCTACGGTACGCAAGAATCTTGTGGAGGGTGCGCTGCTGGTCATCGCCGTGCTCTTCGTCTTCCTCGGCAATCTGCGCGCGGCGCTGATCACCGCGCTGGTGATCCCGCTGTCGATGCTCTTCACCTTCAGCGGCATGGCCGCGAATCGGGTCAGCGCCAACTTGATGAGTCTGGGTGCGCTCGACTTCGGCATCATCGTCGATGGCGCCGTGGTGATCGTGGAGAATGCCATTCGCCGGCTGGCTCATGCCCAGGAACGGCACGGTCGGGCGCTCGATCGCCGGGAGCGCTTCCAGGAAGTGTTCGCCGCCGCCCGCGAGGCGCGGAGACCCCTCATCTTCGGGCAGCTGATCATCATGGTGGTCTATCTGCCGGTGTTCGCCCTGACGGGTGTGGAAGGCAAGATGTTCCATCCCATGGCCTTTACCGTGGTGATCGCCTTGGTGGGCGCCATGCTGCTGTCCATCACCTTCGTCCCTGCGGCCGTGGCGCTGTTCGTCACGGGTCGCGTGCAGGAAAAGGACAATCGACTGATGAGCGCGGCGCGGCGCGGCTATGCCGTCGCGCTGGATGCAGCCATGCGCCGGCGGCCACTGGTGTTCGCCGGCGCTGGCCTGAGCGTGGTGCTGACGGTGCTGCTGGCGCTGCGCCTGGGCAGTGAATTCGTACCCAGCTTGAGCGAGGGTGATTTCGCGCTGCAGGCGCTAAGGGTGCCCGGTACCGGCCTGGGGCAATCGGTGGATATGCAGCAACGCCTGGAGCGCTCCATCCTGGATCAGGTACCCGAGGTGGAGCGGGTATTCGCGAGGACCGGCACCGCCGAGATCGCCGCGGATCCGATGCCGCCGAACATCTCCGACAGCTATGTGATGCTCAAGCCGCAGGCGCAGTGGCCTGATCCAGGCAAGTCTCGCGAGCAGCTGATGGCTGAGCTGGAAGCAGCGGCTGCGCGTGTACCCGGTAGCAATTACGAGCTGTCGCAACCGATCCAGCTGAGGTTCAACGAGTTGATTTCCGGGGTGCGCAGCGATGTGGCGGTCAAGGTCTTCGGCGATGACATGGCGGTGCTGAACAAGACCGCTGCGGACATCGCCAGGGTGTTGCAGAAGGTCACCGGCGCTGCCGAGGTGAAGGTGGAGCAGACCAGTGGGCTGCCGCTGCTGAGTGTGCAGATCGATCGTGAGCGAGCCGCACGCTACGGCCTCAATGTCGGCGACATCCAGGATGTGATTGCCACGGCGCTCGGCGGACGCAAGGCCGGCACGCTCTTCGAGGGTGATCGCCGCTTCGATCTGATGATCCGCCTCCCGGAAACGCTGCGCAGCGATCCGGCGGTGCTGGCGCGCCTGCCCATTCCATTGCCAGCGGTGGAAGGCCGCGTCGAGTTCATTCCCCTGGCCGATGTGGCGCGCCTGGAAACGGTGCTGGGGCCGAATCAGATCAGCCGAGAAGACGGCAAGCGCCTGGTGATCGTCAGTGCCAATGTGCGCGATCGGGACCTGGGTAGCTTCGTGGCGGATGCCACTGCCGCCATCACGGACCAGGTGCGAATTCCCGCAGGCTACTGGACCAGTTGGGGCGGCCAATTCGAGCAGTTGCAGGCCGCCGCCGCCCGCCTGCAACTCGTGGTGCCGGTGGCCTTGCTGCTGGTGTTCGTGCTGCTGTTCATGATGTTCGGCAATCTGCGCGACGGCCTCGTGGTCTTTACCGGCATTCCCTTCGCCTTGACGGGCGGGGTATTGGCGTTGTGGTTGCGGGACATTCCCTTGTCGATCTCGGCCGGTGTGGGCTTCATCGCACTGTCGGGCGTCGCAGTGCTCAATGGCTTGGTGATGGTCTCCTTCATCCGTGGCCTGCTGGAGGAGGGCAAGCCGCTGGATATCGCCGTGCGCGAGGGCGCGCTGGTCCGCCTGCGGCCGGTGCTGATGACTGCGCTGGTGGCCTCGTTGGGCTTCATTCCCATGGCCTTGGCCACCGGCACCGGGGCGGAGGTACAACGCCCGCTAGCGACCGTGGTGATCGGCGGCATCCTGTCCTCCACTGCCCTGACACTGCTGGTCTTGCCTGCGCTCTACCACAGCGTCCTGCGCCGTCGCGAACAGCCCCCGGCAGGATGACAGGATTGTAATGCGCGGCTCATCCTGGCGTTAGCCGCGCCCCTCTAGAGTGGCTCTCATACCCACGCTGCACTCTAGAAGGAGAAACACCATGACGTTCCTTAAAATTGCCCTGTTTGCCGCCACCCTCGCCGTTGCGAACCTCAGCTATGCCGCAGACGGCAGCGAGCGCTCGATCTCGCACAACCAAGATTTCCGCGATAGCCAGGCGGCGCTCCAGGAGCATCGAGAGATGCATGAAACGCTGGCACAGGAAGGGCGTCAGCCAGATAAAGCATCCAACGTCAAAGCGACCAACTGAGACTACGCATCTGTTTGGCCGTAGACGATCGATGCCGCGCATCTGAGGCTCGAACAGAAAGCGCCATGTGGCGCTTTCTGCATACCTAAAAATATACTGCCCTGGAAAAACAGCTTCACCGGCACCACTTGCCCCCCTTTTGCCCGCGCTCCACCTCCCTACCCAGTCGCCCCGCGCGCGCGACAGTAGGAAAAGGAAAACTCGAGCCAGAATCTAAAGCTTTAGAAAAAACCGCGGCCCAGCTCAACTTCGAACGCGGAGGTAGGCGAGGCGAATGTTTTAATTGCTTTCAGGCACTCATCTTCCCCTTGTAGCAAGTTGAGCAGCCCGAATCGAACACCACCTACCACCACCCAGCGCGTTGAACGTTGCTACCGTGACCTGCACAGTGGACGTTTGCGCCTGGGCACTTTCGTCAGCGGTCCACAACAAGATTACTGCGCCGGTGAGACAGACATTTCTACTTAGTCACCAGAGCGACATTTCTATTTAGCCTTGACACGCCTTGCGGCGGTACTGGGTCTTGAAGCACCCCAGCGCATCGGTGCCGAGCGCGGCCAGCTCGGCGTCCCTCACAGTCCGGCGCTCCAGCTGCCCTGCCGCCTCCAGGCGCTCGCAGCGGTAGGAGGGCCTATTGATCGACGCGTGCCGGACGTCGAACCAGCCCTCTTGGGGCAGGTTTTTCAGCGCGGCCAGGTCGGCAGCGGTCAACGGTTTCATGGGGACTCCTGCCGGCTGCGCCGGGGTTGGGTGGGTGGTGGAGAGGGTTCAGCCTTCGCGCAGGGGGAGCATCAGCTGGACCTCCTGACTCTCGATGCCGAGCAGCAACATGCGGGTCTCGGTGGTCATTCCGGAATTGTTGTCGTAGGCCAATTTCACCAACGTCTCCAGGGCCACGGAATTGTCCACGAACGTCTCCGCATCCTCGTCCGTAGCGGTGCCCTGCAGGCGCTTATCGCGGTATCGCTCGGCGACGATCAGACAGTCTTGGGCCATCTGCAGGATGGTTTTTTCGAGCTGTGGAATATCCACGATTGCGGCGGTAGTGGTGCCCATGGCTAGATCCTCGCCGGCAGCGCCGGGGTGGTGGTGGGGAGGGTTCTGAAATCTGGTCAGCCGCATTCGGCGCGTACCAGGTGGGCAAATCGGTTAAAGACGTGCGCGCTCTCTATTTCACAGATACCCGCTACCCGCGCGCGCTCGGCTTTCTCGGCCTTGTTCAGGCCGCCGCCGGGCAGGGCCTTGTGGTAGCTCTTTGCATCTCCTGGATTACGCTCACTCGTAGGATTTTAGCAGTCGGGACAAGCCCTCGGGTTCTATCCCCCATCCCTCCCCCAGCGTGAAAGTCGGGCGACCGTGAAAACGATCAACCTTGCCCATGCTGACACTCATGGCTTCACCGGTGACTCCATGGAAATCGCTAGAGTCGTCATAGTCGACGGAGATCTCCGCGTCGTATCGCTGGAGGAGGTCTCGTAGTTCGGTGAGGAATGCAATCCGTGTGGTGTGATCCATCAGTTCGACTCCTGTACCCTCGCCCTGGGCCTGCTGCCCGGCTTTGCCTTTGACCTGGGGATCCTCGACGAGGCGCACAAGACAGCCGGCGCCGCCGGCCGGCGCAACAGCTTCGCGCTGAACGATCACCCTACCCTGCGCATCGACAGGCGCCTTTTCCTCACTGCGACGCCGTTGGCCATCGCTGAGGAGGAAGGCCCCGCCTGTACCGGGCCCACCTACTCCATGACGGACGAGGCCGTCTTCGGTCCCGTCGCCTACGAGCTCAGCTACTCCGCCGCTGTCGCCGCGGGAATCATCTGCGATTTTCGCGTCATCATTTCCGTGGAGGAAGCGGACGACGAGCAGCTCGCCGAAGCGCTGGACGATGAGGAGCGCCGCTACGCGGTGCATGCCCAGGAGTTGCTGCGGGCGATGACCGACGTCGGCGCCCGCAAAGCCTTCGCCTTCTACTCGCGGATCTCGCAGTCGAAGCGCTTCGCGACGGCGCTGCGGGAAGCCGTCGGCGAGGGCGAGTTCTGGGCGCGCCACATCGATGGCTCGTTCCCCTCGTGGCAGCGCACGCGGTTGCTGCACCAGTACGGCCGGGCCCCGCGCGCAGCGCTGTCGTGCGCACGCTGCCTGGCTGAGGGGGTAGACGTGCCGGATACCGATCTGGTCGCCTTCATGCACCGGCGGGAAAGCCACGTCGACATCGTCCAGGCACTCGGCCGCGCCGTGCGCAAGGCGCCGGGCAAGCGCTACGGCTATGTCCTGATACCCCTGCGCCTGAAGCGGAGCTCCGGCGAGTCCCTCATCCAGGCCGTGGCGCGCAGCGACATGTCCACGGTCTGGCGGACCCTGGCGGCGCTTGCCGAGCAGGACGACGCCATGCTCAACGAGGTGCAGCGCGCCGCGGTGGACCAGGGCGAAACCGGACAGCCCGCCTCCCCCGACTGGTTCAACAAGCTGCACGTCATCGCGCCTGCTGGCCGTCCCGACGCCGGCGCCTGGGCCGCCAGCCTCAAGGCTGTGCTTTCAACGGAGCTCGTTGGGCGGATCGCCGGCAGCTGGCCGCACTTTTACGGGCTCCTGCGCGCGTTCGTGACTGACCGCGGCCACGCCCGGGTCGCGCGCAGCTATCGCACACCGGGTGGGCACACCCTGGGCGCCTGGTGCTCACGCCAGCGCGCGCTCCACCGGCTAGGCCGGCTTGCGCCTAACCGTGCCGAGCAGCTGGAGGCCATCGGTTTCGAGTTCGATCCGCGAGAGCATGCCTGGGAGCGAGGGTACGAAGCCTTGCGCAGCTATCTGGCTGACACTGGATCGCCCTCCCCCGCCGTCGACGTCGTCACCGCAGACGGGCTCGCCCTGGGCCACTGGTGCAGCGAGCAGCGCAAGGCCTATCGCCTCGGCCGGCTGGCGCCGCGGAAGAAGCAGCTGCTTGAGGCCCTGGGCTTCATCCTGAGCCCCTTCGACGACGCCTGGGAGAAACGGTATCAGGCGCTGGTGGCGTTCAAGGAGGAGCATGGCCACCTGCGCGTTGCTCAGCGCCAGGTGCTGGTAGACGGTACGGATCTGGCCGACTGGTGCCGGAACCAACGCAGCCGTCAGATCGACCTGTCCAGGCGTGATCGGCTGGCCGCCCTAGGCTTCGACTTCGACGCTGGCGTGCTGGATGCCCGCTGGGAAGCCGCCTATACCGCGCTGGAGGAATTTGGCGCACGGCAAGGCCATGTGAATGTGCCGCTAGACTTCGTGCTGCCTGATGGGACAGCGCTCGGTACCTGGGTAGGGAATCAGCGCGCGCGCTACCGCGACGGCCAAATGGAGCAGCAGCGAATTGAGCTTCTGAACCAGCTGGGTTTTGTGTGGGAGATGTTCGGTGCGGCCTTCGACCAAGGCCTACGGCACCTGGAGCAGTTCAAGGCCGCACATGGCCACTGCAATGTACCGATCGCCTACATGACCATCGACGGTTACAAGCTCGGCAGGTGGTGCTCCAACCAGCGCACGCGGCTGAAGGACAAACCGGACGATCCGGATCACGGCAGGCTGCTGGCCGCTGGATTTTCCTTCGATCCTGCGGAAGCTGCATGGCAGCAGCACTATGCAGCGCTCCAAGACTACCTGGCCGCTAATGCCGGCGGCTCAGTACCGGTGAAACACGTGACCGCCGACAGGCTGCGACTGGGCTCGTGGGTATCCCGACAGAAAACCCTGCTGAAGGCCGGCAAGCTGGCCGATGCGAAGCAAGCCGCGCTGCGCGGATTGGGCGTTTTCTAGTAGTAGCCTTAGCAGCGAGATAGCTCACACCTGCCGGCAGCCTTTTATGGCTCACGTTTAAAGGTAGAACGCTGGAGCTCCCGAATGGCCTCACCAATACCGTATCCGCGGTCGTGTACGCACTTACGCACTTACGCACTTACGTATGCATGCGCTTACCAGCATAGGGATGGCCTCGCTTTCAAAATTTCAACAGCCGAGGTACACGCCCTGACGTGTGCAGATCATTTTCTAACAGGAGCCGTGGCTTCCAGCAAATCCGGGATTCACGTGCGATCTCAGATGCGTAGCGCTTAAGTGCGTACCTGCCTAAGCACGCACTTAAGCATTTAAGTGAGCATCTAGCTCATTTCGATAATGGAGTGTTGATGCCGCTGCCAAGGGCACACGCTATCCCCGAGTGATTACCCAAGCACCCAAGCACCCAA
>NZ_VBTN01000022.1:35819-41204 GCF_013277805.1 Pseudomonas sp. MS15a(2019)
CCAAGCACCCAAGCACCCAAGCTTGTGCAGTGGTCGCCATTCTTGCAAGCGTATTGACCACCCGCCTCTATGAGAACGACGAACGTGCCCCCCCGCAGCAATCCCGGTGCAGGCACCGTTACCAAGAGGCGCCCTAACGATGCTCGTTATGGCTTACATCTACCAAGCCTCACCAGTCAGCTACTTCCGACTTCCGCCCTAAAATACCGCTTCTGGCACAGATGCTTAAATAAGCAAATGCTTGGTTACGCAATCAGAGGGCATCGATACGGGGGGCGTCATAGCTGATTTGCTCCAAGCGCCCAAGCGCCTACATAGAAATCGCCAGAGAGCACATGGGTATTTAAGCATTTAAGCGTTTAAGCGCATGAGCGCGCAAGCGCTTACCTACGCACGGATATGCTTGAGCGTGCGAGCATGCAAACGTATACTCAGGTAATCTACTTGCATGAACGCTTGCGTAAGCACGTACGTAAGCAAATGAGCAAACACGCGCCTAAGCGGGCGGGCGCGTACTTAAGGAGATCTCTGGTGAAAACAGTGGTGATTGCGTCGAGGAAAGGCGGTGTTGGTAAGACCACTACGACGGAAGTCCTGGGAGTGGAGCTGGCCCGCCGTGGAAATCGGGTAATGCTGATAGATACGGATCCGCAAGGCAGCCTTACCGAATGGTGGCAAGAGCGTGAAATTGAAGAGCCGCAAATGTCAAACGTCCCATACGAGAGCTTAGGGGCGGCACTCAGCGTGCTGGAAGGGGAGGGGTATAACTACGTCCTCATTGACACACCTCCTGAGTCTAACGACGTTATCACTGCGACTGTAAAATTCGCTGACCTCGTGATCATTCCCGTCAAAGCAGGCCCACACGATTTGCGTGCAGTAAGGCAGACGCTGACGTTGGTGAAGGATGAGAACAAGCCCTTTGTGTTCCTTCTGAACGAAGTGACGCTCAACACGAACATTACTAAAGACGTGATGGTGGCCCTGTCTCAGCACGGCAAGCTTTGCCCACCGATGCCGCGCCGAACCATCATGGTCGAAGCCGGTATTGACGGTAGGGTACCGCAGGAGCTTCGACCAAGCTGCTCGGCAGCGCGGGACATCAGAAAGCTGTGCGACTACATTTTGGAAGAGTTAGAATCCCAGCAAGCACGTGCTTAAGTGCTTGCTCACGCACTTAAGCACGTGCGCACATGTTTAAGTATTTGCAAAGAAGGTAAGACCCAATGGCTCGCACTCCTCGAGATCTCGGCTCAATGCTCAACACCTCCAAAGCGGCGGAGCCTGTTACATCTGCAGCTCCGTCAGTACCCAGCGTTACTCAGAGCAACCCGGTGGCTATACAGCATACGACAGAGGACGCTGCTCCAGCAGCGAAAGCTGGGCAAAACAGAACGCTCAGCGTGAAGTGCGATGCTGACCGATACAGGAAACTTCAGTTGGCGCGTATCGACCTAGGGCTGACCGGCCAGGACATCTTCATCGAAGCTTTCGATCTTTGGTGCGAGAAATACGGGCGATAGACCGCATGTTGCCTGAAGGCGATGTCTGGCATGCGATATCTCATCGCTTCTGCCAGACATCATGAAATAGGTCAGCTCAAGCTGATGCATATCCTCAGCGCCGACACCTTCAGTCACAGCGGTGAGCGTCTCAAGCTTGTTGGCCGTGGTAGTCTGATAGCTTCGTAAGACGTGATTCACCAACCGGTGTGTCTAGCGCTAGCCAGCAGCCACATTTAGGATCCCATCCTCATAGCCCCCCAGGACTGGTTCTGATAGGTGTATTGCGATTCGCTGCTAGCGTTCCGCGCGCTACTGCGGCACGAGATCATCAAAACCGCTAAAACCCTGATGGAAAGCTGGTATTCGTGATAGGCGAGGGCGGGGCTACTGTGCATTGTGGCTAATTAGCTGCGTGACGCATCCATCAGGTACTGATCGAACAGATCTGGTCGTTACTTGCTAAACCTATAACGTCGCGCACCTCAGCTAGCCAACCTGGTCGTGCCAGCTTTTCTTGGATACGTGCAAAGCTACCGAGACCTCGATCAGTGAGGTACCTCAGTGCCCTAGGATCAATATTCGGTACTTAGCACAATGCCGACGGCGAGTAAGTGGACGTGCCCAAGGTGTCGTGCAGCTTCGTGGTCAACATCGGCGACCTGATGATGCAGTGGACCAACGACCGCTGGGTCTCAACCCTGCACCGGGTGGTGAATCCACCGGCGGATGCGGTTGCGACACCCGCCGCCAGTCCCTGGTGTTCTTCCATCAGCCCAACTACGACACCCTCATCGAATGCCTGCCCGGTTGCGCCACGCCCGGCACGCCGCCGCGTCATGCGCCCATCACCTCGGGCGACCACCTGAGATCCAAGTTCGTCAAGCAGACCACCTTTGGCGGTACTCAGACCGGCGTGCGGGTGGCCTGATGCCGAGTCTTTCCTACGTCAACGTCTTCGCCCAGGACGTGGTGGCCCTGAGCGGCTTCTACCAGCGGGTGTTCGGCTTCCCGGAGATCGAGGCGATCCGCTCGCCGATCTTTCGCGGCCTGGACACCGGCAAGACCGCCATCGGCTTCAATGCGCCGGAAGCCTATGAACTGCTGGGGCTGGGCGAATTCGCCGGCAGTGAAGGCTGCCGCTTCCTGCTCAACCTGGAGGTGGACAGCCGCGCCGAGGTGGATCTTCTGGTGCCAGTGGCCGAGGCCGCCGGTGCGCGCCTGGTGAAGGCGCCCTACGAAACCTACTACTACTGGTACCAGGCGGTGCTGCTGGACCCGGAAGGCAACGCGTTCCGCATCGACCACATGTTGTAGACAAGATTAAGGACGAGATGATGCTGAGCAGGGCTGTATGCCTGTGACATCAATGAATTTGGTGATCGGTGCCCTTGAGCAGAAGGTGATCACGTGCCATCTGGGAAGCTTGCTGTTTTGTGTGTGGGGCAACGTCGACTTTAGAACCGGGCGCATAGCGCTAGTACGGCGCTCTTTTAGGTGTATTCCCATCCGGATTACAGCGTTTAGGTAGTTGATCTAGGGTCTTAACAAGGTCTCGATGGTTTGCAAAGCCGGTTGGATCCCCTGGACCTGCTGTCGACGAATATCTCGTTTGGCTGCCATCCGGTGGAATGGGTAGGTGCGCAGACGACGTACACGACGGTCACCACACAGGCTACGGTCCCTCAGCCGTGATCTGTAGTCGATTGCATATCACTGTCTATGCCAAGGCGAGCTTATCCACAGCGGCTAGCCCTTTAAGAGCTTTTTAGATCTTTATTTCTTGTTTTTCTCTTGTTTTTAAGACGCTGGAAGCCGCGCCGGCAAAGGGTTCCAAGGGGGGTATCGACTACAGAATCCGGTAATGCGACTAGGCATTACGGCTGACGCGACTACGAATTCCGGGTCGGTCGACTACAGATTCCGGCAGTCACGACTACGGATGCCGGCTGTTATCCACTGGTGAGCAGTACCACCTGCTACAAATTGCGGCTGTCCAGATGCACAGCGCTAGCACGAAGGCGATAAAACGCGGGTTAAGTTCGCTCCTCCTCGAGGCGTTCAATGTGAAAACCGCAAGAAAAACCTTATAAGTTTCTGATTTTAAACGATAAAATCTGAAATCATGCCTGTCCGAGGCGCGCTTGTAGGTTGCACCTGCCATCCTCATCAAATGCTTCGTACCAATGGCGAGACAATGCGTCCATCATGTCTAGCGACTACAAATTCCGGTAGTCATCGCGGCAATACTTCTCGGTCAACGACTACAGATTACGGCTTAGCCGTCCTCTAACCTGCTGAAACGACTACAGATTCCGGTATCCCATACCGCTGGATCGAGTAGCCCTCCACCTCACGACTACAAATTACGGCACCAAACAGACGCTTAGAGAGCAAAAAATCGTTTTGCTCGGCTGATCGACTACGGATTACGGCTGTTTAAGGGCTGACCCATCCTAATGACTACAGATTGCGGCATAGGCGCAGCTAGGCGCCTACTCCGCGGTTCGAGCACGGTCACCGCCCAGATGATACGACTACAGATTACGGTACCCGGCCGCTCAGACCCATCAGTGCGAGCCTTGAACACGTGTCGACCATGCAATGCGACTACAGATTACGGTAGTGGAGCGGTCAGACCCGCCATGCCGCACCAATGGGATTTCTCAGGTGGGTGTTGCGACTACAAATTACGGTACAAACGCCTCTCAGCAGGCCTCTCGGTAGCACGCTACGCTCGCTCAGATCGATCCGACTACAAATTACGGTACTCGCGTGTCCGCTCGGACGATGTTTTACTACTTGCCAATGCGTCTCTTCGAGACGACTACAACTTGACTCTGCCTGATCGCCAAGGCAGTTGATTGTCGCGCGGAAAGCGCGCCGTGCGGGCTTTTGACTCTTTTTTCGCTTGACCCGGTATCGACTACAGGGACGGGCGCTAGCAGGGTTTAAAGGCTTTCTACCAGGTCCCTCCATGTCAAAGGTATCCACCTCCGTTCCTGATCAGGCTGACCCTCGGCCGATTCGGGTAACGAAGTCAAATACGCTCATCACAGCGTCGTATCGGCTTACCCTCAACGAGCAGAGGCTGATTTTGGCTGCGATAAGCCAAATCGATCCTCGGAAAGGGATGCCGAAGAAAATTTCTGTGTCCGCGCTGCTCTATTCAGAGATATACGGTGTGCAGCTTCGTCATGCCTACGAGCAGATGAAGGAGACGGCCGACGTTCTGTTTGAGCGCGAGGTGAAGACCTTCGATGGGTCTGCAGTGGAACGCAAGCGCTGGGTCGATGCTGCGCGCTACATCGCTGGCGAGGGGAGGGTGGAGCTGTCCTTCACGATCCACGTTATGCCGTACCTATCCCGGCTTCACACCAAGCTCACCAGCTATGACCTGCGCCGAGTCGCACGTCTCGACTCTACTCACTCGTTTCGGCTCTTTGAGATGCTCATGCAGTTCAAGAAAACCGGATGGGCATACATCGAGATCGAGACACTCAGGACCGCTTTAGGGCTTTCTGATGCCTACCAGCGCTTCAACAATCTCCGCCAGCGCGTGATTGATCCTGCTGTGGAAGAGCTGCGTACCAAGAGTAGATTGGATGTCACCTACGAGCTAAAGCGTGAGGCGAGAAGAGTCGTCGCGATCAAATTCATGTTCAAAGATCTTGCCCAGCAACTGCCGCTAAACCTAGGTGACGAGGAGCTTGTACCCCTGACCGAAATTGACCTGCCAGAGGATCCTAGTCTCCTACTGGCGTCCGCTTTCGAGGACTTGAGTGAGGACGATCCGAACTTCACTTTTCCTATCGAGGTAGATGAGTCTGGTCACCAATGATGATAGTGCCTGTGGCGTATTGAATCGCCCCAGCTTTCCTAG
>NZ_VBTN01000023.1:0-58297 GCF_013277805.1 Pseudomonas sp. MS15a(2019)
AATCGGCTTTTAGCGCCTGCTCTAGCGTGACGTGAAAAGGGCTGAGTTTGTTAAAGATCGCGCGGCGTTGGTAGACCGGCGGCTTGGCCTCAGGTGCTCTGACCCACTTGCGAATCGTGTTGCGCGCCAACCCGGTGCGCTTGGCTATCTCATGCAGCGACAGCTTGTCGCGGAAATACATCCGGCGGATTTTGCCCATCATTTCCATACTGATCACCCTGTGTTCTCCTGCTCAAAAATTGAGCAGAAGCAGTTGAACACCTGGGTCAGTTTTCAGTCGGCAGAACAGCCTCTACTGGGTCAGTTTTCGGTCAGCGGCAACACTGCAGGTTCTTCTTGAACAGGTCGAGCTGATCCACCTGCTCGCCGGCTTCCTTCACGGCTGCTTCGGCCTTTTTCACGCCGGCGCTGTCGCCGTTCTGCTCGGCGACACGCTTGAACTCCAGCGCATGCTGGCGTGATTCCTGGGCCAGCTTGTAGCGCTTGGAGAAGCGCTCCTTGGCCGGCGCGCAGTAGTAGCTGAGCTTGCTGGCAGCGGCCTTGGGGTCGAAGAAGGCCAGCGCAAACGCCGCCACTTCCTCCCAGTGGTAAATGCCCTCGGCATCCAGCTTCTTCTGCAGGTCATAGATGAGCTGCGGGTCGGTCACGTCAGTCAGCTCGGCCTTGGTGTAGTACGGCAGAAAGGCGTCGAGAATGTCCTGGGCGTCGTTGAAGAAGTCGAGGATGAAGGTGGGTTTGCTGTCGCCGAAGGTGCGGTTCAGCCGCGACAGGGTTTGCACGCAGTCCACGCCCTGCAGCTTCTTGTCCACGTACATCGCGCACAGCTTGGGCTGATCGAAGCCGGTCTGGTACTTGTTGGCGGCGATCATCACGTTGAAGTCCTGGGTGTCGAAGGCTTCCGCCAGGTCGCGCCCATTCAGGCCGGGGTTGAGCAGGCTGCTGCTTTCCGTCACTTCTTCGGGGATCACGCCATCCGGCAGCACACTGCCGGAGAAGGCCACCAGCGGGTGCACATCGGTGTAGCCCATCTGCTTCACATAGGCCTGCACTGCCAACTGGTAACGCACTGCTTCCTGCCGGCTGCTGGTGACCACCATGGCCTTGGCCTGGCCGCCCAGCAGGTGGCGGATATTGGCGCGGAAGTGTTCGACGATCACCTCCACCTTCTGGCTGATGTTGTACGGATGCAGGCGCACCCAGCGCGCCAGTTTCATGCGCGCCTTCTTCGAGTCCACTTCCTCGTCGTCGCCGTCCGGGTGGGCGATCTTCCAGGCGGTGCTGTAGGTGGTGTAGTTCTGCAGCACATCAAGGATGAAGCCTTCCTCGATGGCCTGACGCATGGAGTAGAGGTGGAACGCCTCGGGCTTGTTGTCGGCGCTCGCCGGCAGCGCCGGGTTGGCCGGGCGGCCGAACAGCTCCAGGGTCTTGGCCTTGGGCGTGGCGGTAAAGGCGTAGTAGCTGATGCGCTCGTTGGGCGCGCGGGCGGCCACGGCGGCGTCCAGCAGCTCTTCGGCGCTGATCTCTTCGGCGTCCGGCGCATCGCTGCCGAGAATCTGCTTCAGCTTGCTGGCCGATGAGCCGGTCTGCGAGGAATGCGCCTCGTCGGCGATCACCGCATAGCGGCCGCTGGCCAGCTTGGGGTATTTGTCCAGGGCATCGAACAGCGCCGGAAAGGTCTGGATGGTGACGATGATGATGCGCGTCTGCTCGGCCAGCGCCTCGGCGAGTTGCTCGGACTTGCTCTGGTTGCCGATATCGCGGGTGATGCACTTGACCACGCCCTGGGCATGCTCGAACTGGTAGATGGTGTCCTGCAGCTGCTTGTCCAGCACGGTACGGTCGGTAATCACGATCACCGAGTTGAACAGCCGCTGGCCCTCGGCATCGTAGAGCGAGGCCAGTTGATGCGCCGTCCAGGCAATCGAGTTGGACTTGCCGGAGCCCGCGCTGTGCTGGATCAGGTAACGCTTGCCCGGGCCTTCGGCACGGGTGGTCTCGATCAGTGTGTTGACCACTTCCCACTGGTGGTAGCGCGGGAAGATCATGGTTTCTTTGGTGACGCGCTTGCCGTCGGCATCCTCTTTCACGCTCTTCTGCAGGTGCAGGAAGCGGCCCAGCACCTTGAGCCAGGCATCCGGCTGGAACAGGCGCTGCCACAGGTAGCCGGTGGCGTACTGGCTGTCATCCGGCGCAGGCGGGTTGCCGGCGCCGCCGTCGAGGCTGCCCAGGTTGAACGGCAGGAAGAAGGTTTCCTTGCCGGCCAGCTGGGTGGTCATCGCCACTTCATCCTGGCTCACGGCAAAGTGCACCAGCGCGCCACGTTTGAAGGTCAGCAGCGGCTCGGGTTTGCGCGTCAGCGGGTCTTTTACCGGGCGGTCGTAGCGGTACTGGCGCTTGGCGTTTTCCACGCTCTGCTTGAACTCGCTTTTCAGCTCCAGCGTGGCAACAGGAATGCCGTTGACGAACAGCACCAGATCCAGACGGGGGTTGTATTCCCCCTCGCGGAAGTGAGGGGAATAAGACACCTCCGGCACCACGCGCAGGCGGTTGCACTGGTAGCGCTTGAGGGTGTCCGGGTTCATGCCGTGGTCGGGTTTGAAGCTGCACGCCTCGACCTTCACTCCCGGCAGTTTGAAGCCGTGGCGCAGCACATCGAGGGTGCCGTCCTGCTCCAGCTCGCGCACCAGTTTCTGCACCAGCACGGCGTCCGGGTTATTCGGGTTGGCCTTGGCGAACTTGTCCCAGCGCTCCGGCCAGGCGTCTTTGAAGTAGACGAGAAAGTCCTCGGTATACAGCGCCGTGCGCCGGTCAAAGCCGCTGGCCGGGCCGGTGAGCCAGCCCTGGGCGACCATGGCGGTGATGATGTCCTGCTGAAACTGGGCTTCCTTGCTGTCCGCCATTTATACGGCCTCTGCTACTGCTGTTTCGGGGGCTTGGGCGCTGGCTGGAGGCTGCCAGCCGCGTACGTCGATTTTGCCGGTAACAGCGGCAGAAATTAGGGCAGAGCGGCGCTCTTGAAGAAGTCCTATCGTGCCTCGGCACTCTGCAAGCAACGAGTCAAATTGTCCGGTTTCACTGTTGAGGTAATCAGCAATTAGTTTTTGTTCTTTCTCCGGTGGCATTGGCACCACGAGACCACGAATATCCTCAACGTTCACTCGCTTGAAGGTCGAACCAATCATCAGGTTATCAAGCTGAACGGTTACTACCGGGGAGCGCAAAACGGCCTGCAAGTAATCACTAGAAAGCCATTGGTATTGTTTTTTCAGCACACACACGTCTTGACCCATGGCAAAAGGAGGATGCCAATTAGCGACTTGCGCGACCTCACCAACCGTTGCGTTACGGCTGAATATTAAATCGCCTGCGACAAGCTCTCGGCCACCCTCAATAAGCTGCCGATAAAATACTTCCGTGGTCTGCTTTGCGTTATCGAGATCGACGTAACGACTCTGCACTTCACGAATGCTCGCGAGAGGGATGCCTTCGTCCACAAACTCAGCAGTGATGTGCTTACAGTCTGTTACTGACCAGAACCTTTTCAGGCCAGCCACCACCCAATGCGCCGGCACCTCACCCAGCCACTCCACGCCGGAGTCTTTCATCGGTGCAGTGGGGTCGAGGCCTTTGGTGACGGCGTGGGAGATCACGGCCTGGCGCTTTTCCTTGAGCAGCTCGATCAGGCGCTGCTGCTCTTCGATCAGCGCGTCGATGCGGGCGGTTTCGTGGTCGAGGAAGCGGGCGATTTGGGTTTGTTCGGCAACAGTTGAAACAGGTAAAAGGATTTCGCCAATCAAGGTTCCGTTTAAATTGGCAAGCCCAGTTGTCGAGTTTGAAAGCAAGTCCAGTTGAGCTCTAGCCAGCTCATTGTTCATGACATACCAAGCCAGTTTCGGAGTAAAGCTTGAATTGACCCTCAGCCTCTGCATGAAATTTCCATAGCAGCAGCCCTGTTTAGCTATATCAGCCGTTACCAAAGTCGTTTTGCCAATGTGCAAAGAGCTTCCACTGGACTTCGTTACTACCAAATCGCCCTCAATAAGAAGCGCACTAGCTCTTTCCTTGGCGCTAAGGTTCCGTGGAGCGGGGTCGGTAAGCTTCCAGTTTCCGTCTACGGTTTGATCCGTAGAACGCAAAACTAAAGTGTCACCTTCGCCCGTGGGGTCATCTCCCCAAACACCGCCGTCGTTACTGTCGAGCAACCACTTGAACGGTTTAACCTCCCAGGCTGCTGGGACTTCACCGATCCAAGGCACCCTTGAGTCCTTGTACGCCGGATACTTTGGAAACGTACTCGGGCTTTCCCTGCCCTCTCCCTGCGGGCCAACGGCTGCGCCGTTGTTCAAATTTGTTCCAGACAAATTTGTCATGCTGACAGCCCCTCGATCATCAGCTTTATGCGGTCAGTGCAGGCTTTCAGGTCGCGGTCGATCTCGGCCAGCGGACGCGGTGGCTGGAACACGTAGAAGTGGCGGTTAAAGGGGATCTCGAAGCCGACCACACCGACTTCGCCGTCCTGCGCATCCGTCTTGCTCTCGTCGATCCAGGCATCCGGCACATGGGGTTTCACTTCGCGCTCGAAGTAGTCATACACCGACTCGCCCAGCGGCACGTTCTCGTTGTCGCGCAGCCCGGCATCGGCTTCCGGCTGGCCTCTGACCAGGCAGATATCCGCTTCCGGGTCACGCTCACTCAGGGCGTTGAGGATGGCCTTCAGCTCCGGCGTGCTGGGGGATACGTCGTGAGCGTTGAGCGCCTTCTTCAGCAGCTTGCTGAACTGCTCGCGGTTGCGGTGCAGCACGCTGGCGTCCATGGATTGCAGGGCTTCAATCAGGCGCTGGCGGGCCGGGGCTTCCATCTTCTCGATGGCTTTTTCTTCCAGCACCTTTTCAATGCGTTCGGGGCTGGTCTGGAAGTTCAGGCGCAGCGGACGCTCGACAGTGATGCGCCGGTAGCCGAAGGCTTCGACAGGGAAGATCTTGCTCTGTGGGGTTTCCTCGAAGCGGCCATACAGGCGCACCAGTTCATCGATTTGGTCTTCGGTGAGGTACTGGCGCTTGCTGCCCAGCGACTTGCGCATCTTGGCAAAGTGCTGGCTGCCATCAATCAACTGCACCTTGCCCTGGCGGGCGGCGGCTTTGTGATTGCTCAGCACCCACACATAGGTGGCGATGCCGGTGTTGTAGAACATGTCGGTGGGCAGGGCGATGATGGCTTCGACCAGATCGTTCTGCAGCAGGTAGCGGCGAATCTCCGACTCGCCCGAACCGGCGCCACCGGTAAACAGCGGCGAGCCGTTGAGGATGATGCCGATGCGCGAGCCGCCTTCACGCGGGTCACGCATCTTGCTGACCAGGTGCAGGAGGAACAGCAGCGAGCCATCGGACACGCGCGGCAGGCCGGGGCCGAAGCGGCCGTTGAAGCCCTTTTCGCTGTGCTCGTCGGTGATCTGCTTCTGTACCTTCTTCCACTCCACACCGAACGGCGGGTTGCTGAGCATGAAGTCGAAGCGGCTGTCGGCCAGTTGGTCGTCGGACAGGGTGTTGCCCAGCTTGATGCTGGTGACGTCCTGGCCCTTGATCAGCATGTCCGCCTTGCAGATGGCATAGGACTCGGGATTGAGCTCCTGGCCATGCAGCGACACGGTGACCTGCTGGCTGATGGACTGGATGTACTCGTCGCCCTCGGAGAGAAAGCCACCGGTGCCGGCAGTCGGGTCGTAGATGGTGACGATGCTGTTGGGCTTGAGCTTGTCGTCCTGCCCGGTGATCACCAGCGAGGTGGTCAGGTGCACGATATCGCGCGGGGTGAAGTGCTCCCCGGCGGTTTCGTTGGAGCTTTCCGCGAACTTGCGGATCAGCTCTTCGAAGATGATGCCCATGCCGAAGTTGCTGATGCGCTCGGGGCTCAGGTCGGTGGCGGCAAAGCGCTGCACCACCTGATACAGCAGGTTGGCGGCGGCGAGCTGCTGCACGAAGTCTTCAAAGTGGAAGTGCTCGAAGATCTCGCGGGCGTCCTTGCTGAAGGACTGCACGTAGCTCATCAGGTCGGCTGCGGTCTGGGTGTCGGACAGCGTGCCCAGGGTCAGCTTGGAGGCATTGAAGAACTGCTGCCCGGCAGCGCGCAGCAACAGGCGCTCACGCACCAGGTCAGGCCGGCCTTCCTGCGCATAGGACTCACGGATCACCGCTTCCCTGGTCGGCTCCAGCACACATTCCATGCGGCGCAGCAGGGTGAACGGCAGGATGATGCGGCCGTACTGCGACTGCTTGAAGTCACCGCGCAGCAGGTCGGCAATCGACCAGAGAAAGGCGGCGGTCTGGGAATGGTTTTCTGTGTTCACGCAGCTGCTCCTTGAAAGGCGTGCAAAGCGCCGAGTGTAACTGAAGAGGGGCAGGCGAAATCACTTCGAACCCAAAGCCGTTGGCGTTTAAAGCGCTGATGCGTCCAGACCTATCTACAGAGGCAAGTCAGCCGGCGGCACCTTCCCGATTTGTCCTGACCGTATGCACTCCCATATCGACGTGTCCAGAGCTGCTCACCAAGAAGGCAGCATGTCTAGTGCCTGTTCTATACCACAATCTCAGAGTAATTATGTCGGTCTAAAATAGCGGACAAACCAGCATCAACGCGCGAACGATGAAGATCAGTCAGAAGATTGTCGTGCACATATCGGTTGACTAGATGAACATAGTATTCAAGTGTAGTTCTAACATCAGTGTGGCCCAGCATTTTCCTGAGATCTTCGTCGAGCGCTGCATCGTAAACAAAACTCCTTCCAAGTCTATTCTGGGCTTTCAACGCCTCATAAACAAAATATGTCGCACAGGTGTGCCTGAGCATTCGTGCATTGAATCGTATGGCTTTAAAATCAGTAGCGCTCTCGGAGTTCTTCGCTGCAGAAACCACCTTGCTAAAGTTATAACCAAGCATTCCATGAGTAACAACATCACCACGAGCGGAAAGAAACAAGTCGCTATTCCTTGGTGGAATGCCATGCTTAGCCTCATATAGCTTCGCTCGTTGCCGCCTTAAGGGTAAATAATACTCGCAAATAACTCTCCACAGCTTCCCTGGAAAGTCTATGGAGCGCCATTTTCCCTTGGACCTAAAATAATAATAGATCGCGCCATTATCTAACCCTTCTGGGTACTCACCCTCATCATAAGGAATGAATCCATAATTTTCATTTCTCCCTCGGTAAGGCAATTGAAAAAGATCAATCGGTCTAAGCCCGGTAATTCGTATGATCGCTGCGATAATTTGATAAACAGGATCATTCAACACGCTGAGAGCTATTTCATAATCAGTTTGCCTTACAAATTTCTGCATTTCTCGTTGATGCATTGCTGGTCTACCACTGGGCAGATTAAATCCCAAGGTAGTAACTTTAACCACTGGGTTGATATGGGCCAGGAGTTTCTGGTCTTTCAGCATGTATCGGATATCAGTCCTACTGATATCCAAATAGTGTTTATAGCCCTGCTTTTCGGCCCACTGATAGAAGCTCCAGACCCTTGCCGCAATGTGATACATGGTTTTGTGAGACGGACCATCAGGAAGCGCATCCGTTGGAGATGCTATGTGAACAAGGAAGGCATCAAAAACATCCTCATCCACCAACTGCCAGTTCTGCGCGCCAAATACAACTTCAGCCCCTTCGATTGGGCTATCGTCCAACCACTGCAAAAACCTTCTCAGGATATTCGCATAGTTTCTTGTCGTTTCATCACTCCTTGAACGTATCTTCGAGACAGCCATCGCCCACATGGTCGGTGCTTCAAGGACGTTATGATTATCATCAAAATAAATCCCTACGCGCTCTCGCATATAGCCAGAGTGGCTGGCCAAACCGTTTCCAAAATGAAGGATACACATAACTATTTTGGCCTCGACAAGGGGTACACCACAAGCGAATTAGAAACTTCATTTAAATAGTCATTAAACTTACAAAGCGAAGCAGACAAATCTCCTAACCGCTGCTCTAATTCTTCATCATGAGTTAAACCATTTTGGTGAGCACAATTGGCATCCGCACTGCGCCCATAAAGAACACCATGCGCTCTTAATTCGGACTCAAGATCACGAAGCAGAGTTACTACCTGTGAGTTTTGATAAATTATGCTTCGCTGAATCCCACACGCTTCAACCAGCTTTACTCTTGAAAGCCTAGTCATATCTGCTGAAACGAAATCAGCCCAGTCTCCCATGCGACGTCGCTCTTCAACAAACGATTGGAAACGCTTTAGACCATTCACTGATTTCAAGCCAAGATGATTGAGTCGAAATTTTCGCTGAATTGTATTTCTTCGAACCGCGCAGCCACAACTTTGATGGATGAAATATTCAATTCAAGAGCCGCACCATTGAACTGTTTTTCGGCCCTAGAGATACAGGCATCAAGGCCTAGACTAAATCGAACACAGTGCACAGGCGCGTTAAATTCTTTCCTAACCCTAGAAACTAACAAATTCCGAGTTGAAACTGTATCACTTGCCCCACTGACATATAAGGATACGCCTGGAGTAGGTGGCTTGTGATTATCAATCCAAGATGACTTGCCGCACATTGGAAGACCACACATTATGTAGACTGCGGTAACAAGTGAAGATCGATTCTGACTAGATAACGAATCCAGTTTCTCCAAAAAACTCAGAATGGCCTCAGAATCTGAGCCTGCATTAGGCACTTCCAAAATAATCTTTGAAGTGATAAATCCTGATACCGCAGGAGTTAATGATTCAGCAAGAGCCGCCTTGAGATCTGCACGTAGGATTGCGTTCTGATTCTTCTGATGAGTTAGCTCTTGAAGGAGCTTAGCCTTCTCAACTTGCTTAGCAGGCTTTTCACTAGCCAACGCAAAGTAATATTGTACCCTGTCGATCAACTGATTATATGTGGTGCTAGCGCGCTCCCTTAGTAGGGCTAACTGCTCCTCCAACTCTTTCAGTCGATGATGTATTTCTTGAGTATTTTTGAGTGGCTTTTTGACATCCTCACTTGAATCCTTTGTATAAACCCCAGAATGAGTTGTTCCTTTTATGACTTCTCTGACCTTCACCCAGTCAGGATCATGCTTTTGATTGATTGTTGCACGACCGACACCAGATAATTTAGAAACTTCCATCACTGATAACTTTTTTCGGCCGTCGCTTTGGAGCGCTGAAATAGTCGCATACACCCGATTGAGGAGATCCTGCTTAGCCATGCGCTACCTGCTTTAGGAAATTATGTGCTTCATCCCCTACAACCTCGTGAAGTCGCTTAAAGGCTTCAGCGATACGCCTCTGCGAATATTCCTTCTGAGTCGCTCCACAGTACCTATGCTTAATCATATTATCGTGGAAAATTATCTCATTTTTTAATGATGGAACATTGGCCTCGACAAATGCAGCATATCTACAATTATATGGGTCACACGCAAACAAGTTTGGATGAAGCCTCGACCCAGGGCTATCATTCTTAGCATCACAAGGTGACTCGCTGGAAAGACCCGGCGTTCGCATACAGATTGCAAGATTCGTTCTATGCAGAAGCTTCACACCTTCATCAAGCAAAGAGGCGACATACTGACTTAAACTCTCTTTTCCCGCGTTTTGCAATTTAGCCCTGAGTATTGGAGACGAATTAGCAGTCTTGGCCAACCTTTTGCCGCCAATGCCCCCAATTTGACCAGAAATTACACCTTGCAAAACCTCGACGAGAATTTCCGTATTTTCTTCAATCAACGTAGCTTTGACTTCATCGTTCATGCCTGGTAAAGAAAGGATGTACCTTAACGTCATTTTTAAGCTGCGGTGAGAAAAGAGGCGTTTAATAATTTCAAGATTCCGCGAATCTTGATGAATTATATAAAGGGCAAGTGACTTCCGAAAACGATGTGGGTGTACTCTATAATCAATACCCAGGTTGTTTGCCACTCGATTGCAAGCTCGCTCTACCACAGTGGACTGCGGAGTGTTTCCAAAACTTAACTTTGGTATCTTGACAAACAGATAGTCGTGATTACCGTAAGCACGAGCATCCCGCCCTATTTCAATTATTACTTCAATTGCGTCAGCAGCAATTTTTGGGATAGGTATTGTTTTAATGTCGCCCTGTGACGAAATGGAGGTTTTGAAAACAGTATAAGTAAGCCAATAACCCTCAGACTTAAACGAAAGACAATCCACCTTAAGACCAATGACCTCTGATCGGCGCATCCCAGTAAGACATAGAAGAAGCACGATACACGCATCGATCAGAGAGACAACAACGCTAATCACAGCAGTTTGATTTATATACTCCCCCTCATCATTCTCATGCGTTCTTTCCTTGATTTCTATTCCCCACCAGGGAATACCGCTATCTAGTAACTTAGGTTTATAAGCCCTAAATCTTTTAACTCCCTCAACGGACGCCGTTGACACACCAATATTCATCGCGGCAAGCTTTCCGGGGTTCTCAAAAGCACCTACTATGGTTGGCGCAAAATTTTTATACAGCCAAAGGACGTCATCACTATAGTTTTCAACAAACCCCACACAGTATCTAAATATTTCTGCATAGTCATCGAGCGGAATGGGTTCGAAAGGTCGAGAGGACTCGTCGTATTCTCTTCTATATTTGGCGACAAGCTCTTTAGTTACGTATGAATCGTATAGTGAGTACTCTGACGGAAGCATACCCATCGATGACACGCCCTGCCAGAAGGACATTAAGTAACAGAATTCCCACTTAATCCCAGATGTGGGCAGCGACTCTATATAGTGCTCCACACTCGACTTGGCCAAATCATTCACCGTCCTAAAATCTGGTGAATTTTCCGAACCTAAATATAGACCTTCGGCTTGAAACAACCCGACAAGTCTTAATACTTTTGTTTTATCTGACTCAAGAGATGTATAAGCATTAATGCGACCATGAATTCCGAAGTGCGGTACACGGTAAAATAGTAGCGCCCTAGCAATATTCACCCAATGTTCGTGACCTACTCCACAAACATTCACGCCATACATATTCACATAATCAAAATTGATACGTATGGGAAATCCATTAGGGGAGGGGTAATCCCCAAAATCCCAAACCGGATCGCCGAAAGAGCTTCTAGGACTTACCCTAATATAACTCCACTCGTTCTTATCAATTCTGGAAAGATTGAGTAAATTTATACTATCGCAAATGATCCCAAGTGAAGAGTCGCCACTCAGAATCTCATCATCTTCTTCAGTAGCGATAGGCTCTGACTCTTCCTCGTGACAACCCAGTCCATTCCTTATTTCTTCTAAAACGGCTTTTATTTGGTCACGTGTTGGAGTTGTCATGAGAGCCCTATCATTGTCAATGGCAGTGCAAAATCGTTATGTACTGATCGATCTATTGCCTCAGCAACCTCAATCGGATCCCCCCAGCCCTCTAGAACCCCCTTCCACGCTAAATACTCAGCGCGATAGCTTTTCTCCCATTCTAAGGGATTTAACCGCTCCCTCAGACCGTCAAGGTCGGAAATTCTTCTTGCAATAAAAGGTAATGCTTCTTTGAAGATCACACACTGTGAGCATAACGGGCAACGATTGAAGTAGTTGCAAGGCGTATCCGTCCTAAGGAATCTCCGAACAAGTCCTCAAATGTGGTGAAATCCGCCTACCCCCCGATCCGAGCCACCCATGAGCCAGATGAGCTTTTCCGATTTCGAATATGCCGGCAAGCGCAAGCAGACACGCCGCGAACGCTTCCTCGCCGAGATGGATCAGGTCGTGCCCTGGGCAGGTCTGCTGGGCCTGATCGAGCCGTTCTACCCCAAGGCCGGTGGCGGTAGAAAACCTTATCCTCTGGACACCATGCTGCGCATTCATCTGCTGCAAAACTGGTTCTCCTTGAGCGACCCGGCCATGGAAGAAGCGCTCTACGAAATCACACCCATGCGCCAGTTTGCACGCCTGACCTTGAGCGCCCCGATACCTGAAGACACCACGATCATGAACTTCCGGCACCTGCTGGAAAAGCACCAACTGGCCCCTGCAATCCTCGCGGTCATCAACGGTTATCTGCAGGAAAAAGGCCTGTCTCTGCGCCAGGGCACCATCGTCGATGCCACCATCATTCACGCCCCTTGCTCGACCAAGAACGAGGAGGGAAAGCGCGATCCCGAGATGCATCAGACCAAGAAAGGCAATCAATACTTCTTCGGGATGAAGGCGCATATCGGCGCCGATGTCGAGTCAGGACTGGTTCATCATGTTCATGGTACGGCGGCCAATGTGGCCGATGTCACGCAGGTCGCCGAACTGTTGCATGGCGAAGAAAATGCGGTCTTTGCAGACGCTGGATACACCGGTGTCGAGAAGCGTGCAGAGCATGAAAATCGTGACGTCATCTGGCAAATCGCGGCGCGGCGCAGCACCTATTCCAAGGTGGGTAAACGCAGCGTGCTCTACAAGGCCAAGCGCAAGATCGAGTACTGCAAAGCTCAAACACGGGCCAAGGTCGAGCACCCGTTTCGAGTGATCAAGCGTCAGTTTGGTTACGTGAAAGTGCGCTTTCGTGGGCTGGTCAAAAACACGGCTCAGCTGACCACGCTGTTCGCTCTTTCAAATCTTTGGATGGTTCGAAAACAGTTGATGGGTATGGGTGAGTTGCGCGCATAACACGGAAACCCGGGCGGAAATGCCCTCGAAACACGCTGCATCAGGCCATTTTCAGCGGAAAGCGCTGATTGCTGAGTGAATTTTCGGCTTGCCGCTGCCGCGCGGCAAGTTGTTCGGAGCATCCCTAAGAAAACTTTCAGCGCCTGGCCAATCTGGTCGTCTTGAATTTAGACAACTTGCAATGAATGTCTGACCTTCCGGAGAAAGCAACTGTATTACCGAATCTTCAGAAGAATTCAGCCTGCCGACTAATGGTGCAACAACTGACCGTAGTTTTTCTTTGCTACCGCAGCGTAGAGTGGCTTCACGCAGCTCAACCAAAGACACATCTGTAAGAAGATTTGCTGAGTAACGCCTAAAATCTTCTTCATGCTTTCTCTGAATCTTTCTTAGACGCCCATTTAATATTTCTGCCGACCCCCAGTCACTATCATAATGATTCACTGTGGTATCGATATCCGAATGCCCCATCATTGTCGAAACTTCGTCTATATCTAAACCCTGTTCTCTCCGTCGAGTTTCGTAAGTAGTTCGAAGACGTTTCGTTTCAATTCTGGGGGATTTGGTATCCGTATCCAATTTTATGCGGTGGCGATGTAGAAACTCCGTTGATGCGTGCCCAAAATTCGTAGTGGTCACCGGCGTGCATAAGCGGCCAAACTTATTCCACAGATTCTTCGAAATGACACACTGAAATAATTTACCCTTTAAATAATGAGGCGACGAGAAATGCTTGGTTACTTCAGCGGCAACAAAGCGCAAGATCTGATACGTGCCAAACTTATCTCGCTTGTTTGATCTATGCATTTGGCTTTTGTTGGACCGTCCCTTGTACCCATAAATAATCACATAGTCATCATCCAGAAGGTCCTCCTCAATGTGGTCGTCTAGGTTATCGCTTATCGATACCACGACCTCAAAGTTCCAGCCCGTCTGCAACATCACGAAGAGAAAGAATGGGAATATAGTTCCCATTGTGAAGGCTACTCTGCTGAAGTATGCCATTTGACCTACTTCATAGGGTAGGTGCTCTGGCCCAACCTTCATATACATCAAGGCCGACCGTAATCTTTTTTCCAGCGTAGAATATTTTTTGTTTGTTCCGTGAGCGGTGTTTTTACTCCACTCAGTGGAAAAGAGATGTCCAGCTTCCTCGAAGCTCACTTGCATAGGCCAATCAGGATAAAGTCTTCCTACATTTGCAGTTGCAATTCGCCCAGATTCTTCTCGATCACAGCCATACACCATCCCCCGTTCACTGACCTCAGTACCAACTACAGGGCGACCTTTAGCCGCCAGTTCATGGGCGCGGGCTCGGTAAATGCCCAGAAACCTCTCTATACTTATTCCATTTGCCCGTATGTATTCTTTAACATCTCCAGTGGAGCGTATAACCCACTCAAACCCTTTAATGTGTGTCGCCTTGATTGACCCGTTGGATCTTTTAGTTTGCTCTTTTACAACCAGATCAAACATCAAGTTTTCTAATGAAAGATCGTATGCCAGAATTGGCTTCTCGCCTTCCACTACACTGTTGTAACTCTCCATCCACTTCATAATAAACTTAATATCGATCAGGCATCCCTCCACAAGCTTATTATGAATCTCCCTGCTGTATCCTTCTGTTATTTGCTCGTTCATCCCCGGTCCAGTCGGCCATTCAAACCCTTTGCCGACCCAGCCCTGCCCTTTATATTTATTTTTCAACGAAAGGAAGATATTTTTTAATGCGCCGTATCTTTTTCTATTTACGGTGCGACCTGGATACGAACGAATTAGAAATGACCTAAAATTCACGCATACCTGCCCATCGACATCAGCAACACCTTTGACTGATTTATTGATCGGCTCAGCGCTGTTAAGAAACAGCACAAACTCTTGAATTGAGTAATAGATGTCTTGATGGGATTGATATGTGATCAATCTCTTTGCGGAATGGAGCTGCGCACCTATAAGTAACTGCTGGACAATTAATTTATGGTGCGGATACTCAGTGACAAGATCTGTGAAGTCACGGACGTATTCCCTTGTGCCAGTAGTCTTGTTTCGGACAAGCAACCCTTGAGCTGAAACATCGACTTGTCCCCTAGCAGTGCTTCTTTCTTGAATCGCTTGGGGGGTGTTTTCTGGGAGCTTTCGCTGGAGGGTCGGTCGTTCTCGCGACTCAAGTGCAGACTTGGAGAAAGGCTTGCGAGGCATCTGACGTCCATTTGGATGGGTCTCTAGCCAGCAGTATCAAGGATAGCTAGACACTCTGGCCATACATTTCTTTGTCAACGATAACGGTTCGTCAGGGGCACGATATGCTCCTTGTCTCGCTTCATGCGTTCCGCCGGGATGGTCCAGCGTCTTGCGTCGAAGTCGAACTCCGCCCACCGTGCCTCGCGAACCTCGGCATTGCGCAGTGACGTGAGGATCAGCAGCTCCGCCGCACGGGCGGCTGGACCGTCCAGGGAATCCAGGCGATGCAGCACGGATGGACAGCTTTCCGCCGGCGCCGCTGGATGGTGCGTGACATTGCGATCGTGGCGCGGCAGCAGCTTGTCGAGGTGGCCACGCCACCGAGCCGGATTGGCGCCTTCGCGAAACCCCAGTGCCTGGGCGGCATCGAGCACCGACTCGATGCGGTTGCGGATGCGCGCGGCGGTGACCTCGATCTTGTCCCAGATCGGGCGGAGCACCTGCAGCACCAGGTCGGTATCGATCTCGGCGACCGGCCGGCGACCGAGTACCGGGAAGACATAGCGTTCCATGGAGCTGACCCATTGACGATGGTGGTCATGGCTCCACGAAGCACCGTGGGTGGTGATGTACTGCCTGGCCAGGGTCTCGAAGAGGTCGGGTCCCGCGGCCGGCGATTGAGCCGCAGGCGATCGCCGGCCCGGTAACTCAGGCGTCCCCTCCGCGATCTTCAGTCGGCGCCGGTCCGCTTCAAGCCGGGCCTGCTTCAACGATACCGCCGGATAGCCACCCAGCCCTACGTCATACCGCTGACCTCGGAAGGAAAATCTGAAGATCCAGCGTTTGGCCCCGGTCTTGGCCACACGCAGGATGAGGCCGCGGCCGTCCTGGTAGACGCCTGGTTCGGATAGCTCTTTCACCTGCTTCGGTAGCAACTGGCCCACGGTAACTCTCCACATCGACCGCCGAAGGCTATCACCCAATCCTGCGTATGCAACTACCCGAACCTCTAAAAACTGAGTCGTACAGTACGGGGATATTATATCCCCGTACTAGGTCTACGGAAGCCGCGTCATAGCTGAGATGTGTCTTGTTTATATTGGTCAGAGCCCACAATGAGCCCCACACGGCTGAGGCGGCCGCGATTCCAGGTTCAGCTTCTGACCAGTGTTGATCCGCGCATCTCTCACGGGCTACCGACGCTCAAAAGCGACAAACGCTCGCAAACGTTAGCTAACGTTAGGAACTAACCGAACATACCTAACCTTATTGTTTGTTAGTTGTGTTTGGCATTACTATGCTGTTTTCCATTACCCGGAGGCGGCCATGGCTGAACGTAAATTTACAGACGCAGAGGTCATCGCCGCCGGCGAGCAGCTGCTGGCAGGTGGGCGCAAGGTCAATGGCTGGGCGTTACGGACTACCCTCGGCGGAGGCCGCCCCGAAACGCTCCTCAGCGTCTGGCAGCGACACCACACTGGGGTACCGGGTGGGGCCATTCCAACCAGGCCGCTGCCGGAGGAAGCTACGGCCATTATCGAAACCGCAGTCGCCAAGCAGACCAAGGCAATGCAGGACGCTCTGGCCGGTGCCCTTGACTTGGTAGCGGCTGCGGCGCGCAAAGAGGTTGTGCTGGAGCTCGAGCAGGCGCGGCAGGAGATCGCCCGCCTGGAGGCTGAGCAAGACGATGCCAGCGGCGTGCTCGAAGGCCTCGAGGCCGATCAGGAGCGCAGTCAGCAGCAGATGGACGGGTTGGCCAGCGAGCTTCAGCTGAAGGACAGCCAGCTCAGTGCTATGGCTGAGGAGAACGCCAGTCTCGCCGAGCGGCTTGCCGAGGCAGAAGGGCAGGCGCAACTAGCTCGGGACCAGCTCGCCGAGAGCCAGGCTGAGCTGAGCCTGGCGCTCGCCCAGAAGGCTTCCGTAGAAGCGGCGAGCGCAGAGCATCAGCGTTCTGCTTCCGCAGCTGAGGAGCGCCTTGCTGATACCCAGGTCGAGCTCCGCGAAATGCGCAATCGGCTTGCCATCGCTCGCTCCGAGGCTGATAGCGCCGCGGGGCAAATCCAGGAAATGGAGCGCACGCGCGCCCAGGATCTAGAGATCCTCGCAGAGCTGCGGGTGGAGAATCGCGCCCTGGGTGACAAGCTTGCTCGGGCCGACGCCGGCCGGGAAGCCGCGGAACGTTACTTGGAGCGCGTGCAGAAAGACAGCAGTACTCGAATCGCAGCATTGGAGCGCCAGCTTGCCAAAGCGGCTTCGAAGCCGGCTTCAAGGGGCACCGGTAGGGCACCCCGGGCAGCTAGCCCTGCTTCCGGGGAATGACCGTGGCCGAGCAGTTCGAGGGCTTCCACGTTTACGGCGGATCTGCCGCGCTGAAGTTCGAGGTGGTGCTGAATCAGGCGCAGGAAACCGTGCTCGCAGTGGACGGCGCCGGGCGCAAAGGATCCAGCGAAAAATTCGACTGGTCCGAGAAGCTGACGCTCCAGATTACGCCTCGCGAAATGCCGGCGTTCATGTGTTGCGTCCTGGGAATTACGGCAACGTTCGAAGCGCGCAATCACGGCGCCGCCGGCGACAAAGGGCTGACCCTGGTTAACCAGCCTGAGCGCGGTGTGCTCTACCTTCGCCTGCTCCAGCAACGCCAATCGATCAACGTGCCGATCACCCCGGACAAGGTCTTCCATCTTGGTGCCCTGGGCATCCGTGTGCTGGCCAAACAAGTTCATCTGGACGTACCGACATGCCTGGCGATGTTGCGGGGCACGGCGGGGCGATTGCTGGTAGCGCCAGGACGCGAGTAATCCACCAGCTCGAGCTGCACGTAGCATCTGCTGCAGAAAAGCACCTCAACCGCGATTTACGCGAGGCGTCGAACGGTCCGCTTCGCTGGGCGCTGGCTATCCAGATCCAGCGTCATAGCATCACCCTGGCCATGACAGCTGGATCGGCAGTAGTCGGCACTTTCCTGTGGCTTTGGGGCTGAGCCGAACCGGTGTTCATCGACGAGCGCTTCTTGGCCACGTTCTACGCGAGGTTTCCGCCCTTTCCAGGCATGAACTGCTCATATCAGAGCGCTGGTGGCAGAGACAATGGCCGTCAAGCGAGCGGCGTTCGCCCCGTCTCGGGTAGACATGCCTGGGCTCTGCACTATGGAGTGGTCTCTTGAAACCCATACCTATGAAGCGAGAGAGCTACGTCGTCCGTAACTGGCCGTGGCTCGGCCTGCTGCTGTTGGTCCTATTCATCTGCACGTTCGGTTGGTTCACACGCGGCCTCGATCCTGCACCGGTTGTTGAGGTGCATCCAGGCTGGTATGGCTTCGTAGTTGCTGAGCTGCTTGGCCTATGTGCGCTCGAGGCGCGAGCAACTGATACTGCGTCCGCCCGGGTGATCAGCCGCCTTGCCATCGGCGGCGTAGGCGTGGCCATTGTCTGGATGTGCTTTTTCGCCGGCTAAATGGAGATGACGGGACGGCTCCGACCTGCTGAGCGCTGGCAGGTGTGTCAGCCTCTTGCACGGCGCCACCGGCCCCCCTGTGGATCACCGGTACCCCCAGTTGCGGGGCACTGCTGGCCGACTACGGATCGCCGCGAGTGGCGAGTATCGGTACGTCTCAACCTGTGAGCAGGTGCCGATACAGCAGCTCTTGGATGTCCTGCCCATCACGGAAGATGGCGAGCACGACGGTTTCGCGCCGCGCCTCGTCGACCAGATATCCCGCTCGATAGCCAGACTTGGAGATCTCGCGATACCTGGTGATACCAAACTCGGCACCGGCGGCGGCAATCGGGTGAGCGAGAGGGGACTTCCGGAGCTCGATGGCGACCTCGTCAACGACGCTGGTCATCTTTGCAACTGCGTCGGGGCGAGAAACCGATTTTGCGAGGTGGTGCACCTGGTCATGCGCGCAGGTCCTCGCCGAAGCGCTGAACCGGACCTGGAAAGCCCTGGCTGTCATTTGCTATCGCCCCCGAACCGCTGTTGCAGGCCTTCTTTCAGCTGCTCGGATGATATGTGCTTGCCACCCTCGTACTCCTTGGATCCCAACGCCAACAGCTTGACCAGGGCGATGGACTCATCGCGGCGGACACGATCCGCATAGGCCTCGATCACATAGGCTGGCTTGCCATTCTGGGTAACAATCATTGGCTCAGTGAGCTCAAGATCGGCCGCATTCTTTTTCAGGTAGCTGATTGTTTCGACTCGCATTGATAGATCCCAATGTTCACTGCAATGCGGCCCACTCTATCGTTTATCGGCCCAAATTAGAACCAAATATGGTCCTATTCTTTCGGCGATGCATTCTTGTGTCAGGGCTGGAGGCATTTCCGGCACCGCTGCGCAGCCCTGCGCTGGCCGGCAGAACTTGGTGCTGCTGCGTCGACCTCGATCGTCAGTTGCCGCCCGCGCCGCCGCGCGGCGCAGGCCGACCGACAGGACCTGGTGCAGCTGCAGACCCAGTTCAACCTCGATCACCAGACGTCTCCGGTGCCTAGACCGCGTAGTGCGGTGATGCATTCTCGCGTTGACTGTCATAATCTGGGGAGCAGATTGCAATCAAAGGCGTCCATCACGACTGTTTGACGAGGGGGTCATTGATGCGTAATATGATTCACAAGAGCGCGAAACCAGCTGCCCCGCAGCGGCTATAGCTGGCGTAGGAACCTCGTTGATAGTTGCGGTATCAGCGTCAGGTGAGACCTCTTCATCCTGGTCTGAGGATGCAAATATCAGGCAAACACTCTTAGGGCAGCTCATAGCTGCCCTTTTTCTTTGCTCTCGATTTCATATCGGCGGAACAAGAGCTCACCATGACGATGCTTGTTCATCGACCTGGCGTCGCTATGCATGAAGTTCCAGAGCAACAGCCCATCTTTCACAGTCACGACCACAAGCATCTGATTCTTGGCCTCATATGCCCCGATGAAGGCCAGCCGGTAGTCGTCATTGGTATAGAGCACCTTCCAGACCTCGAACGGGCCGGTGAGGGTATCCAGGGCATAGCCAACATACCTCTCCCTGGCATCCGCGCGCTTCTCGACGATGTGGGGAAGGCTGTCCCGTAGAATCCGCACAGCACCTACAGGCGTAGTTACATCCACAGAGGTGACTCCGCCAGTAAACCCAAATTGAGTAGCTATGCACTCAACCGCATCGTCAACAGTTGCTGCTGGCGCTACTAGCTCAGGAGCTAGCGCCCTAAGCTCGCGGGTAAGGGAGCGAAGGTCCGGTAGCTGGTGCTCCTTCCAAGTCTGCTGGCCTGAAGCCTCACGGATCATCATCCGGGGCGTTTCAGCCGACATTGCCAGCTCCAAACTTCAATGACGGCATCATTCGGTTGGCCTATTGATCGCCTCGACAATAGCTTCACAGGGACCGACGATGCGTCTGATTAGGGCCTCTAGTTCGGCAATTTTCTGGTTGGCGACCTCTAGCCGGGCTGTATTACGAACCCCTAAGTTGGCAGCCTGGATGATTGCCTTAGAGGCTGTTTTCTCTCCGGTCAGAGCAGAAAAGGCCTCGATTTCCTCATCGGTAACGTTACGAATAGTCAGCGCCATGACTCAATATATCCTGATAGCAAAGTCGCGTATCAATGCGGATCTGGTGGGGAGTATTGATTGCATTTTAACGTTTTTGATAGCAAAAAGGTATTCAGAAAGACTACTTTCACGCGTAATAGCTCGCGGGGCTTGATCACCGGGTGGCGCAAGATCCGCCGCGCTGGACCGCAGGACCTGGCGCAGATGCAGATTCTTGCTGCCCCCGATCATCCACTGCAGCTGGCGCCGCTGCGCGGTCTGGAATGGCCGGCGGGACCTGGCGCGGCTGCAGATCCTGGTCTGCCCCTATTACCAGCTACAGCCGGCGCCGCTGCGCGGCCCGGCTTGGCTGGGCATGGCCGGAAGCGCAAGGTGCAGCTGCAGACCTTGATCGACCTCAATCACCATTGGCTAGCAAGTCTCGCCATCCGCCGATCCGAAGTAATGGATGCGGCGGATCGTAGCTATCAAGCAGCTTCGTGGTAAGTCACGCGCGAAGTACCAGGGTGGTGATGTCGGTGTGACGCAGCATGTGAGAGGTCTGGCTGCCCAGCAGGAAGCGCCTGGCGGCAGAATGGCTGTAGGCGCCCATCACCAGCAGGTCGGCCCGAGTGGCATGCACCCGGTCGGGAATCGCCTCCTCCGGATGCCCGGCGACGAGATGCGTCGTCACCGTGCTGCCACAGGACCTCAAGAGATCCGCAGCGGCTTCCAGTCCGGCCAGCCGGGCCGGGGTGGTGTCGCCGACCTGCAGGATCTCGCCCTCGAGCCCCGACAGCAGCAGACTCTTGGCGACGCGCAACAGACCCTGGTGAGTGGTTTCGCTGCCATCGTAGGCGACCAGAAAGCGCCGGGGCTCGATGAAATCGGCAGCGCAGACCAGGATGGGCTTGTGCAGCATCCGCACCACCGTTTCCAGCTGGCTGCCGATCCCACGGCTGCCGGAGTGCTCACCGCGCTTGCCGATCACCAGCACGCCCAGCTCGGCCTCCAGTTCGCGCAGGGTATCCGCCAGATAGTCATGGCGCTGAAGCGTCGTCGGAGCCGTCGCCACCCCCCGCGCGTGCAACCGCTGCAGGGCTCCGGCCAGCAGCGCCTCGCCGTCGGCCCGCGCCAGGCGGGCACGCTGCTCGTCCAGCCGGGCCAGCGCTTCGAGCAGGTGCTCGCGCGAGCCGAGGCCGATGGCGCCGCTGGTGTCAGGTGAGGTCGGATAGAGGCTGCGTTCCAGGACGTGCAGCAGGGTGATGGGCAGCGCCAGGCGGTGGGCCAGCCAGGCACTGTGGTCGCAGACACTGCCCGCCAGGGGCGAGCCGTCGATACAGGCGATGATCTTGCTCATGGGTGTCTCTCCTCAGTGGCCCAGCAGTTCGCTGCCGGCCCCCGGCTTGTCGTGAATGCCGAAGCGATCGACCAGAGTCGCGCTGGCCTGGTCGAGGTCGAGCACCTGCACGGTCACGCCTTCCCGGCGATACCTGAGCACGACCTTGTCCAGGGCGGCGACGGCGGTGATGTCCCAGAATTGGGCCGCCTTGAGGTCGATGCGCACCTCGTCGAGCACCTCCTTGAAATCGAAGGAGGCGAGGAAGGCCGCGGTGGACGAGAAGAACACCTGGCCCTGCACCTCGTAGCGGCGTACGCCGGGCGCCTCCAGGCGGGAGGTGATGGTCAGCTGGTGCCCCACCTTGTTGGCAAAGAACAGCGAGGCCAGCAAGACCCCGACCAGCACGCCGAGCGCCAGGTTGTGGGTAGCGACCACGACCACCACGGTGGTCACCATCACCAGATTGGTGGAAAGCGGATGGCGCCGCAGATTGCGGATCGAATCCCAGCTGAAGGTGCCGATGGAAACCATGATCATCACCGCGACCAGGGCCGCCATGGGGATGCGCGCGAGCCAGTCGCCCAGGAACACCACCATCAGCAGCAGGAAGACGCCTGCACAGAGGGTGGACAGCCGCGTACGGCCCCCGGACTTCATGTTGATCACCGACTGGCCGATCATGGCGCAGCCCGCCATGCCCCCAGCAGACCCGCGGCGATGTTGGCGATCCCCTGGCCCTTGCACTCGCGATTCTTGTCGCTGGGCGTATCGGTGATGTCATCGACGATGGTGGCGGTCATCAGCGACTCCAGCAGGCCGACCACGGCCAGTGCCAGCGAATAGGGCAGGATGATCAGCAGGGTGTCGAGGGTCAGGGGCACCTGCGGCCAGAGCAGTACCGGCAGGGTATCGGGCAGCTGACCCATGTCGCCCACCGTGCGAATGTCCAGGCCCAGGGCCAGGGAGACGGCGGTCAGCACCAGGATGCAGACCAGCGGCGACGGCAGCAGCCGGCCTACCACCGGCAACAAGGGGAACAGATAGATGATGCCCAACCCGGCGGCGGTCATGGCGTAGACCTCCCAGCCGACATGGGTCAGCTCGGGCAACTGGGCAAGAAAGATCAGGATCGCCAGGGCGTTGACGAATCCCGTCACCACGGAGCGGGATACGAAGCGCATCAGCGCGCCCAGGCGCAGATAGCCGGCGGCGATCTGCAGCACCCCGGTCAACAGGGTGGCGGCCAGCAGGTACTGCAGGCCGTGTTCCTTGACCAGGGTCACCATCAGCAGCGCCATGGCGCCCGTGGCCGCCGAGATCATCCCCGGCCTACCGCCGACGAAGGCGATCACCACGGCGATGCAGAAGGAGGCGTAGAGCCCCACCTTGGGATCGAGCCCGGCGATGATGGAAAAGGCGATGGCTTCCGGGATGAGCGCCAGGGCGACCACCAGGCCGGACAGCACGTCGTTCTTCACATTGGAGAACCAATGCGTCTTGAGGGTATGCAGCATAGATAACTCGCACCTGTGCCTGACCCGTCGAGCAGGTGGCAAACGCCGGATCAGGCGTGAATGTCAGGGTGGGCAGCCGCCACGTCACGGGCGCGACAGGACGGCAAGCGTCCTTGCAACAGGCAAGGACGAGGAAGGCGCGAGCTATGGGGGACTGGGTTGCCAGTCGAGAGATGGGTATTGCATGCCTGCAATCGTAACACATACCGCGGCGACGGCCTTGGGAGGACAACTGGGCGGTTGAGCACGTTGGAAAATGATCCTGACGAGACCCCGATGTATTAAAGAGGTCCAGCCAAGCCATTTAAATATACCACCCCTACACACACCCTGAACTCCAAATCACCCCTGCACCCCCTCAGCCCGGGCTCGCCTACCGATCACCCGCGCCCCGCGCGCGATAGAAGGAAAAGCAGGAAGGGAGCGAGCTACTAGCCCCATATTTGAACTGACGTCCACCTCAGCGCGGCAGAAGGGAAGGGGAATATAGTGAGAAAAAAGCCTTGCTCATTTCGTCTACTGCGACATTGACAAATTTCTACCGCGCTCTGCTATTTTGTGCCGCTGAGCACTACTTTACGCACTACAAACCTAATCTACTTGAGCTATTGAGCACCGTTACTGCCGTTGACTGCCAATGGCGGCAGCAGATAAGACGAAGGTGGAAACTTTAGTAGAAAGCGTGTCTGCCCTTCTGAACATTCCACGCATGCCCCACCTCCATGATAAGCCATGATCGCGCGTACGATCGCCAGCCCCAACCCATTGCCGGCGGTATGGCGGTCACTGCCACGGTAGAAGCGCTCGAAGAGCCTGGGCAGCTCCTCGGTAGCGATCGGGGGGCCTTGGTTGGTAACCGCCACGCACCCGACGCCGTCTTCTCGCCTAAACAACGTCACCGTCACCTCAGTCCCGGGATAAGCATGTCGAATGGCGTTCGATAGCACGTTCGAGATGGCACGCTGGATCATTAGCGTGTCGCCCTCGACCAGCAGCTGCCCCTCGACGGCCAGCTCGAGTTCGCGCGCCTCGGCATAGGCTTCGAACAGGCTGCAGACCCTGAGCGCCTCGTGCTCGACAGCCACCTTGCCCAATGAACTCAGCGGTTCGTGACTGTCCAGGCGGGCCAGCAGCAGCATGTCCGTGACGATTCGGCTCAGGCGATCCAACTCGTCCAGGGATTCCTCCAGGGCCTGTTGATACGCGGTCTCGTCACGCTTCCGGCTGAGTATCATCTGCGTACGCCCAATGAGGATCCCGAGCGGCGTACGCAACTCGTGGGCAACGTCGTCGGCGAAGCGGTCGAGCAACTGCACCCCGGCGTTGAGGCGCTCCAGCATGGTATTCAGCGCAGTGGCCAGCTCAGCCACTTCTGCAGGCAGGTTGGTGTCGTCGACCCGCAAGGTGAGCTGTCGGGTAGTGATCGACCGTGCGGTACGGCGGAAGCGCCGCAAGGGTGCAAGGCCCTGATAGCCCGTCCACCACGCTGCGGCGCCGATCAGCAGCAGCAGAATCGGCAGACTGATTAGGGCCGCGCGGAGGAAGGCGTCCAGGAGGAAGCTGTCGTTGCTGCGATCCTGGCTCAGCAGTAGCTGCAGTGGCGGTAGCCCTGGAATGGTCAGGTTGGCTCGGGCAGTCAAAAGGTCATGACCGTCATCGGAGTGCCAGGCCAAGGTCTGGGCATCCGGCCAGCGTTCTGGCCGGAGCTCGTCGGCATAGGCATGGGAGCCCAGCCCGTACAGGGGAGTGTCCCCGGTGGCCGACAGCACCGTGACTGACAGCTCCTCGTGGCCGAGCAGCGTATCAGCCAAGCTGTGCTGCCAGGGCGCCTTTGGATCCGTGGGACGCTCTTCCAGGCTGTGCTGGATCTGACCCAATTTGGCTTGCAGCTGGTCGGCAGCGCGCCTGCCCAGCTCTCGATCCAGAACGCTGTACACCATGACGACCAGCAGGATGGCCAACAGCAAGCCCACGCCCGTGACCATCAGCCCCAGGCGCAGGGCCAGGCTCATGGGCCTCACGAACGACGCTCCATCACGTAGCCAACGCCTCTTACGGTATGGATAAGGGCTTCCCCGAAGGGCTCATCGACCTTCATCCGCAAGCGTCGAATCGCAACCTCCACCACGTTGGTGTCGCAGTCGAAATTCATGTCCCAGACCCGCGAGATGATCTCGGTGCGGGAGAGCACTTCGCCCTGGCGCTGCATGAGCAGATGAAGCAGCGCAAATTCCTTGCTGGTCAGGTCGATGCGTTGGTCGCCGCGAAAGGCCCGATGGCGAAAGGGATGCAGTTCGAGGTCGGCCAGTTGCAGGGTCTCGCTGAGCACTCGCGTCTCGCCGCGCCTGAGCAGCGCGCGGATGCGGGCGAGCAACTCCGGAAATTCGAAAGGCTTGGTCAGATAGTCGTCAGCGCCGGCGTCCAGTCCACGGACGCGTTCGCTGGTGCGGCTCTGCCCCGTCAGCAGCATCACCCGGGTCTGCTTGCGTCGGCGCAGCAATTCCAGGACTTCCAGGCCATCCATCGTCGGCAGATTGATGTCCAGCAGGATCAGGTCGTAGTCCTGCTGGAGGGCCAGATGCAAGCCATCGATTCCGGTCGCGGCCCGATCGACCACATAGCCATTCTCCGTGAGGCCCTGCTGCAGATAATCCGCAGCCCGGGCTTCGTCTTCCACTATCAGTAAGCGCATCGTCGGTGTCGGTCGTGTCGAGAGGGCGACGCAGGCTGCAGCCTGTAGCCAGTAGAGGGTCAAGCGACCAAGCCTGCCGCTATCCTTGCCCGGCGGCAACTTCCTTGCAGCTTTGTAATGTTGGTGTCACCGGAGCGATAGGTGGCGCTCCCTAGAGTCGGCTTCGCTATCGAGCGTCGCTCCCTTCGAGCGTCGCGCCTTCTGCACAGGAGCCGCTGTCGTGCCGCTATTCTTTTCTTGTCGACATCCCGCCCTATGGCACCTGATGGTGCTGGGGCTGGGCCTGCTGCTCGCCGGCGGATCGGCCCAGGCCTCAGCGCTGACCCTGGAGCAGGCGCTGGCCCAGGCCCTGCGCGACAATCCCGACTACCTGGCGGCCCGCCAGGAGACCGCCGCGGCCGCAGGTGCACGGCAGCAGGCAGGCCTCCTGCCCAACCCGGAACTCGCCTTCGAGGTCGAGGACACTCGCTCTGCCAGTCAGACCCGTAGCATCACGCTCACCCAGCCCTTTGAGCTGGGCGGCAAGCGCGCCGCACGGGTGGCGGTGGCCGAGGCCAACGCTGGCGTGGTCGACGCGGACCTCGAGGCGCGCCGTTATGCCCTCCGTGCGGACATCATCCAGGGCTTTTACGAGTTGCTCTTGGCAGAAGAAGCGGTGCGGCTCGCCAAGCAATCGCAGGCGCTGGCCCAGCGCAGCCTGGACAGCTCGGGGGCGCAGATTCGAGCGGGCAAGCTTTCACCGGTATCGGGTACCCGCGCGGAGGTGGAACAGGTCACCCAGCGGCTGGAGCTGAGACGCGCACTGCAGCAGCGTGACAACGCGCGGGTAAGTCTTGCCCGCCAACTGGGTGTCTCAGTGATCGAACTCGGTGAGCCGGTCGGTGACCTGGATCGTCTGCCCGAACCTCCCGGCGAAGCCCGGCTGCTGCAGGCGATCCGCCAGACACCGGCGATGCTCAAGGCGCGGCAGCAGGTAGCCGCCGGGGATGCCGACGTCGATCTGCAGCGCAGCCAGCGCTATCCGGACGTGCGGGTGAGCCTGGGCAGCCAATACGACGAGCTCGAGGGGGAGCGGGTGAATCTGGTGGGCTTCTCGCTCCCGCTACCGCTCTTCGATCGCAACCAGGGCAACCTGCTCGCCGCCTCCAGCCGCGCCGACCAGGCCCGGGATCTACAGCGAGCGACCGAGCTGCAGATTCAGGCCGAGACCCTTCAGGCGCTGCGCGACTGGCGTAGCGCGGCAGCGGACGTCGACGACTTGCGCAACCGGGTGATGCCGGCGGGCCAGCGCACGGTCGATGACCTCACGCGCGGCTTCTCGCTGGGACGTTTCGCCCAGTTGGATGTGCTGGAAGCCCAGCGCGCCCTCATTGCGGCGCGGGGGCAGTACCTGCTCGCCCAGCGGGCGCAGATCGCTGCCTGGGCTCGCCTCGAACGCCTCCATGGCCCGCTCTTCACCTCCCCATGACGCTACAGATCCCGGTAACGAACCGGGTGCGGAGTTCTTGCATGACCATGATTTCATTCAGGCCGAGACTGCTGCGGCCGCTGCTGATCGCGGTAATCGGCAGTGGGCTGCCGTTCGGTACGCTGCAGGCGGGTGCCGGCCACGACCATCCCGAATCCGCTGCACCCCCGGCGAAGGCGGCCGCTGCCAAGGCGGTAACGGCCCCGTCGCACGCGGCTCTGGCCGCAGAAAAGGACGGCCAGGCAGCAGACGAGGGCGCCCATGGCGAGGGCGAAGAGACGCATGCCGAAGGCGAGATCGAGCTGAGCGCGGAGCAGATTCGCGCGGCCGGTATCGAGACCCAGGTGGTCACACCGGTCAGCGTGGGCGCGTCCTTGAGTCTCCCCGGAGAAATTCGCTTCGATGAGGATCGTACCGCTCACGTGGTGTCTCGCACCCCCGGCATCGTCGAGGAGGTGAAGGCCAATCTCGGGGACCGGGTGCGCAAGGGACAGGTGCTGGCGGTCATCGCCAGCGAGCAGCTGTCCGAGGTGCGCAGCGAGTTGGCGACCGCACAGCAGCGTTTGCAGCTGGCGCGCACCCTCTATGCCCGCGAGCAGAGCCTCTGGCAGGAGCGGATCAGTGCTGAGCAGGATCTGCTGCAGGCGCGGCAGACGCTGCAGGAAGCCGAGATCGCCGTCCGCAACGCCCGCCAGAAAGCTCAGGCTCTGGGTGGCGCGGCCTCCGCTCAGGGCGGTAGTCGCTATGAGTTGCGCGCACCCTTCGACGGCGTGGTGGTGGAGAAGCACCTGGTCCTCGGCGAGCGAGTGGACGAAGCCAGCAACCTGTTCACGCTCACCGACCTGTCCCGCGTGTGGGCGACGTTCGCCGTTCCGGCGCGTGACCTCGATCGAGTGACCGTTGGCCGACAGGTGGAGGTGGTTGCAGGAGAGCTGGACAGTCGCACCGAGGGCACCGTGGCGCATGTCGGCAATCTGCTGGGCGAGCAGACCCGGGCGGCGACCGCCCGCGTCACCCTGGCCAATCCGGCCGGCGCCTGGCGCCCGGGTCTGTTCGTCACGGTACGGCTCGCTGACGAGCGCAAGGCCAAGGTACTCGGCGTGCCCAGTGGCGCCGTGCATGTCGTGGAGGATCGCCCCGTGGTGTTCGTCCGGACGGCGGACGGATTTCAGGCGACCCCCGTGGTCACCGGGGTGCGGGACGGTGAGCGCACCGAGATTCGTCAGGGCTTGAGCGCCGGCCAGGTAGTGGCCGACCGCGGCAGCTTCATTCTCAAGTCGGAACTGGGCAAGGGCTCGGCCGAGCACTCCCACTAAGGGCGCATCATGTTCGAACGTATTCTTCGCTTCGCCATCGAGCAGCGCTGGCTGGTGCTGCTCGCCACGCTCGGCATCGCCGCCCTGGGGATCTACAGCTATCGCCACCTGCCCATCGATGCGGTGCCGGACATCACCAACGTCCAGGTACAGATCAACGCGGAAGTACCGGGCGCTTCGCCGCTGGAGGTCGAACAGCGGGTTACCTATCCGCTGGAAACGGCCATGGCCGGCCTGCCCGGGCTGGAGCGGACCCGGTCGTTGTCGCGCTCGGGCTTTGCTCAGATCAGCGTCATTTTCGCCGATGGGACGGATCTGTTCTTCGCTCGCCAGCAGGTGAGCGAGCGCCTCCAGGGGGCGCGCGAAGCCCTGCCGGAGGGCGTGGAGGTCAATCTGGGGCCGCTGTCCACCGGGCTCGGGGAAATCTTCCTCTGGACAGTGAAGGCCGCGCCTCAGGCGCGCCGGGCTGACGGCGAAGCCTATACGCTCACCGATCTGCGCGAGATCCAGGACTGGATCGTCAAACCCCAGTTGCGTACCGTACCCGGGGTGGCGGAAGTCAACACCATTGGCGGCTACGCCAAGGAGTATCAGATCGCGCCCGATCCCAAGCGCCTGGCCGGCTATCGCATCACCCTGGAACAACTGGCGGTGGCGCTGGAGCGGAACAACGCCAATGTCGGCGCCGGTTTCATCGAGCGCGCCGGGGAGCAGCTGGTGATTCGGGTACCGGGGCAGCTCGCCTCCGTCGAGGACATCGCCACCATCGTGCTGGCGACGGTGGACGGTACCCCGGTACGGGTCCGGGATGTGGCCACGGTCGGGGTAGGGCAGGAGTTGCGGTCCGGGGCGGCTACCGAGAATGGCGAAGAGGCGGTGCTCGGCACCGTCTTCATGCGGGTGGGCGAGAACAGCCGCGAGGTGGCCCTGGCGGTGGCTGGGCGCCTGGCGCAGATCAACCGCAACCTGCCGGAAGGCGTGCAGGCGGTCGCCGTGTACGACCGCACCACGCTGGTGGACAAGGCGATCGCCACGGTACGCAAGAATCTGGTGGAGGGTGCGCTGCTGGTCATCGCCGTGCTCTTCGTCTTCCTCGGCAATCTGCGCGCGGCGCTGATCACCGCGCTGGTGATCCCGCTGTCGATGCTCTTCACCTTCAGCGGCATGGCCGCGAATCGGGTCAGCGCCAACCTGATGAGTCTGGGTGCGCTCGACTTCGGCATCATCGTCGATGGCGCCGTGGTGATCGTGGAGAATGCCATTCGCCGGCTGGCTCATGCCCAGGAACGGCACGGTCGGGTACTCGATCGAAGGGAGCGCTTCCAGGAAGTGTTCGCCGCCGCCCGCGAGGCGCGCAGACCGCTGATCTTCGGGCAGCTGATCATCATGGTGGTCTATCTGCCGGTGTTCGCCCTGACGGGTGTGGAAGGCAAGATGTTCCATCCCATGGCCTTTACCGTGGTGATCGCCTTGCTGGGTGCCATGCTGCTGTCCATCACCTTCGTCCCGGCGGCCGTGGCGCTGTTCGTCACGGGTCGCGTGCAGGAAAAGGACAATCGACTGATGAGCGCGGCGCGGCGCGGCTATGCCGTCGCGTTGGATGCAGCCATGCGTCGGCGGCCACTGGTGTTCGCCGGCGCTGGCCTGAGCGTGGTGCTGACGGTGCTGCTGGCGCTGCGCCTGGGCAGTGAATTCGTACCTAGCTTGAGCGAGGGTGATTTCGCGCTGCAGGCGCTCAGGGTGCCCGGTACCGGCCTGGGGCAATCGGTGGACATGCAGCAACGCCTGGAGCGCTCCATCCTGGATCAGGTACCCGAGGTGGAGCGGGTATTCGCGAGGACCGGGACCGCGGAGATCGCCGCAGATCCGATGCCGCCGAACATCTCCGACAGCTACGTGATGCTCAAGCCGCAGGCACAGTGGCCTGATCCAGGCAAGTCCCGCGAGCAGCTGATGGCCGAGCTGGAAGCAGCGGCGGCGCGTGTACCCGGTAGCAATTACGAGTTGTCGCAACCGATCCAGCTGAGATTCAACGAGCTGATTTCCGGCGTGCGCAGCGATGTGGCGGTCAAGGTCTTCGGCGACGACATGGCGGTGCTGAACAAGACCGCTGCGGAGATTGCCAGGGTGTTGCAGAAGGTCACCGGCGCCGCCGAGGTGAAGGTGGAGCAGACCGGGGGGTTGCCGCTGCTGAGCGTGCAGATCGATCGTGAGCGAGCCGCGCGTTATGGCCTCAATGTCGGTGACATCCAGGATGTGATTGCCACGGCGCTCGGCGGACGCAAGGCCGGCACGCTTTTCGAGGGTGATCGCCGCTTCGATCTGATGATCCGCCTCCCGGAAACGCTGCGCAGCGATCCGGCGGTGCTGGCGCGCCTGCCCATTCCATTGCCAGCGGTGGAAGGCCGCGTCGAGTTCATTCCCCTGGCCGATGTGGCGCGCCTGGAAACGGTGCTGGGGCCGAATCAGATCAGCCGTGAAGACGGCAAGCGCCTGGTGATCGTCAGTGCCAATGTTCGCGATCGGGACCTGGGTAGCTTCGTGGCGGATGCCACCGCCGCCATTACGGACCAGGTACGGATTCCCGCAGGCTACTGGACCAGTTGGGGTGGCCAATTCGAGCAGTTGCAGGCTGCCGCCGCCCGCCTGCAACTCGTGGTGCCGGTGGCCTTGCTGCTGGTGTTCGTGCTGCTGTTCATGATGTTCGGCAATCTGCGCGACGGCCTCGTGGTCTTTACCGGTATTCCCTTCGCCTTGACGGGCGGAGTGCTGGCGTTGTGGTTGCGGGACATTCCCCTGTCGATCTCGGCAGGCGTGGGTTTCATCGCGCTGTCGGGCGTCGCGGTGCTCAATGGCCTGGTGATGATCTCCTTCATCCGTGGCCTGCTGGAGGAGGGCAAGCCGCTGGACATCGCCGTGCGCGAGGGGGCGCTGGTCCGCCTGCGGCCGGTGCTGATGACTGCGCTGGTGGCCTCGCTGGGCTTCATTCCCATGGCCCTGGCGACGGGCACCGGCGCAGAGGTACAACGGCCGCTGGCGACCGTGGTGATCGGCGGCATCCTGTCTTCCACCGCCCTGACGTTGCTGGTCCTGCCCGCGCTCTACCACAGTGTCCTGCGCCGTCGCGAACAGCCCGGGGAAGGATGACAGGATTGTAATGCGCGGCTCATCCTGGCGTTAGCCGCGCCCCTCTAGAGTGGCTCTCATACCCACACTGCACCCTAGAAGGAGAAACACCATGACGTTCCTTAAAACTGCCCTGTTTGCCGCCACCCTCGTTGTTGCGAACCTCAGCTATGCCGCAGACGGCAGCGAGCGCTCGATCTCGCACAACGAAAATTTTCGAGAGCGCCAAGCGGCGCTCCAGCAGCATCGAGAGACGCATGAGATGGTGGCGGAGGAGGTCAATCAGTCAGGTAAGCAAGATACAATTAAAAAGACCGACTAATTTTAACAGCCAAAATTGGCATTTTGTCGCTTGTGGCTTTTTAGGCTCTGACTGAGGGTATGGTAAGTTTTTAAGCAGAAGTACCGTACTCGAATGCCTAGGCTCAAGGACAGGCAGGGTGGCCAACTAGATAGCGCTAGGGACATACGAGCATGAGAGGCACAGTGTTGCAGCTGATCAAGAATGCTAAACGGCAAGGAAGCATCTCCGATCTCACTTCGTTCCGTCCGTCTGGTTGGTCAATAGGCCCCAACGTACTGACCTGCTAGTGCCGCGCTCGCGTCGTATTAATTAGGACATAGAAGCACCCATCGAAGTGTAGCGTCAGATTTTTGATATCTGCCGCGGCTTGAGCCGCGTGAAGACACGAAGCAGATCTCCATCATCACAAGGGGGGCGATGCGCATAAAAATTCGATTGTACAGGCTTGGCGAACCAAAAATTTTAATCGACATGAGTAGCGGCAGTTAGGCACCGGCTGCATCGATGGCGCCGATGTGAATCGGCCCCGCTTTCCTAGACACTCTCCAAGCTCTGGAAATAGCGTTTCTCAAACTCTATGGCGATAGCTGCCTAGCGCTGCCGTGCCATCGTTTAGGGTTATAAGACATCTCGATGTAATCGTACACATTACTACGGGCTTCTTCGCGGGTGCCGTAGGTTTCTCGTCGGATGCGTTGGCGCTTCAGCAACTGGAAAAAGCTTTCCTCCACCGCGTTGTCGTGGCAGTTGCCGCGTCGACTCATGCTGCTGATCAGGCTGTTGGCCTTGAGGAAAATCTGCCAGTCCGAACTGCTGAACTGGCTGCCAAGGTCAGAGTGAATCATCACTTCCTGCTTGGGCTTGCGCCGCCACACCGCCATTAGCAACGCATCAATGGCCAAGTCGCTGCACATCTGTGGTTTCATCGACCAGCCAATTACCTGGCGTGAAAGCAGATCCAGCACCACCGCCAAGTACAACCAACCCTCATAGGTACGGATGTAGATGATGTCGGTGACCCAGACTTTGTTCGGTTCACCGACGTCGAACTGCCGCTCCAGGCGATTGGGCGAGGCCACCGTCGGCCTGCCGCCGTAGTAGCCGGGGCGCTGACGATAGCCGGTCTGCGAGCGCAGCCCTTCTTCCCGTATCAGGCGAGCCACACAGTGCCGGCAACAGGACTCCCCCAGCTCACGCAGATCGTTGTGGACCCTGCGGTAGCCGTAAACTCCACCGTTTTCCAACCAGGCATGCTTGATCAATCCGCGCAGGAGCTGATCTTCCTTGGCGCGTACGGATTTCGGCTCGGCCAGCCTGGCGTAGTAACCGCTGGGATGCACCTGGAGCGTCTGGCAGAGACGTCGCACCGGGTACTCCACCGACAGCTAGCTGATGAAGGCCTACTCCAGCCGGACTCCTTGGCAAAGTACGCGGCGGCCTTTTAAAAATGTCTCGCTCTTCGGTCACCCGCTTGAGTTCGGCGCGCAAACGACGCAATTCGGCATGCTGATCGTCTTTTTGCTGCCGCTGTTCTTAGGGCTTGCCGTAGCGCATGATCCAGGCATACAGGCTATGCACCGACATGCCCAACCGCGCCGCTACCTCAGTAACGGGGAGGCCACGCTCGGTCACTAGCTTGACCGCTTCGATTTTGAATTCTTCGGGGTAACGTTGGTCGCTCATAGCACCTCCTAATGGGCGTCATTATGAAGCTTGGAGGTGTCTACGAAACTAGAGGCGATTCAGTTGGGCGATAGGTTAACTATCATAGCTGCGCGGCTATTCCCAGAAATTAGACCCAAAAAAAGGGTGCCAATTGGCACCCTAAGACGTACACCCTAACCAAAGGAGAACAAAGATGTACGTAAATAAATTTCAATTAAAGCAGGGAGAGGGGGTATTCGGTAATGATCCTGATTTCATCTAGGTCTGACTCAAACTTGCTTGCGCGCGTGGTAGCTTGTCTCAACCGGAATGATAGATCTTTCGCAGGTCCGCTCTGCACTACATAGCGCGCCTCTATATCACGCTCCCAGCGATGTTGGTTTTGTAATGGTAGACCATTCTCGTCACGCCGCATATATACGGAGTTTGCGTTCGAGTAGTCCGCATTCCAGCCCTTCCCATATCGGGCCATCAGAGTTAGCCCAGGAATCCCATACTGCGCAAGGTTTATATCATAGCGTAAAAGAACTGACTGCTCTTTCGGGGAGTTGAAGTCACTATACTGAATGGAGTTGTTAAGGTAAATTGAGTCAGATTGTCTCAGGTAGTCGAAATCGTTGTCCCCGTTGTTTTGCTGGTAGCTCATGGTTATAGAGTGCGCACCCGCTACAATGCCACTGCTAACACTCCAGATATTTGTGGAAAACTCCCCAAGAAACTTTCTACCGTCGTCGACCGATCTATAGAAGTTTAACCCCGCTGTTAGAGCTAGATTATCGTTAATAGGATAGCTGGCGATGGATCCAAAATAGTATTGGCGCCAGGAATTATCTAACTTGCTTGTATAGAGGCTGCTTGTGAGGTACTCATTTATCTTGTACTCACCGCCGAGGTAAGAAAGGTAAGACGACTTCACTTGACCAGCATAGAAGGTTACAAAATCACTTCCCGTCTCGCTTTGCTGCGGCTGGCTCATGGCGTGTAAACGCCCGCCATTAATAGTTATGGCGTCGAAGCTGTTGTTCGTTGCGGTAATGCCTTTAAAGCTTTGTGGAAGTAGGCGTGAGTCGCCAAAATGCACAACAGGTGTAGTAGGGAATACGTCGCCAAGCTTTACCTCAGTATCTAAGAATTTCAACTTTACGGCGCCAAGTAATTTGGAGTACTCGGTCGTGGGATCACCGTTCGCGTCTGCGGGAAGCAAGTTAACGCTACCGCCCTGGCCCGTTCGGCCCCTTCCGCTGTCTAAACGTAGGCCAAGAAGCCCAACTGCGTCTACCCCAACGCCTACGGTACCTTGTGTATATCCTGATCTATAAAAGGCTAATAGACCATGCGCCCAAGTTTCAGAGTAGCCGTTGCCTGCAGAGTTTGCTTGGCCCTTTCTAAAATCCCTATTGAAGTAATAGTTCCGATTCATAATTGAAAGTGAGCTATCTTCTAAGAAGCCTCCAGAGTTTTCTGAAGCTGAATTCGCACTCACTACCTGCGGTATAAAAATAAATGGAATTATTAAGGTCTTTATAACGTTGGTTTGCAAGACGGTGCTCCTTTGGGGTGAGGCAGGTCGATACTGATGTATTTTTTGTTAGTCCTGTGATTTTCAAAGAGTAATCCTTTCAGGACGATTGCTGCTAAATTACAATTTTGTAATCTTAATATCGAGTTCTCATTCATAACAGTTTTGTAATTGCAACGTCATTCTCTCGATATGCGTTCTAGGTAAAGTAAGGTCAAGGTTTTGGATTTCGACTAACTCAAATGATAGAGGTGCCGTTGTGAGATATAAACAGGCGGTCTTAGGTTCTTTGCTTATTTTTTCTTCTTTTGTCTCGGCGGCTAACGTTGCTAGTAGTCGCTATCCAAGCATTCCCGCTGATGCCGAGCGTGTAAATCGTTTACTTAGTAGTGGGGCCGATGGGAGGGTTCGGGTGCCATTCAAGTCTGAAAGGTTTCATGTTGTTGATGCGCGGTTTCAGGATAATACGAATTAGATATTTAAAAAGTTGAGGTCATTGATTCGTTGACGGCTACAGCCAGTTTTGCTGGCTGTGCCTCTGGTTATTAATTAGCCTGTCGAAGGCTGATAATCTTGTAAATTCTCCCTCAACTTAACCTAGAGTCAGTTGAAGTGGTTTGGTTTTCAGAGTTAAAACCTAAGGGCTTAAATTATGATTTTAGCAAAAATGGCTTTTGTAACGCTCCTTTTTTCCGTATCTAGCTTGCTGTACGCTGCTGATGGCGCAGAGCGGTCGATACAACGAAACGAGCAATTCCGCGCGGACCAAGGTAGGGTTGATAGAGATCGTGCTTATCATCGAGCATTAACAGAAAAAGAGAATACAAAGCTTAACAAAAAAACTGATAATTGAGTGGCTTCGGTTATCAATCTGCACATCTTTTGATTCTTCGGAGGCAGATGAAATAGGGTGTCTAAAGATTGCCTATTAGCTGATACTGATCCATCGTCTCGATCATACTATGGGTACGGTCATCGGACTAATGTCGGCATTTTCTATAAGTATCACATGCTCAGTACGGTCTCTTAAAGTTGTATAGATAGCTGTGGCATGTATTCAGAAAGCTATGAAGTAGCATCGAATAGCTGGTGACTATGTGATACGAGTGTCGCTTGAGATTAAGTTATACTGACACTATGGCTTTAATATAAGAGGTTTAGATAGGTGTAATAAAGTTAATCGAGAACGCTGGCAGCACCAGCAAGGCGGCACGGGTATTGAGCGTAAGCCAGCCCGCTGTCAGCCAGGCGATTCGCAAGTTAGAAACAGCGACTACGTCAACACTTAACCTTGAAGGCCGCTTAATGACTGCTCTTGGCTGGGCGTCGGGTGGCGAGGCATACAAGTAGGCATACACGGTTGCTGATAAGCTGAGCTGGATCTGATGGTTCCAAGGTCTTTTCTTTTCGTGGAAGGAACCGAATCTTTGTTAGAACGTGGCTGCTTGCGGTCTATTCGAGTGACAGCCATTGCTTCTGTGGTCCACAACGACTAAAGACAAATTTTAATAATTAATTAAGTTTATTATAAGCTAGAGAATTTCTGTGTGACTCTTTGGTGGCTTAATTTGAAATGAGCGTCGGGAGTAACTCCGCAGTATGATTGCTGATTAATAAGAATTTGCTAAATATCACAATCCTCATTGTCTGTTATGGTCATTCAATTTTACAGGGCTTACGTGTTTGTGGGGATTAATGCTCTGAGCTTTCTCATTACTTCATCGCGTTCCGCCTCACTTCCATCCTTGAACTTTTGTAGTTGCTCGAATAGTGCGTAGTCTGATAATGCTTCAGGCTCAAACCCGAATTTTCTGGTGTATCTGTTAAGCTTACAGATGCCGATTGTAAACCAGCCCTTGTCAGTTTTGTCGGAGTAAAGCTTGTTTCGATGTACCTTTATATGCTCGTCGTATTCGTCTATCGACGGATGAACAATTTTGAAACGCTCAGAGGATTTTGGATAATTTGTAGCATCCCCGTTAAGAGTTTCCGTTTCTTCCTCGTTTAGAATGGCTTTATCATTTTTTGCAAGATTGCAGTCTGCGCAGATAACACATAGATTTTTGGGTTCAAATAGAAACGCTACATGCTTCGATTTTGGCAATATGTGCTCCACAGTCGCGTTTCCTGCGGCAGTTACGGACAAAGTTCCCTTGCAGTAAGGACATACTCCTTTCTGCTCAAGACGGTAAAATTCACGGACTTTACTGCGTAACTTCATTAGCTCATCTTTAGACCAGTCTTTATGGTTGTGTCCCTCTTGTGCGACTAAATCGCTAATTATCTGTTTATCCTCATCGTCTAAAATATAATGGTTATTTATCAGTGGCATAGTATTGGCACACATCCACAACAGTGTTGATCAGCTCAAAATTTGGATCCACTGCTTCCAGTTTGCGCTGCATTGTCTGTAGCTTTCTCATCTCGGCTTTTATCTGGTCGGATATGGTTTTTTCCGATCTGATTTTTGTGAGCAATGAAAACGCTAATCTGGTGATGTACTCGTTCATTATCCCAGGTGCGTCAAAAAGCTCTGCCAGCTGATAATCTGCGGATTTTTCTAGGTAATCATTTGATCGATGGAGTTTGTTTTCGTCAATCACTGTTATGAAGCAGTTTTCGGCAGAAAGTCGAGAAACAATCTGGGGTGAATGCGTTGCTATTATGAAATGGCACTCTTTGTATTGAGAGAAAACAGTCGTTAGAGTTTTTATGAACTGTTCCTGCCAAGCTGGATGTAAGCTGATCTCCGGCTCATCTATTAATATCAAGGATCGATGTTCGATCTGTCCGGCAATGCCTAGTGTCATTACGAGCATGCATTGTTCGCCGGAGCTGTGAAGTGACCCCCGAAAGCTGGACACCACCTTGGAGGTGCCCATGCCCAAGTATTCCCTTCCTTTCAAAATGAAGATCGTCGCCCAGTATCAAAGGGGAGACCGCACCTACGGCCAACTTGCCAAAGAGCACCGCGTCAGCGTGGTACAGGTAAAGGGGTGGATTGGCACCTACGCCAGTCACGGAAAAGTAGGTCTACAGCAGCGCTATCGGTACCACAATGTCGATTTTAAGATTGAGGTTGTACGGCAGATCGTCGAAGGGCTATCCATCCGACGGGCAAGCGAGCGGTTCAACCTCAATCGCTCCCAAATGCAGCGCTGGGTCAACGCGTGGCAGCAGTATGGTATCGAGGGGTTGGCCAGCAAACGTAGAGGTGATGCCTTGCCCCTTTCTCCCACTCCAGATCCATCCGCTTTCAAGTCCAACGTCGCAAGCCCCGTCCTAGAGCTGGAAAGGCAGGTGGCCTATCTGCAGGTGAAAAACGTTTTCCTGCGCAAGGCCATGAGCCTGGGTCTCAAAGACAGCGATTTGGACAATCGGCAGAAGGCACTTATCGTGCAGGAGCTACGGTCACGGTATCCGCTTGATGCGCTTCTCAAAGGGGCAGGGCTTCCTCGAAGCAGCTTTTACTACCACCTCAACGTTGCACGCCAACCGGACAAACAGCATGCGCGCAAGGAGAGCATCCGAGCGATGTTCGTCTGTCATCGGGGTCGCTATGGCTATCGTCGAATCACCCAGGCATTACGCAACGAAGGGCAGCAGATCAATCACAAAGCGGTACAACGTTTGATGGGCGAAATGTCTTTGAAGTGCACGTTGCGACGTCGTCGTTACCGCCCCTTCACAGGGCCTGAGTCCTACGTTGCCCCCAACCTTCTAGAGCGGCGCTTCACCGCACCGCAGCCCAATCAGCGATGGGCGACTGATATTACCGAGTTTCGCGTCAATCAAGATCGGCTTTACCTGTCGCCGATCCTTGACCTATTCAATAGAGAAATCGTGGCTTATGAGATAAGTGAGCGCGCGACGTTCAATATGGTCTTGCGAATGTTGAAGAGCGGAATAAAAACGCTTCGACCTGACGAGAAACCGCTGATTCACTCCGATCAGGGTTGCCACTATCAATACCCTGCCTACCAACAGACGATTCGCCAGCATGGCATTACCCAGAGCATGTCCAGGCGAGGCAATTGTCTCGACAATGCAGCGATGGAAAGCTTCTTCGCAGTGCTGAAATCCGAGCTCTTTCACTGCGCAAAATTTGCCACAGTGCAACAGTTAGCGGCGGCAATTCGAGACTATATCCACTACTACAATCACGAGCGCATCAAGCTGTTACTGGGAGGCCGCAGTCCCGTCGGATACCGCAAGGCAAAAGCGGCAGCCCGCGATGACTGTAGCTAGTGGAGCGCTTGCCGTATCGCTCTCTCGAGATCTTCGTACAGCCAAGGCTTTTGCAGAAAGACGACGTGGGCGGGAAGCTCGGCACTCACCGAGTACTCATAACCTGTCGTGATGATCGTCGGCATGTCCGGCCAGCGGCTCAAGAGCATCTGGGCAAGCTCTGCCCCTTTAAGCTGTCCAGGCATCAGGTGATCGGTAATGAGCAAGTCAGGACGCAGGCCGCCTAGGACAGCAACGAGAGCATCATCGCCGCTGGCGAAGTGGTGGAGCGTCGCGCCGTTCTCTTTCAGGAAATCATCCAGAATCTGACCCAGCGTCAGATTGTCCTCCACCACCACAACACGTATAGCCGTAAGGTTCAGCATCAGCTGCTCAAGGGTGAGGTCAAACGCTCATTTTAACAGGTGCCTTGAGGACTTACCTCATCACCGGTGTTGCTGGTATCAACGGCACCTACGCTGCTGACAACCGCTCTCGAATGACCTCTTCGATCTGCTGGTAGGTCCAGGGCTTGGCGATAAAGGCTGCGTTAGGGGCCAGGCTGTGATGCTCAGTACCGCTATAACCGGACGTGAGCACCACCGGCAGCGCAGGCCAACGGTCCGCTACGATCTGCGCCAAGTCAAAGCCGTTGAGCCGCCCGGGCATCATGACGTCAGTGACAACCAAGGCGATCTCACCGGCATGCTGTTCTAGGTAAGACAAGCCATGGTCGGCACGGTCAGCCGTTACGGCGGTGGCGCCCATATCGGAGACGATTTCTGACAGAAGCAATAGCAAAAGCGGTTCGTCGTCGACGACCAAAATCTGAAGTGGGAGCAAAATTGATCACTTGAAGGCTACAGCCGACATATTGGATGGCAACGCCTGGTAGACCGTCCGATGCTGGTGCCGTTGCTTGAAGTTGACGGATGGTCAATTATCGAGCACCTGTCTGACTTTGACGGCCAGATCCCGCAGCGTAAAGGGCTTGGGCAGCAGGGCGACCCCCTGATCCAACGTCCCGTTGTGGACGATGGCATTACGGGTGTAGCCCGTGGTGTAGAGCACCCGCATAGAGGGTTGCGACAGGCCGATCTGATCGGCCAATTGACGCCCCGTCATCTCGGGCATGACAACATCGGTAAACACCAAGGAGATCTCCGGATGCTGGGTGAGCAGGTTGAGCGCCATCGCGCCGCTGTCGGCATCAAGCACCTGATAACCCAGCTCCATCAGGGACTCGACCGATATGACGCGCACCCGCGGATCGTCTTCCACCACAAGGATCAGCTCGCCTTCCTGGGCGACCGGAATGACATCGGTCGAAGTAGCGTAACGCTCGGTAGGTTTGGCATCACCCCGATAGCGCGGCAAGTAGATCTTGACCGCGGTGCCATGCCCAAGCTCGCTGTAGAGCTTGATGTGGCCCAGTGATTGTTTGACGAATCCATAAACCTGCGAGAGCCCGAGTCCTGTGCCTCGGCCTACGTCCTTGGTGGTGAAGTAAGGTTCGAACACCCGCTTAAGCGTCGTCTCATCAATCCCACTTCCGGTATCCGTCACGGCCACCAGGACATACTCGCCCGGCTCGATTTGGTGCTGGCCTGCATAGTAGTCGTCGATGTAGACGTTGCCGGTCTCAACGGTGATGCGGCCGCCGTCTTCCATGGCATCCCGGGCGTTCACGCACAGGTTGAGGATGGCTTGCTCCAGGCTACCGATATCGGCCTGTGTCAGCCACAACCCGGCGTGCCGGACGAATTCCACCTGGTAGGCACTGCCCAGGGTTCGCTGCAACATACCTGAGAGGCCGGTGACCAATCGATTGAGATCGACCGGCTCCGGCGACAAGACTTGCTGACGAGAAAAGGCCAGCAGCCGATGCGTGAGTTCCGCAGCGCGGGTAGTACCTTCCAAGGCCAGATAAGCATAGCGATCCACCTGGGTGTCGCCCCGCTGTAACCGGGCTTGCAGCATGTTCAAGCCGCCCATGATGACGGTCAGCATGTTGTTGAAGTCGTGGGCGATACCCCCGGTGAGTTGGCCGACCGCTTCCATCTTTTGAAGCTGGCGCACCTGATCCTCGGCGGACTCGCGGGTATGTCGTTCATCGCTCAAATCTTGGCGTGTTCGATCCAGTGCGACTTCCTGGCTGACGTTGACGGACCGTAGCGCTACGGCGTCCTGCTCGAAACGAGTGGAGCGGCTCTGTATCGCATCGACGTCTGTACAGCTCGAGAACCAGCGGATGACTTCTCCCTCTAGGTTGCGGATGGGCAAGGCACGGCACAGGCACCAGTGTGGCCCCTCACCTACGGTCTGCATCTGGAAGGTGGCCTCCCAGTCGCGCTCGTCAGCCATCGCCTGTGCGCGCTCAGCAACGATGTGCTGTCGCGCTTCCTCAGCGATAAGTGAGTGCCAGCCATTGTTGACCAATTGCTCGGTCGAAAGGCCGGAGAATGTCTCCCATTGAGGGTTGAAATAGAGGTCGCGGCCCTGGACGTCCGAGATCCACACCAGTTGAGGGATGCTCTCTGCGAGCTGCTGGAATTGCTGAGCCAGCTGTTCCGTGTGCAGTTGCCGGCGCTGCTCCGCTTCGACCCGATCCGTCAGGTCACGGATGACTTTCACTACACCCACGAGATGCCCCTCGTCCCACATGGGCATCATCAAGCCACTGGCCCAGAAGCACTCGCCATCGGCGCGCAGGTGCCAGCGATCATCAATGGCTCGTCCCTGACTGATCGCTAGGCCAATCTCTCGCTCTGGCACCCCCATATCGCGGTCTTCAGCGGTGAAGAACCGGTGCATGGATTTCCCCAGCATCTCGTCCCGTGACCACCCCAGAATCTGGTGAGCGCCGGCGCTCCAGTCCGTGATTCTGCCGGTCATATCACCCACGACGATGGCGTAGTCCAGCGCGCTGTCGAGTACAAGACGACTGGAGCGCTCGGCGCGATCGAGCCGCTTGCGCAAGTCAGCATTTTCCCGACGCAATTCGTCGAGAGAGAGAGCGTTTCGATCCGAAGCCAAAGAAAGCGCCTTGTCAGCGAGTGACGGCTAAAGTTGAAGGTGCACCAACCGGCAGCGCTGCGAAGCCTGATACCGGCATGCTTGACGGGGCAGCTCAAGCGCAATATCGCCTGAACGCGGTCAGATTAAGATGATTATTAGGGGTTGCCAATGCCACTGTCTTTACTCGACGGCATCTGCATCATGGCGGCGTCCCGATGAGCTCCCGCATGCGCGCGGCCAAGACGTCCATAGCGAAGGGCTTGGTCAGCACCGACATGCCCGGTTCCAATTGGCCGTTGTTGAATAGCGCATTCTCGGCAAAGCCGGTGATGAACAGGACCTTGAGATCAGGTCGACTGGTCCGTGCAGCATCGGCCATTTGCCGGCCATTCATGCCACCCGGCAGGCCGACGTCGGACACCAGCAAATCAATGCGCACATCCGACTCCAGCACCTTGAGTCCGGAGATACTGTCGGCGGCTTCAATCACGACGTAGCCCAACTCCTCCAGTACCTCTGTAACCAGCATGCGCACCGTGGGCTCATCGTCTACCACCAATACGGTTTCACCCGTACTCGCGGTCTCACGCTCGCCGAGATGACCTGCTATGACGTCAACATCAGCTTTGCCGACATACCTAGGCAGGTAGATGCAGACCATGGTGCCATCGCCTTCCTCGGAGTAGAGGCGAACCTGGCCTCCAGATTGTTTGGCGAATCCATAGATCATCGATAGGCCCAGCCCCGTCCCCATGCCCAACGGCTTGGTGGTAAAGAAGGGGTCGAAGGCTTTGGCCATAGTAGCCTTGGACATGCCCGAGCCATTGTCCGAAACACACAGCGACAGGTACTGACCGGCCGGAATGTCGTGCATTTGGCCACCGCGTTGATCAATCCAGCGATTGCCCGTTTCGATGGTGATCTTGCCACCGCTGGGCATGGCATCCCGCGCATTGATACAGAGGTTGAGCAGGGCATTTTCTAGCTGCGACGCATCAACCAGCGCCGGCCACAGCCCGCAGGTGCCGACGCTTTGCACCTCGATAGCGGGCCCGACCGTACGCTGAATGAGGTCGAGCATACCGCTGACCAGCTGATTGATATCGGTCGGTTTGGGGGCGAGCGTCTGCCGACGCGAAAAGGCGAGCAGGCGATGAGTCAGCGCCGCGGCGCGCTTCGTGGCGCCCTGGGCGGCTGTGAGATACCGATCCAGCTCATTGACGCGGCCTTGGCTGATCCGCGCGGCCATCAGTTCCAGTGATCCTGAGATGCCGGCCAACAGGTTGTTGAAGTCGTGAGCCAATCCACCCGTCAGCTGGCCGACTGCCTCCATCTTTTGCGCCTGACGCAGGGCTTCTTCGATCTCACGCTGGTCAGTCAGGTCGCGGCCGACAAAGTGAAATAGCTCGGTACCAGGGTCTGGCGCAGCGGTCCACATGATGGTGCGCCGCTCACCCTCACGGGTGATGACGCGGTCTACGAAGCCCGTGATGGTCTCGCCTTGAGCCAGACGCTCTAATACCTGTAGCGCGCCAGGGTGATCCTCGGGATCTACAAAATCGATGAAGGGACGACTTAATAGCTCGCTCTCGCTCCACCCCAGCAGCTGCTGCCAGGCCGGGTTTACGATCTTGAGGTAGCCTGACACGGTCGCGCTACCCATGAGGTCGTTGGTGGTTTCCCAGACCCGGTTACGCTCGCGGGTTCGGTGCACCACCTGTTGTTCCAGCGTCGCATTCAACGCCTGCAAGCGCTGCTCGGCCCGTCGGCGCTCGACGGCGTAGCGCGTGAGCTCAGCGATATCCCTGACGAAGGCAATCTCATCCTCTCGCCACTGCCGGGGATGTGCGCACACGACAAAAAACGCGGCGACAAAGCGGCCGCGCTCCATCATCGGAAAGTTAATCAAGCTCTGGACGTTGATGGCCGAGAACTGAGTGACCTGATCGTGAGTGCGAGGATCCAACGCCACGTCATCGATGACCACAGTCTGACCCCGGCGCAGATCCTCCACATAGGAGCCGTACTCCTCGAAGAGGTAGCGGCCGGCCAAGCGCGTGCCGCTTCCAGCCGTCCAGTCCCGCTCAACGTGGACATAGACGCCGTCCTCATCCATGACCGCATAGGCCGCGGCTTGAAGATCAAGCCGCGCTCCCATCACCTGAGCGGCCATGGCCGCCATGTCGAGCGGGTCATCCAGATCCCGGATGCGATCCTTGAATACGTTCAGAAAATCACGTGACTTGAGCCGATCTCGCTCCTCCTGGCCGGTCTGGATCTGCAGGCAGAGCTGCTGGTTGGCGCTCTCCAATGCTTGTTGCTGCTGAACCGGCCTCGTCGTTTCAATGCAGCCGCCTAGAAAGCCGCCTACCGTACCGTCATCCAGACGAATAGGAGTCCAGAAATAGGTGAAAAAGGCGTCTTCGGCGTAGCCCAGGCGCTCGAGACGCAATGGAAGATCACTCTGCGTAAAGGCGTCGCCGCCGTAGGCACGCGCGACCAAGGGCGCAAGCTCCGGCCAAACCTCCGGCCAAGCGTCTCGGAAGCTCTGGCCAAAGGCAGCCGGATGGCGCAAACCGAGAATAGGCGCACAGGCGTCGTTGTAGAGATAGGTAAGGCTATCTCCCCACACAATGAACATCGGGCTAGCCGTGCTGATCATCAGGGCAGCACTGGATTGCAAGGACGCAGGCCAATCCTCGAGCCTCCCCAGCGGAGTAGCGGACCAGTCATGCTCGCGCAAGGCGGTGACCATCTCACTGTCAGGCAGATACGGAAGCGTGTGATCGAGCACGGCAGTAGCTCTCAGGTGAGATGGATGATCAAGAAAAAAGCGGCTTCACAGCAAATCGAGCGAACCCAAACGACGAAAGGGTTAGCGGCAGAGCCTGTCGAGCACCGGGGCGAACGCGTGAAGATTTTCTGCGACGATGGCTTGCACATCGTTCAAGGCGGACAGATAGGCAAGCGCTTGCCGAAAGTGCAGTTCAAGCCTCTTCAAATCAAGCGCCTGATCCCTGTAAGCGACAAAGCCCGCCATGGCAAAGGCTGCACGATCATTAGGTAGGGGAAGCAGGATTGGTGGCATCTATCAGCAGGCTTGCTGGCATGCGGCCATTATGGTTATCGCGATCATCGCTTTCTTAGATGATAGCGCTACAGATCTTGTGGGTCGAGTCAGAACGGGCCCGTCCACTGATGACCCTCAGTCAGGTCACGTTTAGGCATAGAAGGTGATCACTCACCGCAGCTGTCTCGACAGCTTCGCCGATCGTGTTCACAAGCTGAGCACTTTTGAATCCGTAGGGCTGCACTCCCCATGCACAAGCTGTGTCTACCCAAAGCCTTTACCGCCTGAGAATCCATGCTATATCGAGACGACTATGACTATCGGCGACAAAGAACTCCGCTTAGGTAACATGCTTCACCCTAATCTGAGCATCACGCTCAAGGACCAAATATGCGCTGATGCCTGCTCCAGGGAGCAAGTGATCAGTGGGCTTGGAAAGCGTTACCTGGCTGAGCGGCCGGACGAGGATGAGACTCTCACGGAAAGGAGCCCCTCGACCCGAGCCACGCAGGGCTCGGCCTGGTGAGAGATCCCGACAGCCGTCTAGCTACTGCTGTCTTGGTACTAGGAAACCTAGTGATTGGGATTGCACTGCTCTCATCTTTTTATGACTTTTGGTAGCTATCTAGGCTGAGCGCCGGTAGTCACCTTGCGTAGACTGCACCCTGACACAACACTGCCACTGGGGACGTAAGCCCGCCTGCTCACGGCATGAAGTGTAGGTGTGTAGTGGTCAACTAATCCCGGACACTGGTTTAAGTCGTTCCTCGGCAATGGCGGGCGGTAGCCCGCCATTGAACTGATGCGGCCGTTGCCAGTTGTAGCGTTGCATCAGGAACCGACCGATGTCCTGTTGTGCCTGCGTAGCACTCAGGTAACCCTGGGTTGGTATCCATTCCGTCTTGAGGCTACGGAACAGCCGCTCCATGGGTGAGTTGTCCAGGCAGTTACCTCGTCTACTCATGCTCTGGTTGAAGCGGTAGCGCCAAAGCCGCTGGCGAAAGCGTCGACTGCCATATTGGCTCCCCTGGTCGCTGTGAAAGAGCACCTCTCGAGGCCGACCGCGCTGCTCGTAAGCCCTGTCCAAGGCCTGGATGACCAAATCAGCATCAGGCGTGGCGGAAAACGCCCAGCCCACGACGCGACGGGCAAACAAGTCCATGACTACCGCGACGTAATGCCAGCGACCCTGCGCCCAGACATAGGTGATATCGCCACACCACACCTGGTTCGGTGACGAAGTCTCGAAGGTTCTCTCCAGTCTGTTGGGTATGTCTGGCCGTTCTTCGGTTTTCCGTCTGCAGACAGGCGCGCCAGGCTGCTTGCTGACCAAGCCCATCTCGCTCATCAGCGCACGCACCTTGAATCGCCCAATCACGATGCCTTCTTCACGCAGTTGATGCGTGAGGCTTCGGCTGCCAGCCGCGCGGCGACTCTGGGTAAAGAGTTCGCCCACTCGCACCCGCAACGCTAGCCGGGCAATGTCCGGTGAGCGCTGCCTGCGACGGTAGGCGTAGTAGCACGAGCGGGTGACTTCAAATACCGAGCACAGCAGTTCGACAGGCGCTTCGCTGCGAAACTGATCGATCAACGCGAGCGCTCGTGTTCCTCGGCCATCAAGAGCGCGGTAGCCTTTTTTAGGATCGATTTCTCCCGCTCCAAGCGATTGATCCGCGCTTCCAGCTCCTGGATCTTCTGCTGCTCGGGCGTAAGGGCCTTGCTCGCCGGTGTGACTCCGCCGCGCTCTGCCTGCAGTTGATTGACCCATCGGCGTAGTGCCGACTCGACCAGCCCAAGCGAACGGGCTGCATCGATACAGCTGTAGCCCTGATCCAGTACCAAACCTGCGGCCTCGCGCTTGAACTCGGGCGTAAAAGAACGACGTTGTTTGCTCATGGAACACCTCTGTGTGGCGATCATCTTCGCCTAAAAAGGTGTCCGGGGTGAGTGGACCACTACAGTGCAGCCCTAGAGGCCGAGAAACAGTTTCAGGCCCGTCTATTGCAGCTAAATCCCAGAAAGTCAGAAGCGTCTAAATAGGCCTACATCTCCGCCAGTTAGCACGCCGCCATCTGCGTCGCGCGATTTTCTGATCAATCTATACTTAGGCTTTGGGCTCGGTCAGCCCCCAAGGCATTGAGCCAAGGCCAGCACGGGAGTTCTGGCCTTTTTCTTCTGGGCCTAGGGCGCTCACATTCGGCTTGCCAAGAGAGCCGTATCGGCCTCAAGTGGGAGATGCGACCCTTTGCGCCGCAACTCATTGACCGCATGCAGGATGATCATATTGGTCTGGCCAATATCTTTCATGATTGACCACTCGATGACGCGGGATACCATCGCGGGCACCGAGGGATCCACCAAGCACACGAGCCAGCCGTCAGCGCGCCAATCCAAAAATGATTTCACCGGTGGGTCCAGGGCTTCCAAGCGCTCTCGTAAGCTATCCATCTTCTAGCCCTCAGTCGACATCACGCTATATCAGGCTAGTCGAGAACGGATAGGTCGCAACGAGCTATCGCAAAAAGCAGGTAGGAATGGAGGCAACGACCTGTTTTCCATGAACAGTCATGCGCTGGATGGCCGTCGGCGGTGATGCCCTTGCTGGGAGAGCCCCCTTGCTTTGAGTAACTCGATCGATGAAGCTCGATCCCGATGTCTAACTTTCGGGGGTCACTTCACTGGCCCTTCTTAGGGACAATTCTCGAGTGTCACCGGGCTCGTGTTCTTTCCAGATTTTTAAATCAAAAAGTTTTACTATGTTGTGATTTAGCAAAGTTAGCACAGCCATAGCGAAATGCTTGTCAATAAATCCTTCTCGGTATCTGCTTATATAGTCAAAGTCTAGTTTGAATAGGCTGTCTCTCTTGGTGTCCAGCCTTTCCATTGTGTAATTCAGAGCATGTGCTATGTCGTTTTTTATCTCTTGCGGTAAAGATCTAAAGTTTTCAAATATGCGATCTTCAAGTATTTCTTCAAAACTATCGTCTATTGCGTTGCCACGGGTGTCCGTAAGCAATATCCCTACATCTTCGTAGTCGACAAAGTATCTTTGATCCGGGTTTTCGGGATCCTTTATAGCAATTTTTCTGTTTATGTTTAATTTGAAAACAAAGCTTAGTTTTGCCTCAATTTTCAATAGTCTGAATATTTCGTTTAAATTTTCGTGTCTCTCAGACTCTAGATACTTGTTTATTAGTCCTTTGGTGGCTGATGACATCAAGGCCATGGCATTCGTCGCATACATGCCGGAGCTGCGCATGCCAATATAAGAATATATTGAGCGGAAGCTAGTAGTTTTGCTCCTGGGTACGCTGGGGAATTTATCAAAAGGGCTAGTTGATACGGCCAAAATCTTTGATGGAATAAAGTCATTGGCACGAAAAAAATAAGTGCTTTTCTCGTCAATCATTTTTGAGTAATTAGAGACGATTTCGCTTAAGAGTCTGCTTTTTCCTGTACCATTTCTTCCAATAATAATTGAAAAGCAGTTTTCATCTTCAAATAGGCTCTTCTCTGCTAGCGGTATAAACCTATCTTCAAAGGGGAATTCGATGATGCGTCCCATTCTGATCCCTTGCTATGCCAATATTAGGGCCGTTGGTACCTCTCGATAACTGTTAGGTCTATCCTAGATAGCTGCCTATACGGTTGCTTCATCGAGGCGCTCATCATCGTGCAGATTGAATCCGCTTTGGTGAGCGGCGACGGAAAATCCCATGGTGGTGCAGGGTTTTGCAGGTTTTTCGTTGCCTATCAAACAATAGTCTAAGCCACGTCCCATGTGGAAACGTTCGTCCTGCAGGGGTGCAGAAAAACCGACACATTTAGCCCGCAGGTGTGGCGGGAGGACAACAGCGCGCGCCAGGTGATAAGGCTGTGGTGGCCGGTGGCGTTCACCTGGGAACGCAACGCTTGTCGGCCGCCGTCAGGGCACCGCCAAACCCTCTGCTTTCGAGACGCCAGCCAAGGATTCGATGATCCGGCATTCCGATATGGTCCCGCCGTGGCAGCACGCCAATAGACGTTGCAATTCGCCCTCTAGGGCTTGCAGGTCGGCAAGGCGCTGCCGCACCTGTCGTAGGTGTTCTGCAACCAGACTATCCACGGCATCGCAAGGCGCCTGCTGCCGATCCGCCAGGCCGAGTAGCTCACGGACTTCTTCAAGGCTGAAGCCCAGGGTGCGGGCACGTCTGACGAAGAGCAGCCGATCCCGTTCGGCCGGGCCGTACAGCCGGTAGCCAGATGCTGAGCGCATCGAGGTCGGCAGCAAGCCTTCTTTTTCGTAGTAGCGGATGGTGACGGTCTTGGTATCCGTGGCCTTCGCTAGCTGACCGATGGTGTAGGCAGAAGCGTTCATGGCATTGACCTTATAGTGACTATAACCCTCAGCCTAAGCCAAATCCTGAGTGTTGCAGAGAGGTTGCCATGGACAGTTGCTGCGAAAACAAGGCTGGTGAGCTGGCTCAGCTGCGGAGTCGGCAGAGTCGAGTCCTCTACATCGTGCTGACGGTCAATGCTGTCATGTTCGGGGTGGAGTTCACTGCCGGTTGGCTGGCCGGCTCGACGGCGCTGCTAGCGGATTCCCTGGACATGTTCGGCGATGCCTCGGTCTATGCCCTGACGCTGTTCGTGTTGCATCGGAGCGATAGAGCACGCGCTGGTGCTGCCCTGGTGAAAGGTGGCTTCATGCTGCTGTTCGGCGTGCTGGTGATTGCGGACGCGGTGCGCAAGGTGATCTTGCAGGAGGTGCCCCAGGCTGACTGGATGGGCACTGTCGGACTTGTTGCACTCTTGGCCAACACCTACTGCTTCTATCTGCTGTACAGCCATCGGGCGGACGATCTCAACATGAGGTCCACCTGGATCTGCTCACGGAACGATCTGGTCGCCAATACCAGCGTGGTGCTGGCCGCCGTCCTGGTGGCTGTCACTGGCAGCCTCTGGCCAGACGTCCTGGTCGGCCTTGCCATCGCCGCGCTGTTCCTGCACTCGGCTTGGCAGGTTAGTCGTGAAGCCTACGGCGCATGGCGCCGTGGTGCGGAAGGGCAGGTTGCACGGCCACAGGAGGCACGACCCGCTTCAATGCAAGATAACCCTGCGCCTTCATGCTGCGGAAGTAAGGCGCTAGCTGTCATCGCTGAGCCTGAACATCGCGCTTCGGTAGCTGCTTGCTGCTCCTCCAATGGCAGGTGTGGCGAATGACGTCGAATGAGAAAGGCCGCCCGTAGGCGGCCTGTCGCTGGCCAGGAAGAGCTAGGCGGTGCGCTGCTGGCCTTTCTCCTCGAGCAGCACAAGTAGGTTGGCCCGCTTCCGGGCGAGCATTGTGGGACTCGATGCTTCCTGGCCCGTGAGTTCGTAGGCTACGGCGGGAAGCACCTGCAGCGCCTGTTCGTGCGGATCTGTGTCGGCCGGCTCAAGCCCGATCCCAGCCGCGTCCACCAGCTTTGCCAGCAAACGTTCGAAGCGTCCTCGGGCCGCTTGCTCGCAATCGCTGCTAGCGACCATCCCTTCGCCTAGGACTGCGCGGAGGTGCCGTGCCTGCTGACGTCCTGCCAGCTGTAGCCAGGCGCGGCCCTCGTCGCTTGCGAACATCGCAGCGGACGCGGCGGCGAGACGTGGGCGTAGTTCTTGGCCGGCTTGGTCTGCAAGAACCGGTGCAGCCCTTCAAGCGGGTTGTGCGTGGCCCGCCCGGTGACCCTGGCAAGGTCGTAGATCTCCTTGCAGAAGCGGCGCACGTTGCCCATCTGGTCGATGATGCCTTTGCGCTCCATGCCCCTTAAAAACTCCATCCACTCGATGGGCATGATGTCGGTGAAGGGACGCGGCCCGTAGGCCGGGAAGACATGCAGCTCGAGGGCGCCGATGATTCGTCGGGCGGTGCCTTCCTCCCAGCGCGGCTTGCGAGCGTCATACCACTCGCGAGCCAGCTTCTCGAAGGTGTTGGTTGCGGCCAGCGCCTCGGCGGCCTTGCGCTCACGTTTGGTCACCATAGGGCTCTTGCCGCTGGCGGCCTCGGCTTTCAGCTCCGCAGCCTTGGTGCGGCGGCGGCACCGGTCACGGCAGGGTAGGCGCCCAGGCCAAGCCAAGACCATTTGCCGTCGGGCTTGTTGTAGCGAAGCTCCCAGCTTTTCTGGCCGTTGGGTTTGACGCGGAAGTACAGGCCGTTGCCATCCTGCTCGCGGTAGACAGCGGCTTCAGGCTCGAGGCTGGAGAGGGTGGTATCGGAGAGGGAGCGACGCTTGATGTCCTGGCGCTTCATCCTTGTATGCCTTTGGTTCGAATTTTCCCGCGGCATACACATCGGCATACACGGTGCGGTGGAATGACCAGAGACTACATGGAACCACCAGAAACAACAAAGCCCGCACTGGGCGGGCTTTTGAGGCTGTTTTTAGTACCACTTGGGGCAACCAGAAACAAGGGAATGGTCGGAGCGACTGAATCCAGCTCTTTCACCGAACGGGTGGCCGGCTGGTCGCAACCGAGGAAGCGCACGCCCTGATGGTGGACGATAAGCTGTTCGTGGGCATGGATGCCATCGAGCACCGGATCAAGAGCCTGAAGCAATCCGGTACTGGAAGGCTGGCCATTGCGGTGCATCCCGTGGTCGGCAATACCTTCACGCCTCGGGCGCTGGCGGAATTTGATCTAGCGGAGCGGGATATTCGCGTGTCCTTACGTGTGCAAAGCTCGCGAGAGGTACATCAAGAGGTATCCGCCGGTCTTTGCGACTTCGGGGTGATGGCGGATGAAATGCCTGTGGTTAGGCTCGAACATTCCGAACTCATCAATGAACCTGGTGTGATCGCTTTGCCTAAGGGGCACCCGCTGATTGACAAGTCTTCGATTTGTGCCAAGGACCTGAGTGGCTACGACTTTATCGCCCTCAATCCGGAGGACAGTGGCCGGCGTTGCTTAGAAGTGGCACTCGACCTGGAAAACGTTTCGCTCAACGTCCGTGTCGAGACGGCCGATGCACACACGATCTGCAGTACGGTTTCGCAGGGTATTGGTATCGCCTTCATCAAACCTTTGGCTGCGGTGGATTTTATTGATCGCGGGGTAGTGGTCAAGGCGTTCGATCTCGATATTCGAACGCGAAGCCTTCTCCTATTTCGTCCAGGGAAACCACTCGCGGAGTCGGCTAAAAAGCTGCTGGCTTTCATGCGGGTCCAGTTGGCGAGGGACCTGAAGCTCGTGAAGCGATATCTATAGATATCTCACTGGATGAAGAGGGTGATAGGAGCGGTAACAGCTGATAGTCCTTTCTTGTGAATCTACAGGAAGCGCGCCCGTTATTCGTTGGCAGTACCTCTCTAAGGTAACCAGCGCAGCTACAGCTAAGCACCGGATTCGCTTCCGAAAATATACCACCCCTGCACGTGCCCCTTACTCCAATCCCCCCTGCACCCCCTCCACCCGGGCTCCCCCCATTATCGGCCCGCGCCCCGCGCGCGACAGAAGGGAAAGGGAAGGAAAAAAGAGAAGGAGAGAAGGAAGGAAAGGGGTGAGGCGACCTTGTGGTGGAAGGGGGAGAGGTTAGATAGGCGCTTGCGTTGTACAGGGGTGGTATATTTTTGTGGTTGGGGAAGACGCCCGTGAGGAGGGCATTGCCATGTACGAAGGGATCCAGCGTGCGCACCAAGTGCTCGTCGAGCAGCTGGCCAGCTTCAATTCGACCTGGCCAGGGTTGGTGGTCGGCGGCCGCGTATGGCAGGTACCGCTGCTGAACGAGCAGAAGACGCCGGACGTCCTCGAGGTCCAGGAGGTCGACGGCCAGGCGGCGATCGCGCTGGCCACCGCGGCCTTGGCCAGCCACCAGCGCGACGTTGGCCAAGCCGCCGGTACCGTCATGCGCCTACCGGGCTACTTTCGTCTGCAGGCGAGCGTGCTGCCGCAGGTGTTGGCCATCAATGCGAGTAAGCAGGTGGTCACCGACGAGATCGAGGCGCTCCGGCTCGCCCTGGGCTACACCCCCGAGATGCGGCCGCGGCTCTTGCGGCGCGCCCTGGGCGCCGACGTCACCACCAAGCAGCTGCAGCGCACCATCCACGCCTTCGATGGCGCGCCGCGGAGGATCTCGTTCACCTGGGCTGGCCACACCACCAGCAACCAGCGGATACCGGTGGCCACCGTGCGCGAGCAGCTGCAGGCGGAGGCCGAGAGTAGGGCGCAGCAGCAGGGGATACCGCTCGAGCAAACGCCCGAGCACCAGGATCTGCGCACGATCGCGAACCTCGCTGACGACCAGGTGCTGATCAAGCACAAGGTCGTCGCCCCGCACCCGCGCTGCACGCTCTGGTTCGGCGAGCGCGGCGAGAAGTGGGACGCCATCATCAAGGCCAATCTGCCGGTGTTCGTGCTCGCCGGCGAGGCCGAGCCGAAGGTCTCGGCGCTGCGCGACTTCGATCGTGCAGCCCGAGGCCGCCAGCGCGGCGATGTGAAGGCGCGCGCTGAGGTCTGGGCAGAGCGCAACCTCTACCTGCCTACGGGTAACCAGCGGTCGCAGCAGGGCGACCGAAATCCGCTCCTTACGCCCTCGACGTATCGACTAGGTGGTATTACCTACGAATCACCGACGTAACGTAAGTTGAGTCCTCGTGGCGGAATAGCGGCACCCTACCAGCCTCGATATCTCGGACGAGATAGAGGCAACTCGACGCGCTAGGTTAGCAATCACAACGCATCAGTCGCCCAGTGATATGTAGGAAAAAACAGCCGGGGCTTATGCCGAGCCAGGCGAGATAGGCTTTGCAGCGGCTGCCCACACACCTGAAAAGTTCGCGGCACGAAGGGCAGGTTGGGTCGCGAGGATATCAGTCCTAACAAGTCCATGAGCAACGAAGGGGTCAGCCGCGAGCATCTGCTCGATCTCTGACAACGAAGACCCAAAAGCGAGGATGAAACCGCCGGCCTTGTCCTCAAGAGGACCTGCGAAGAGTATCCGCTCGGCGCTCAGATGGTGAATCAACCACTCCTTGTGTGCGTCAAGGCAGGCGTTAATGGCTTCCGAGGTGCTAGTGTAGGTCAAGTTGATAGCGTAAATCATGGTTGAATCCTCGCTACGATATCTGCGTTCAATTGGCCGGAAGACTGGCCACGATGGCGCGGATTGATGAAGACGCCGATTCGATCCCGGCTTGACGGACTGCGTCTCCTCGCGATGTACCTTCAGCACGGACAAACTCGACGTCCTTTACGCCTAGAAAGGCGAAGAATGCTCGAAGGTAACGCTCTTGAAAGTCCATGTCCTGGAACGAGCCGTCGGCATAGAAGCCTCCTCGTGCAGATACCACGACGATATACTTGTCACGAGTGAGTCCAATCGGACCTCTATCGGTATATTTAAAAGTACGATTTACCTGCGCAATCCTATCTAGCCAGGCTTTCAGTTGGGTCGGCACGCTGAAGTTATACATAGGGGCGCCTATGACCAGCACGTCGCTGGCCAGAAACTCCGTTACCAGTGCTTCGGATAGCTGATGTTGCGCTAAGGCTTCCGGCGCAACATCAGCCTGCGAAGGCTGGCGAAATCCTGCAGCAATAGGACCGCTCAGATGGCTTATCTCTTCCGTCGCCAGATCTCGGTACGTTACTCGGACATCTGGTCGATCAGCTTGGATAGCCGCCACAACGGCTGCGCTGAGTTCACGTGTAACAGAAGCGTTGCCCATGATGCTGGAGTCGATGTGAAGCAATTTCATGTTGATATCCTCAGGGTTGGGGGATAGGCATGGTCTTAGCGGGGCGATGATCTTTGTCATGGGGCACTCCCCTAGCGGCCTCATCGATCAGGCGAGCGACGACCTCCGGTTGAGATAGCAGCGACAAGTGGCTGGAAGGTACCGAATGGAGGGTGGCGCCTAGGCGTTGCGCAATGGCCTGCTGTACCCATGGAGCTAGCGCCTGGTCGTTGAGCGTCTGCAGGTACCAACTTGGTTTGTCGCGCCAGGCAGCGTGCTCAATAGGGGTGCTAAAGCTGTTCGCCGCTATGGGTTGTTGGCGAGCCGCCAAGGAACGGGCTGCAGCGATGGGCAAGTCGGCCGCCATGACGGAGTGGAAAAGGGTCGGACTGTCTAACCACAGCAGACCTTCACGGTCGGGAGCGAGCGCCATTGCGGGCGCATTCAGATGATTGAGGAGATCAATTGTTGACTCGCCGCTATCAGGGGCGAGCGCGGACACATAGACGAGACCTTTAACGTTCGTAGCATTACCTGCTTGAGTGATCACCGTTCCTGCCCATGAGTGACCTACCAGCAGGACATCCCCTTTTTGTCTTTGCAACACTCGCTCGGTGGCCGACACATCATCGCTCAGTGAGGTAAGCGGATTCTGAACGGCGGTGACGTGGTAGCCCATCTCGATCAGCTGCTCCAGCACGGGAGACCAGCTCGACCCATCAACGAAGGCGCCATGCACCAAAACGATATTCTCGATTCTCTGGGCAGGCGCATCAGCCGATGCGGGCGAGCTGGCCAATCCAGTGGATAGGCCAAGCAAGGCTCCTATCCGTATCAGCCAGGCCCAGGCAAGACGAGGTGCTTGGCCTAGGAGCAAAAGGTCAGGAGACAGCTTCATGTTTGGCTACTCAGGTGAGTTGTGGAGCTAGTCTAGGTAGCCGTAAAACAAGACGTGAGATGCCAAACCAGCCATAGTTCATGGAAAATTCGCCATTTCCAAAGAGAAGGACTGAGACTGTGCGTATTGCTATCGTTGCCCTTGAAGGCAGCCTCCTGTCCGCTATCGCCGGATTGTCAGATCTGTTCTGGATGACCAATCAGACTTTGCGATCGCCGCCTTTGGAGTTACCCCAGAGCCCGGGGCACGCTGCTCGGCCGGAGTTTGAAACGGTCGTTGTTAGTGCTGACGGCAACTCGTTGCGTGATCCCCAGGGCCGCTTGATCTCGGTCGATGCTTCGTTCCGCGACGTGGAGGTATGCGATGCCGTACTCGTCACGGGCATGGCATTGGCCGCCGATCGCGCGCCGCCATTGACTAAGTCGGTCATGCAAGCCTCGGATTGGATTAGCGCCTGTCACCAAAAGGGGGCGTGGGTTGGTGGGGCCTGTGCCGGTACGTTCGTACTCGGCGAAGCTGGCCTCCTTGATAGACGCCGATGCACCACAACATGGTGGCTCCACCACGTTTTCAAACGGCGGTTTCCTAGGGCTTTACCTGTGTGGGGGTCCGCGATGGAATCGCACGACCAGGTGATTACGACAGGAGGCCCGCTTTCCTGGATCGACTTGGCGCTACAAATAATCAGGAATTCCGCTGGCGTTGAGATAGCAAGGCTGGCCGCAGATATATCCGTGGCGGACAGCCTGCCCTTGCCCCAATCGATCTACGCCCCCAGAGGGTTCATCAATGGAAGCGATCCATTCCTGCTCGAAGCAGAGCAGCTTATCCGCCGCAGCCCCGGTGGGCTAACTGCCTTGGAACTGGCTAAGGCGCTGCACGTCAGCGACCGTACGTTGCACAGACGCCTCAAGCATTTGACGAATGAGTCACCTAAAGAATTGATCACGCGGGTAAGGATAGAAACCGCCTGTGTGCTGCTCCAGGCACCGAGCGCGAGTATCAAGCAGGTGGCACTTGAATGTGGCTATAACGAGGACACATCTTTCCGCCGCGCATTCACGCAAATTACCGGAATGAACCCAGCAGAGTATCGCCGTTGGGCGAAGGGAAGAATTGGGTAGGGCGTGGTCCGGCACCGATGTCATACCGAAGGGATGTATTGCACTGTCCAAGGCTGCGACGGTGCGTCACGCCGGATCTCCTTCACCTAGGCTGGGCTGGCCACACCACCAGCAATCAGCGGATACCGGTGGCGACTGTGCGCGAGCAGGTGCGAGCGGAGGCCGAGAATAGGGAGAGGCAGGAAGGGATACCGCTCGAGCAAACACCCGAGTACCAGGATCTGCGCACGATTGCGAACCTGGCAGACGACCAGGTGCTGATCAAGCACAAGGTCGTCGCCCCGCACCCGCGCTGCATGCTCTTGTTCGGTGAGCGCGGCAAAAAGTGGGACGCCATCATCAAGGCCAACCTGCCGGTGTTCGTGCTCGCCGGCGAGAACGAGCCAAAGGTCTCGGCGCTGCGCGACTTTGATCGCGCCGCACGCGGCCTGCAGCGCGGCGATGTGAAGGCTCGGGCAGAGGTATGGGCAGAGCGTAACCTCTACCTGCCAACTGATGGGCAGCGGCCAGCGGCAGCGGAGGGCAACCGGGCGCCGCTTAAGACGCCATCGACTTATAGGCTCGCCGGCGCCACCTATCAAAGGTCGATATAGCCCTGTCTCAGAACCTCTGCGACAGTCCCAATCTGTTGATGGGCAGAAAGGCAACTGCGCGTGACGACCATTGTAGATCAGCTGAGCAATAGGCGCCTATCTGCGCCAGCAGGTTCGGTCGCCCAAGATTCCGATTCACCTGTGCCGACGACGAAAGACCGGAGGTACTAGTGAGATAGTCAGGCCTGAGCCGTGATCCCGACGAATGTCACTCAGACTGAACGGTGCTGTAACATTATTTTATATAATCGCTGTCGCCAATCGTAGTTCGAAGCCACATCGAAGGTGCTTTTCACAAGTTTTTCACAAGCATTTTACAAGCATTTTACAAGTTCTTTAAATGAACCGTCGTCAACGCGAATAAAGGGATTAGCCGCATAAACAGCACTGTAGGGCACCTCTAAAAACCTGC
>NZ_VBTN01000024.1:0-9161 GCF_013277805.1 Pseudomonas sp. MS15a(2019)
GCATTGGCCTGGCCCGTGCGGAGTTTGGCCTGATGGTCAAATCGGCGGTCTACAACCTCAAGCGGATGTCGAGCCTGCTGGAACTGGCCTGAGCCAGGCCACCGGTCGCGTATCGCGACCGGCCGAAGGATGTTCTGCGAGTGCGTCACCCGGCACTCGGATGCCAGGAGTTGTGCTTGTCACTGCCTGGCTTGGCTCAGATGTGTGTTTTTAGAGGTGCCCTGTATAGTCAAGGAATAAAAACATCGCCACAAGGCATGCCGTCGGCGACGAATTGCCTTAAGAAACAAACATTTTGGGCGATATCGGTTGTCGTGATGGTAACATCCGTGGAGACGACGATGAGTAGCCTTTTCGCTATACCTGAAAATCCCGATCGAAATTTCATGCTGCAGATCCACAGATTGCTTACGTTGAGAAGCGATCAACTGCGCAATGTGGATATGGCCAATCCGAACTTCAGAACATTCTATTTCAGCTTGAAGCGCTGACAGCAGAAACAATTAAAAGGGTTGAGGAAGATGCAATGAGACTGGCGACCGAAATGCATTAGCTGCCCATTGCCGCATCCTGCACGAGCAAAAGAAATTTCTGGGGTAATGACAGATAGTCGTCAAAGCACCTGGGAGGAAGACGTCGTGCGTGGACTTACGTTGGCCGCAGCCGGAAGCAAGCATGGTCAGACACAGCCCCATATGAGCGTTCCTTATCGGCCCAGATCCCGTTCGCTTGATTCCATTCTCGAAAAATTAAATAAACTAGACGTGGCGCAGCCTCTACCGCTTTTGGCAGAGGCCGAAAGGTGTTGCTGTCGGAGCCCGTTATCGCTACTTCTACGCGTGTTGGAGCGTCTAGAACGTCAAGCCGAATCGAGCCCGCCTTATGAATAGCAGGCAAAGAGCCGCCAAGTACTCATCCGAGTCATCGCCCAATACTCAGGGTAAAAATTATGAATATATCCAAATTCGCTGCCATGCCCACACAAATATTGATGCAGCGTTTGAGTCGTGAACTGGAAGGATGGACCGTTCTAGTCAGCCCTACCTGCCCAGATGGTTCGATTTTTGCCCGCCTGTATTCGCGCTCAGACGCGCGCGCCGTTGCTATCCCCTTCGATGCCCAGGCGATAGGCAACGACGCCTATATCCGTGAACGGCTGGCGCTAGTGCGTTCAACACGCTGTTGAAAGTGGGCTCCGAAGCAGGGCATTAGCGTTCGCTATAAGCGCCGGTTCTTCTCTGCACTACCCGCTCGAACGGCAGATACCGCTCAAGCAAACCCCCGAGTGCCAAGATCTGCGCACGATCGCGAACCTCGCGGACGACTAGGTGCTGATCAAGCACAAGGTCGTGGCGCCCATCCGCGCTGCACGCTCTGGTTTGGTGAGCGCGGCGAGAAGTGGGACGCCATAATCAAAGCCAACCTGCCGGTGTTCGTGCTCGCCGGCGAGGCCGAGCCGAAGGTCTCGGCGCTGCGCGACTTCGATCGTGCGGCCCGCGGCCGGCGGCGCGGCGATGTGAAAGCGCGCTGACGTCTAGGCAGAACGCAACCTCTACCTGCCCACCGGTGGCCAGCGGATGGAAGTGGCGGAGGGTAATCGGGTACCGCTCAAGACGCCTTTGACGTATCGGCTCGGCGGCATCACCTACGAGTCACCGGCCTAGCGCCTGCGCTCAGCTGTGGCGCTGGAGCGAGATATCTGTCAGCGCCACGGAGGCAATCCTGGTCGGCCCTGCGGGCATCGGTCGGCCCGGCTCCCTGCCGAGATTAGTAAGGGCTGCCATCATCAGAAAGATCACCGTCACCAAGATCGACAGATCGACCAGGTGCTCCCATCGTCGCACCTGTTCAGGCCACCGCTTTCGCAACTGCGCCCTCGCAACGCTCACGACCACTACGAGCAGCGCGGCCCATTTGATCTCTTGATTTGTCAGCACACCAGCATCCTTATGCGGCTTCCACACACCAGCGACAGCGAATAGCTCTGCTGCAGACAGGCTTCCATCGAAGATCCGAACGTTTCCGGAGGCGCCGCATGACCCTCGAGCGCTCCGCTAGCGAAGCGTATCCTCCCTGAGGACCTGGCTGCCCATCGACCACACCGTCCAGCTGACGATCGAACAAAGCAGCTGAAGCAGCGGTACGCCTGGCTATGTGTGTCTGATGGCTATGCCGCCGACACCGTCATGCGCCAGCCGGGCTACTTCCGCCTGCAGGGGAGCACGCGGCAAGACGTGTTGAGCGTCAAGGCACCCGAGCGGCGCATCATCGACGAGCTCGAATCACGCGAGAGCGCCTTGGGCGCCGTCGCTGCACACCATCCTCGACTTCGATGGAGCGCCAGAACGGATTTCGCTCACCTGGCCTGGCCACACCACCAGCAAACAGCGGGTACCGGTGGCCACCGTGCGTGAGCAGCTGCAGGCGGAGGCTGAGAGTAGGGCGCAGCACCAGGGAATGCCGATCGAGTAGACGCCCGAGCACCAGGATCTGCGCACCATCGCGAACCTGGCAGACGACCAGGTGAGGATCAAGCACCAGGCCGTGGCGCCACATCCACGCTGCACGCTCTGGTTCGGTGAGCGCGGCCAGCATGGGATGCCATCATCAAGGCCCACCTGCGGGTGTTCGTGCTAGCCGAAGGTCTCGGCCCTGCGCAACTTCGACCGTGGCGCGGGCGGCCGGCAGCGCGGCGATATGAAGGCGCGCGCTGAGGTCTGGGCAGAGCGCAATCTCTACCTGTCCACCGGTGGCCAGCGGCCGCAGGACAGCGATCGACCTGGGTTCCTTACGCCCTCGACCTATCGACTCGGCGGCTTCGCCTATGTGGCCCTGGGCGAGCCAGGCGCTCGCTTGGGGGACTAGCGCCGTGGATGGGGTTGCATTTCCGCCGCGTCGGATACGTTCTGTTGAGGTACACAACTACCCCAACCAGCGGACGATCACATGACGGGGTCATGCCGAGATATAAGGAAAATTCACTCACTTCGCACGTAACGTGTTGATGCCAAGAGAATTTACCAAGTCGACCGCACAGCCTCTGATCGTGGACTATCTTTTCTGACTCCTCAGAAAAGGAGTTCCTATGGCTTCATTAGAGCGTACGGCGTATCCCACTCTGCCAAAGGCGTATTCAAAAGCTGAGCTGCAGCGTGATTTTTCGTTCTCAGATGATGAGATTAAGTGGGTACGAAGCAAGTCCAAGGCCCCCTTTCACCTCAATCTCGCCGTTCTCCTAAAAACCTTTCAGGTGCTCCGATATTTTCCTGATATCACCGACGTACCTATTCAACTGGTGGACTTCATTCGCGGAGAGTTGGGTCAGCGTAGCAAGGTGAAACTCGCGGAATACAAGTGGTTCCAACAATATCGCCACATGAACGCGATCCGAGCTCGCCTCGGTGTGACGGCATTCTACGGCTCTGATGCCATGGAGCTCGCCGAGCGGCATGCCAAAGCAATGTCGTTTGTGCTTGACCAACGCGCCGACATCATCAACTCCGTAATCGAAGAACTGATCAGCCAGGATTATGAGCTCCCTGCGTACTCGACCCTGAATGATCTCGCTGAGCGAATTCATGCCGAATCCCAAGAGGCAATATTCAACCTCGTAGTAACCAGAACGCCAGTCGAGGTGATCCACAAGTTAAAGGATCTGCTCGACACTGATTTCGGCCGACGCCAGAGCGACTTCAATGCGCTGAAGCAGGCGCCCAAGAAGCCATCTCGCAAGCACTTGGAGGTGCTGATCGATCATCTGGCTTGGCTCGAGAGCCTCGGGGATCTGGATGCCATTTTTGGAGGAATAGTCGACACCAAGATCCGCCACTTCGCTGCCCAAGCCGCGGCGTCGGATGTAGCCGAGCTGAAGGACTGCTCACTGCCGAAACGCTACACGCTGATGCTGGCCTTGATCTACCGCATGCGCGTGCGGACCCGGGATCACCTGGCCGAGATGTTCATCCGACGGATTTCGACGATCCATAAACGCGCCAAGGAGGAGTTGGAGCGAATCCAGGCGCGGCAACGCCAGAAGCTGGAGCAGTTGGCGGCGACCCTGGATGGCGTGGTGCAGATTCTGGTTCAAGAACCGGATGACCAGGAGGCTGGCAGTCTGATTCGGGAATACCTCTCCCCCGGTGGCAATTTGGATCGGTTGCGTGAGACTTGCGCCGAAGTACAGGCTACCGGCGGTAATAACTATCTGCCGCTGATCTGGAAGCACTTCAAGTCCCATCGCTCGTTATTGTTCCGTCTCAGCCACCTTCTCCAACTGGAGCCCACGACTCAGGATCGATCGCTGGTTCAGAATCTTCAACTGATCCAGGACAGCGAGAATCTACGCCGCTAATGGATCGACGAGCACATCGACTTGTCGTTTGCGTCGGAGCGCTGGGTCAAGGTCGTTCGTCGTCCTGCCAGTGAGGGGCCACCGACCAACCGGCGCTATTTGGAAGTTTGCGTATTCTCCTACCTGGCCAGCGAGCTGCGATCGGGTGACATGTGTGTACAGGGGTCGGAATCCTTCGCCGACTACCGCAAGCAGTTGCTGCCCTGGGAAGAATGCCTGCAGCGACTACCGGCCTACTGCGAAAAGGTCGGGCTGCCAGGCACGGCGAAGGAGTTTGTTGGCTCCCTCAAGACCCAGCTGGAGGAAACCGCGCAACAACTGGACGACAAATTCCCATCTTGCCGAGGGGACGTATCAATTAACGAAGCCGGAGAACCGGTGTTGCGCCGAGTAACGGCGCGGGACATCCCACCTTCGGCCATCTCACTACAGACGGCGCTTATGCAGCGCATGCCGGCCAGGCACGTGCTCGACATCATGGCCAGCATCGAGCACTGGATTCAGTTCACGCGGCATTTCGGTCCCATGTCCGGTAACGAGCCGAAGCTCAAAGAGCCTGCCGAGCGCTATCTGATGACCATCTTCGCAATGGGCTGCAATCTCGGCCCCAACCAGGCCGCGCGGCATCTGGCCGGTAATGTCACGCCACACATGCTGTCCTATACGAATCGCCGCCACCTATCGTTGGAGAAGCTGGACAAGGCTAACCGCGAGCTGGTGGAACTCTATCTGCAACTTGATCTGCCTAAGCTCTGGGGCGATGGCAAGGCGGTGGCAGCGGACGGCACGCAGTTCGACTTCTATGATGACAACCTGCTGGCCGGCTACCACTTCCGCTACCGCAAGATGGGTGCCGTGGCCTATCGGCACGTGGCCAACAACTACATCGCTGTGTTCCAGCACTTCATCCCACCTGGCATCTGGGAGGCGATTTACGTAATTGAGGGGCTGCTAAAGGCTGATCTCAGTGTTGAGGCAGACACTGTGTATTCAGATACGCAGGGGCAATCGGCGACAGTTTTTGCCTTCACCCATCTGCTGGGCATCAACCTGATGCCGCGTATCCGCAACTGGCGTGACCTGGTGATGTGCCGGCCGGATCGCGGCGCGTCGTACAAGCATATCAACCGCCTGTTCACCGACACTGCCGACTGGCACTTGATCGAAACCCACTGGCAAGATCTGATGCAGGTCGCGCTGTCCATCCAAGTCGGCAAAATCTCCTCGCCTATGCTGCTGCGAAAACTCGGCTCCTACAGCCGGCGAAACAAGCTCTACCATGCGGCACAGGCGCTGGGCAGCGTGATCCGCACGATCTTCCTGCTCAACTGGATCGGCAGCCGCGAGTTGCGCCAGGAAGTCACCGCGAACACCAACAAGATCGAGTCCTACAACGGTTTCTCGAAGTGGCTTTCGTTCGGTGGCGACGTGATTGCCGAAAACGATCCGGACGAACAGCAAAAACGTCTGCGCTACAACGACATGGTGGCCTCATCGGTGATCCTGCAGAACACCGTGGATATGATGCGCATCTTGAAGAAATTGGCCCGAGAGGGTTGGCAGTTCACCGACGAGGACGTGTCTTTCCTCAGCCCTTACCTGACCAGCAACGTCAAGCGCTTCGGCGAATTCAACCTCAAGCTCAACCGGCCACCGGAGCCTTGGATCAAGGACTTGGTGTTCCAACAAGCTGCCGGCTCGCTGCGGGTGATCACCCCTCGCCAGCTAGATACCGAGAAAACCACATGATCAATGTTCCTCCCGCATCCTTTCGCGTTACACCGTACGGCGAAGTCGATGCAGTGGCGTTGGAAAACTTGCGCGACGGCTTCGACACCTCTCAACTGCTCCGGCTGGTTGATCGATTGGACGCCTGCTCGCTAGAAATGGGCGGAACCACCGCCATTCGCGATGAGCTGCTGAGATTGCATGCGATGGTTCTGACGATAGTTGAGGGCATCGCTCTTACGGTGCCTGCCGAGAGTGCCTGTATCTGGGCAGAGGCCGAATCTCTACAGACGGATCTTGAGGCGCGGGCTTTTGCACGGTTCGGTATTCATCAAAATGAAGCGGCCGAGCATCGAACAATGGAGGCATAGGTTAGGCCAGCAGGCGGTATCTGCGCGAGCTACTTTTTCAGCAGCTCGCTTCAACATACATACGACCTGACATACCAGAGAACCTGACAGAAATGTAATGGTTACTTCAGCCTTTGGTCAGGACGCTTTGCATATATTGGCTGTCAGACGCTGCAAGCATTGAAAAACCGCAAATGTCCCTGCAATAGGCCAAGTTCGTCGCTAACCAATCCATAAGGTGCCCCGTATGTCCTCTCAGCAGTGCCATCACCAGCCCGACCAAACGAAAGGTACTGCAGCACTCACCGACCCCGTCTGCGGGATGAAGGTGGAAGAGGATAGCGAGCATCAAGAGCATTATCAGGGAAGCACTTACCGCTTCTGCAGCCAGGGTTGCCAGACCAAGTTTCGTTCCGACCCTGCTCGATATCTCGCTGCACCGCAGGCTCATGGGACCTCCTCTCGGGCATCTACCCCACCCGCACAGAAACCACCCGCCGGTGATGCAACGACAGAGTACACCTGCCCAATGCACCCTGAAATCCGCCAAATGGGGCCAGGTGATTGCCCTATTTGCGGGATGTCATTGGAACCGCTGATTCCTGAACTCGACGAGGAGGAAAATCCTGAACTCAAGGACTTTTCGAAACGATTCTGGTGGTCGCTGCCCCTGACCGTAGCAGTGACACTATTGGCCATGGCGGGACATGCGATACCGCTGTTTCACGGGGCTAGCCAGAACTGGGTTGAACTGGCCCTCACGACCCCGGTTGTCTTGTGGGCAGGCTGGCCATTTTTCGCGCGCGGTCTCGCCTCGGTCAAACATCGCAGCCCAAACATGTGGACCTTGATCGGGCTTGGCACGGGGGCTGCCTATATTTACAGCGTCGTAGCAACCCTCTTACCGAGCATGTTTCCAGAGTCATTCACAGTAGGCGGCCGGATAGGCGTTTATTACGAAGCCGCCGCGGTGATCATTTCATTGACTCTGCTGGGCCAGTTGCTGGAATTGAAGGCCCGCTCGCAGACGTCCTCGGCAATTAAGTCCCTGCTTGGCTTATCACCTAAAACCGCTCGCCGTATCGCCAAAGATGGTTCAGAGGAGGACATCCCGCTCACACATGTTCATGAGGGCGACCATCTGCGCGTTCGTCCTGGTGAAAAGGTACCCGTTGATGGAGAGGTATTGGAGGGCGAGAGCGCCGTCGATGAATCCATGCTAACGGGCGAGCCGGTTCCGGTGACGAAGCGGACAGGCGATTCGCTTATCGGCGCGACGATGAACACGAGCGGCTCGCTTGTCATGCGAGCCACTAAGGTTGGCTCCGGGACCATGCTTTCACAAATCGTCCAGATGGTTGCGAATGCACAACGCTCCAAAGCACCCATGCAGCGAATGGCAGACACGGTTGCAGGTTATTTCGTGCTGACGGTCATCGGTATCGCCTTGCTGACATTCTTTGCATGGGGCCTGTTCGGGCCTGACCAGGGCTGGGTATTCGGCCTGATCAATGCAGTTGCGGTTTTGATCATTGCTTGCCCTTGCGCACTTGGCCTGGCAACGCCTATGTCGATCATGGTTGCCACAGGCAAAGCGGCTGGAAGTGGAGTGCTTTTCAGAGACGCAGGCGCCATCGAAAATGTCCGTAAGGTAGACACGCTGATTGTCGATAAAACAGGAACCTTGACCGAGGGCCGACCTGTCTTCGATCGGGCCATAGGCGTCACGCCGTTTGACTCGCAGGAAGTCATCCGTTTGTCTGCCAGCTTGGATCAAGGTAGTGAGCATCCCCTAGCCCACGCGATCGTAGACCATGCCAGAAGCGAAGGTATCCAGCTGGCGAAGCCAGAGACCTTCGAGTCAGGGTCAGGGATCGGAGTCCGTGGTCTGGTGGAAGGCAAGCAGCTACAGCTAGGCAACACCGCGCTTATGGAAGATGCGGGTGTGAGCGTCGAGCCGTTGAAATATCAGGCAGAAAAAATGCGCGAGAGCGGTACCAGCATTGTTTACCTGGCTGTTGATGGGGCACTTGCCGGCTTGCTGGCCGTATCGGACCCAATCAAACCGACGTCCAAGGAAGCTGTAGCGCGGCTCCAAGCGGAGGGCGTGCAAGTCATCATGGCCACCGGCGACGGGCTTACCACTGCCCGCGCGGTGGCTCGTGAGCTATCGATCGATGAGGTGCATGGCGAAGTGAAGCCGCAAGACAAGGAGGCGCTGGTGGTTAAGCTACAAGCCCTAGGTAAAGTAGTCGCCATGGCAGGCGACGGAATAAATGATGCGCCGGCGCTCGCCAGGGCTGATGTCGGCATAGCGATGGGCACGGGCACTGACGTCGCCATGAACAGCGCCCAAGTTACGCTCGTTAAAGGTGACCTGATGGGGATACTGCGCGCGCGCACGCTTTCGGTGGCGACGGTTCGCAATATGCGTCAGAACCTTCTGTTTGCCTTTATGTACAACGGGTTGAGCATCCCGATTGCCGCAGGTCTGCTCTATCCGTTCTTCGGACTGTTGCTGTCTCCGATGATTGCTGCCCTGGCCATGAGCCTCAGCTCAGCATCGGTTGTGTTCAACGCACTCCGGCTCCGTCAAACGCGTGTAGTTTGAAGCCTGTCGGCTTAGGCTTAGGCTTCGGTTGCGAAGCGACCGATTGCCTCATTGATTGCTCATGAATTGCCCCGTAAGCTGGAAATATGAAGTCCTACATGTGTAGTGGTCTACTGATTCC
>NZ_VBTN01000025.1:0-13741 GCF_013277805.1 Pseudomonas sp. MS15a(2019)
GCCATCAGCAACGCATCGATGGTCAGATCGCTGCACATCCGAGGCTTCATCGACCAGCCGATCACTTGGCGAGAAAACAGATCCAGCACCACCGCCAAGTACAACCAGCCCTCATACGTGCGGATGTAAGTGATGTCGGTGACCCAGACCTTGTTCGGTTCACTGACATTGAACTGCCGCTCCAGACGGTTGGGCGAGGCCACCGGCGGCTTGCCACCGTAGTACCCGGGGCGCCGGCGATAACCGGTCTGAGAGCGCAGCCCCTCTCTCCTCATCAGGCGAGCCACACGGTGCCGGCCACAGGGCTCGCCCAGCTCACGCAGGTCGTCGTGGATCTTGCGGTAGCCGTAGACCCCGCCGCTTTCCAACCAGGCATGCTTGATCAATCCGAGCAGACGCTGATCTTCCTTGGCACGCGCGGATTTCGGCTCGGCCAGCCAGGCGTAGTAACCGCTGGGATGCACCTGGAGGGTCTGGCAGAGACGCCGCACCGGGTACTCCACCAACAGTTTGCTGATAACGGCGTACTTCAGCCGGACTCCTTGGCAAAGTACGCAGCGGCCTTTTTTAGGATGTCTCGCTCTTCGGTCACCCGCTTGAGTTCCGCGCGCAAGCGACGCAGCTCAGCCTGCTGATCATCTACCTGCTGCCGCTGTATTTGGGGTTTGCTGTAGCGCTTTACCCAGGCGTACAGGCTGTGCGTGGACACGCCTAAACGCTCTGCTATATCAGCAACGCGCAAGCCGCGTTCAGTGATGTGCTTGACCGCTTCAATCTTGAATTCTTCGGGGTAACGCTGGTTGCTCATGGCACCTCCTGCTGGGTCTCATTATGAGGCTTGGAGGTGTCTACGAAACTAGGGGCGATTCACGTCTCTACCGAGGAGCATTTGGCTTGGATGGAGAAGCACGACAAATTGGTAGACGACGTACTGGAACAAATGATTCGCGAGCATAAGCTGATGACGGCTGATAGGGAGTGTCATCAGTAATAATTCTCTAGTCTTCCAGGATTACGATTACAACGCTCTCTGGCTCTGCACCGCCCGACCAGGTGCCAGGTCGGGCGTAAATCCTATGGGGCTGATCGACGTAATTGTGATCAGCACTGGTTTTCTCCCAACTTGATAGGATCGTTGATGAGGATTAGTTTCGAAAAGGCTGTAGGCGGGCCAGAAAAAACGCTCCTCTACACTGCCAAAAGAGCAGAGGTGCTGAGCAACAATATAGCCGATGCTGGTACACCCAATTTCAAAGCCAGGGATTTGAATTTTGCCTCGGTGCTTGCCACTCAAAACAAGCAGGCAATTAACACTGAGTTTTCACTGGCCAAAACTAACCAGAGTCATATAAATACTGGTGGCTTGGAGGTTACTCTTAGCGATGCGGCCCTACTCTACAGGGTTCCCAATCAACCGTCGCTTGATCAGAACACAGTCGACGTTCAGGTTGAACAAGCAAAATATGCGGAAAATTCGATTCGTTTCCAGGCTGCATTTACTCGGCTGAACGGCGCATTCAAGAGGTTAATGATGGCCCTGAAAGGTGAGTGAAAAAGCAATCTTCCTTTGGCTCTGCGCCCGTAAGGAACCTCTGGGCTGTGCGAGACAGGCTCTCACTCGCTTTTAAACAACAGTCCCTCAATTCGATCGTGTTCTTCCCGTGTCGGTAGAGCGGTTGAATCTACATTGTCATCACTATCCGACTCGTCGTTTTTCGGCGAACCACGTTCAGGGTGGTAACCGCCATCTGCGTCGAACGCTACCCACCCGTACCACTCTCGGATGACCTTAGACGGTTGGCCGTCTTCCATTGCCACATACCAGTCCGCCAATCGAAAACGCTTACCGGCAAGCTTCGAAGTAGCCCTTTCGGCTCGAACCAACGCGAGATAGAGCGGGTGCGGCAGCTTTTCTATGGCTCCGGTTTCGTCGAGCAAGAAAGTGAACGAGGCGTGCGATAGTTGCCTTGTGGAACCGGCCAGCTCCTCTTCCTCGCCTAAGGTAAACACAGGAGCAAAGCCGCCCCCCTCCGTTCGAAAGTTGGTCGTTTGGCCTTGGTAGACCCTGGCAGCGTTCCACTGCACCTCGCCAGCATAAGCGTACGCGCGCAGGTCAAACTTCATTGGTCGTACCTGAGGGTCGGCGACGGTTCTACGCTCGCCAGGAGCTATAAGGGACTGGGCCAAGTAGTTTCCGCCAATGATTTCTTCCCAAACCCGCTTGGTGAGCTTGTCTCCTCGGTACGCACCGCGACTACCAAACCCGCTGACAGGCTTGAAAAAGAGGCTACGGCGGTTTTGCCAGAGGTGCTCCGCATTGCGATGCTCGACAGGAACGGTAAGCGGGACGTATTGGGCCAATACGGTTCGGATTTGCTGATCAACGCCAATCTCTTCCAAAAAACGTGCGTTGGTTAGGTCAACCAACCGGCGTTTGTCGGCATAAAGGGCATAGGCCTGAGGGTGTGGCGTTACCGTCACGACATCAGCCAAATAAGCGCTGCGCAGCGCGCTGCAATTGTCGCCTTCCAGATAGAAATCGGTGAGTCGGTTATAGACGAGATCCACAGGCTTTCCGTCGACCAAGAGGCACTCGTTGTGAAAGGCCAGATCGGCTGGGTCTGCGATTAGGCAGTCGATTCCTGCTGACTCGAATAACCGCTGAAAAAGAAGGAACTCCGGATACAGGTATTGGGCTTGTGGGCTTTCATCCAAGATCACCACGCGCGTGAGCGGACGTTGCTCGCCGCTCGCAGACCATTCCTGGGCGAACATATCCAGAATCAACTGCTCGAATCCTCCGGACCCGCCCCGCCCCGGCGATAGCCCGACTACGCCGCTGCAACAACTGCGCTGAGCGCGGGCGAGCAATACGTTTAGCATCGCTCCGCCGGCATTTGTGTTTATTTCGATAAGCCCAAGCTTGTCCTCAGCCAGATGAAAGTCGTAGCCAAAGAAGACGCCGCGCGCACCCCGAGGATCATGTCGTGCAATAGGAGGTGCAGAATCCAGAGCATGCTCACGCCAACCGGGCGAACTCACGGTCTGCTCGATGGCCTGAATAACCGCATTAACCTGGCGCAGCCGCAAGGATGAAACAAAGACCGGTCGTGCAGCAAACACATGGGCGCAACGTGACTTCAATAGCTCCGACAGCTCTGAATCCCCAAGCTGTTCGGTCAATGCGTTTACGAGCGCAGCTTGATCTAGGCTTACGCAGAAGCACGCTTCGTTGAGCGCTGCGGCTGTCGAACCGCATTTTCTTGATGAGGACGCTTGCACGTGAAACCTCCAGAACCAAATATACAGCTTCGAAAGTCTCGGCCTCTTTCGGTTCAGCCTGGCGTTTCTATGAGCGTAGGTCAGGGTCGTTGCTGGCACTCTGCCATTAACTAGGGAAGGTCTGAAAAAGACTTCCTGAATCTGGTGAAATACGCCGATCCCGCCAGCCGAGTTTTTCCATGAAGCAGATGACCTTCGCCGACGCCGAGTACGCCGGCAAGCGCAAGCAGACCCGTAAGGGATTGTTCCTGATCGAGATGGATCAGGTGGTGCCGTGGAAGGGATTGATTGCCCTGATCGAGCCACACTACCCAAAGGGTGAAGGTGGTCGTCCAGCCTATCCGCTGATGGCCATGTTACGTATCCATCTGATGCAGAACTGGTTCGGCTACAGCGACCCGGCCATGGAAGAAGCGCTCTACGAGACGACCATCCTGCGTCAGTTCGCCGGGCTGAGCCTGGAGCGTATTCCCGACGAAACCACCATCCTCAAGTTCCGTCGCTTGCTGGAGAAACATGAGCTGGCAGCCGGCATCCTCGGCGTAATCAATGGCTACCTGGGGGATCGCGGCCTGTCGCTGCGCCCGGGCACTATCGTCGATGCCACACTGATCCACGCGCCCAGCTCGACCAAGAACCAGGACGGCAAGCGCGACCCGGAAATGCACCAGAGCAAGAAAGGGAACCAGTATTACTTTGGCATGAAGGCGCACATCGGCGTGGATGATGAGTCGGGGCTGGTACACAGCGTGGTAGGCACGGCAGCCAACGTGGCGGATATCACCCAGGTCGACAAACTGCTGCACGGTGACGAGAACGTCGTCTGCGCCGATGCCGGCTACACCGGTGTCGAAAAGCGCCCCGAACATGCTGGCCGCGAAGTGATCTGGCAGGTCGCAGCACGCCGCAGCACCTACAATAAGCTCGATAAACGCAGCGCCCTGTACAAAGCCAAGCGCAAGATCGAGAAGGCCAAGGCACAAGTGCGAGCGAAGGTCGAGCACCCGTTTCGAGTGATCAAGCGCCAGTTCGGTTACGTGAAGGTGCGCTTCCGTGGCCTGGCCAAGAACACCGCTCAGCTGGTGACGCTGTTCGCGCTGTCGAACCTATGGATGGCGCGCCGACATTTGCTGACTACCGCAGGAAAGGTGCACCTGTAATGCGGAAAATGGCCACCGGAGTGGGGTCCGGGTGGCGAAAACGTAAGAAATACTCGTCGAATTGATTGTTTTTTGATCATTTGGCGAGTTTAAGTTGCGCTAGGTGGTATGCCGGGGAAATACATGGCTACTTCAGACCATCCCTAGACATAAGCTTTGGAAGCGTCATTGTGAAAGTCGTATGCCCCTCAGCTGATTCGCAAGCGATGGGCCCTTTGTGCGCTTCGACTATCGAACGAGTGATAGCCATGCCGAGGCCCGCATTCATGGTGGTTCCTTCGCGCCTTGCGGTGTCGACCCTATAGAATCGATCAAACACTCGGGCCTGAAGCTCGGCTGGAATCGTTGTGCCTCGGTTGGATATGGCTGTGCTAACCGAGCCACCGCTCTCGCTTATTTCAACGCTGATGGTGCTGCCTTCCTCTGCATATCGAACTGCGTTAGAGACTATGTTTGAGACGGCCCGTCTCAGCATCGATTTATCGCCATGTACCGATCCATCGCCTGAAAGCGCGATTTCTACCTTTTTGTCCTCGGCTGCAAGCTCGTAATATTCGATAACGCTCGCGGTAATCTCAGCCATGCTGGCATCTTCGGCATTGGGCGTAATCTTCCCGTTGTCCGCCTTGGCGAGGAATAGCATGTCATCGACCATCTTTGACATGCGCCTAAGTTCTTCGAGGGCGGAATACAAAATGTCTTTGTAGTCGGTATTCTCGCGGTCGCGCAAGAGCGCGACCTCCATTTGGGTAAGCATGCTGTTCAGCGGCGTTCTTAGCTCATGCGCGATATCCGCTGAGAAACCTGACAATCTGAGAAAAGAGTCGTCCAAGCGCGAAAGCATTTCGTTGAAGTTGTCTACGAGTTCATGCAGCTCGCCTGGCACCGACTCGGTTGGAATTCTGGTATCTAAGCAGTGGGCGGTTACCGTAGAAGAAGTCTTGGACAGTTCGTCTATTGGTTTTAAGCCTTTCCTGATCAGAACAACACCTAACGCGCCACTCAGAAGTGCACTAACGACAAGCGTATAAGCAAGCCACTGCTGAATCATATCGAAGAAGTGGATTCGGTGCGTTACATCCAAAGCCAAATAGATAACAGTGTCCTGCCCTTCTACCCACCGATTTACTTTTCTGGTAATTCCGCTGTAGTGGTGGCCACCGAAACTTACCGTCCAGCGTTCCTCTTGGATGTCTGTGACAAGAGGTAGCAAGCTCTCAGACAGATTGTGATGGGAGTAAACCGTCTTACCGTCTACTACAACCGCAGTCGCGAAGCCAAAGGAGTGCTCAATAACGGCATCGATCCTTGAAGCGGTCTCAGGCCCGAATGCTGAGCTGTTGAGTAGCGTACGCTCTACTGCAGCGGCCTTTTCATTAAGCACTTGTGCATCTTTGCGTTCGAAATGGAGCTGACAAAAATAATTAAAGCTGATTGCGGCCGCCAGCAGCACAACCGTAACCACGAGCATGAGAGCTATCGCCATTCTGCTCGTCAGTGACACTTTTCCCATCAGTACGGTCCTGGTTAGGCCATCAAGCACAAAAAAGCAGGTGGGGCACCCCCCACCTGCTTCGATCATTGTTACTCACACCCTCATATCCTATGCTGCGTCTGGATTTTCGCCATTTTGCGAGTGGTCGGCTTTGGCGGCCCCCATCATCTCACGACACTCTTTCATCATTCCACGCATGTCACCCATCATTTCCATATGCTTGTCGCCGCTCATCATGCCGGTTTCTGAATGGCTTTGGTCCGCTTTATCTGCCGCTGCGAAACTCAGTCCGCTCGCCAAGGTGATTGCGATTGCTGTAACGGTGATGGCCTTTCGCATGTTAAATCTCCAAGTTCAGTGGGTTATTCGCTTTTGATTAACAAGGTGTTTTCGCCAACGTTGGGCTCCTTGGGCTTGTCGCACTTACCGCTAGACATATGCTTCATGCATACGACCATCATCAACAAGCAGGGCAAGAGAAAGAGCAGGCTTGGCAGCGTTGTTGCCAACGCCGCAGTGCTTTGGTTCAGTAGCATGTAGCCAACCACAGCTGCGGTTAACCCCGTTACGACCGGATTGCGCTGCAGTACGCTTTTAATCTTGGATATTATGCTGCTCATCTAACTATCCCTCGGATATTAAGCTTGGCAGATTAGCCATTGTTCACGCCAACTGGGGTGCTCAGGAACTCTACCGTATGGATCTTCCCGTCGGGGGTCTTGACCTTCATCTCATACGTCTGGACTTGGGCACTAGTTCTATAGTTTTGAATCATTCGAGTCGTGCCGGTCGCCCCTGCAGGTGCGATGCTCAGCACTTGACCCTCTTTGACAAGCTCCTTAAGGGTGGGCTTTGCTCCTGCCGAGTCATTTAAGCGATTCAGCGTACGTTCGCTTCCGCCTTCGGCCATTGCAAGCGAGGAAGCAACGGTCAGAATAAAAGGAACGATTACTTTGGTTATGCGGTTCATGGTTTGCACCTCTTGGTTAGTTGATGCCTGTAGATTAAAGGCTTGCTACTTACAAGAAGGTGTTGCCAAGGTTACAAAGCGGTAATCGCTTCATTCTCGTGTTGGTACGACCGCCGCGCCTGCGGCGGTCGCTTTCTGCTCTTTACTGCTTTTCGATGCGCGTAATGGTGGAATCCATACCTTTCGAGGAGAACTCGAATTCGACCTGGTCCCCTTCTTTCAGCGTTTGGAGCTGATCAGGCTTTGCTTTGAAGCCCATCGTCATCGACGGCCAGCCCAACGCTTCGACCGGGCCGTGGGCAATGGTGACGGTTCCGCTCTCGGTGTTTACTTTCTTGACCGTACCTGTGGCTGTAGCGGTCTGTCCCGCCGACTTCTGGTCCATTGGCATGTTCATGCCTTTGTGATCCATCGGCATGCCGTCCATTGGCTCCTTGTCGGCGGCATAGGCGACTGGTACTAGGAAGAGTGAGGCAAGGGTGATGTGCTTGATGTTCATAGATGTTCTCCAGGGGAGTTGGTTGCGTGCTGGGCCTGCAATTGCCGGCGGCGCATCAGCAGGTAGGCTGCCGGCAGAACGAACAGGGAGAGCAACGGCGCGGTGATCATCCCGCCCACCATGGGCGCGGCAATACGGCTCATGATTTCGCTGCCGGTCCCGCCGCCCCAAAGGATGGGCAGCAGGCCAGCGATGATCACGGCGACGGTCATGGCCTTGGGGCGCACTCGCTGGACAGCACCTTCACGAATGGCGGCGAGCAGGACGCCTTCGCCATGGGCTCCAGCGTTAACCCGATCCGTCCAGGCGTTCTTCAAATACAGCAGCATAATGACGCCGAACTCAGCAGAAACGCCTGCCAGTGCGATGAATCCGATTCCTGTCGCTACGGATAGGTTGTACCCGAGCAGATATAGGAACCAGACGCCCCCGGTCAGAGCGAATGGCAGCGTAGCCATGATGAGCAGCGCCTCGCCAAAGCGGGCAAACGTTAGGTAGAGCAATACAAAAATGATCAGCAAGGTAGCCGGAACGACGAGCTTCAGCTTCGCGTTAGCGCGCTCCATGAATTCGAATTGGCCGGAATAGCTGATGCTCATGCCGGATTCGAGCTGGACCCCTTTGCTGATCTTTTCCCTCAGATCGCCCACCACAGCCGCCATGTCGCGGCCACGAACATCGACGTAAACCCAGCCCGACAGCCTTGCGTTTTCGCTTTTAAGCATGGGCGGTCCGTCTGTCACCTGTACTTTGGCCACGGTCCCCAACGTGATCTGGCTGCCTTGCGGCGTGTAGATCGGTAGGTTGCGCAGATCGGATATCGAGTCGCGCCACTCGCGGCCATAGCGGAGGTTGATCGGATACCTGGCGAGCCCTTCCACGGTTTCACCAATGGTTTGACCACCGATGGCACCGGCCACGATCGATTGCACGTCCGCGATATTCAGGCCGTAGCGTGCGGCGGCGACACGAACGATATCCACATCGATATACCTGCCGCCGGTCAGTCTCTCAGCAAGCGCCGAACTGACCCCAGGCACCGTTTTGGCGATTTTTTCCACTGCCTGGGTGGCTTTGTCGATCTGTGCCAAGTCAGTGCCATACACTTTCACCCCGATCGGGCTCTTGATACCCGTCGCCAGCATATCGATACGGTTTCGAATCGGCGGGATCCACAGATTGGCTAATCCAGGTACCTGTACGGTGCGATCCAACTCCTCAACCAGCTTGTCAGGCGTCATCCCAGGGCGCCATTGATCCTTCGGCTTGAACTGAATGGTCGTCTCGAACATTTCCAGCGGGGCGGGATCTGTAGCGGTGTCGGCTCGACCAGCCTTACCGAACACGTGTGCAACTTCTGGAACCGTTTTTATGAGCCGGTCCGTCTGCTGCAGTAGCTCAGAAGCCTTCTGAGCGGAGAGGCCTGGAAGCGCAGTGGGCATATAAAGGAGGTCACCTTCATCCAGCGGGGGCAAGAACTCCCCACCAAGGCGAGAGGCCGGCCACAAGCCTGTCAGGAAGACCAGAACAGCCACCAGCAGAGTCATCTTGGGCCAGCGCAGTACCGCGTCCAGGGCCGGCTTGTAGATCCAGATCAGGCCACGGTTGAGTGGATTACGGTGTTCGTCAGGGATTTTGCCCCTGATCCAATACCCCATGAGCACAGGAACCAGCGTGACAGACAGGCCCGCGGCGGCTGCCATTGCATAGGTTTTGGTGAACGCCAGTGGACCGAACAGCCGGCCTTCCTGCGCCTCCAGGGTGAACACTGGAATGAACGACAGCGTGATGATCAGCAGGCTGAAGAACAATGCCGGCCCCACTTCAACAGCCGCGTCAGTAATGACCTTCCAGTGCTCCTGGCCCTTCAAGGTGGAGTCAGGATGCCGCTTGTGCCAGGCCTCAATGTGCTTGTGGGCGTTTTCGATCATGACGATTGCTGCATCGACCATCGCTCCGATGGCGATCGCGATGCCACCCAACGACATGATGTTGGCGTTGATGCCTTGCCGCTGCATGATCACAAAAGCAATCAGGATGCCGATCGGCAACGACACGATGGCGACCAACGACGAGCGCAGATGCCACAGAAAAATCGCGCAAACTAACGCAACGACAATGAACTCCTCGATGAGCTTGTGCGTGAGGTTTTCAACGGCACTGTCGATCACCTTGCTACGGTCGTACGTCGTGACGATTTCGACGCCTTGGGGCAGGCTCGCTGTCAGCTCATCCAGTTTGGTCTGAACGGCAGCGATGGTTTCCCGAGCGTTCTTGCCGCTCCGCAGGATCACCACGCCGCCGACTACCTCACCTTCACCGTCAAGCTCGCTGATGCCCCGGCGCATTTCCGGGCCGAGCTGGAAATGCGCAACGTCCCCTAGCGTCACTGGCACGCCGCCGTCGAGACGCAAAGGAATGGCTCGAAAGTCGTTGAGTGTCTTCAGATACCCGGTCGCACGGACCATGAACTCGGTTTCTGCTAGCTCTAGAACACTCCCGCCGGTTTCACGATTGGCCTCGTCGATAGCTTGAGCGATCTGCTGTTGCGTCACGCCCCGGCTGGCCATCCGTATAGGATCCATTACGACCTGGTACTGCTTGACCATCCCGCCTATGGGTGCGACTTCCGCCACGTTGGGTAGTGTCTTTAGTTCATAGCGCAGAAACCAATCTTGCAATGAGCGCAGCTGTGAGAGGTCATGCTTGCCCGTTTGGTCTACCAAGGCATATTGGTAAATCCAACCGACACCTGTGGCGTCAGGCCCCAAGGCGGGTTTGGCGGCGGCAGGGAGCCGGCTCTGAACCTGACTCAGGTACTCCAGCACACGTGAACGGGCCCAATAAAGGTCTGTGCCGTCTTCGAACAGGACGTACACGTAGCTGTCCCCAAAGAAGGAGTAGCCGCGAACCGTTTTGGCACCGGGAACAGACAGCATGGTCGTCGTAAGCGGGTAGGTGACCTGATTCTCGACAATCTGCGGCGCCTGCCCTGGGTATGGCGTGCGAATGATGACCTGAACGTCGGAAAGGTCTGGCAACGCATCGACAGCAGTGTTCTTGACCGACCAGATACCCCAGGCCACCGCGAACAAAGTGGCCAGCAGGATCAGAAAGCGGTTGGCTACTGACCATCGGATTATGGCTGCAATCATTTCTGGCCCCCGAGCTTCTCGATGCGCTCGATGACCAGGCCTTCGTCGCTTTCACGCACGCCCACACGGACGCGGTCGTCGACTTGCAAGCCTGACAGCAGGGATTGATCCGCAACCGGAAAGGACATGGTCATCCCAGGCATGTTCAGCGTCTTGAACGGCCCATGCGACAGGCCAACCATGCCATCTTCCAGGCTGACGATCGTACCTTCAGCCTCGTGCAGCGCAGGTTCTGTAGAAGTTGCAGGCTCCTCCAAACCCTGAGCGGTCAGCCCGCGTAGGCTCGCCTCTGAATCCAGGAGAAACTGACCGGACGCCACGACCTTCTGACCGGCTTCCAGCCCTTCAAGCACCTCTGTCTGGTCATCGAATTCCCGGCCTGTGCGAACCTCAATCGGGCGGTAACGGCCTTGATCCTCGGCCAGCATCACCAATGCGCGCCGACCGGTGCGAATGACCGCCTCGGACGGGATGACCAAGACATCTTCGACGTTGCGACTCAACGTCACCTCGGCCGTCATGCCGGGACGAAGCCGTTGTTGCGGGTTAGGTAGCTCGACCCGGACACGCACAGTGCGGCTATCCAGGTTGGCCTGCGATAGTACCGTCTGGATCGTTCCTTCCAGCGTTTCACCCGCAAAAGCGGGCAGGCGCGTTGTTACTGATTGCCCTGGCGCTAAATTTGCGCTCCGCGCCTCTGGTACTGCAACTTCTAGCCAAACCGTGTCCAGGCCGTTGACGCGCGCAAGAGTAGCGCCGGCGGGTACGGTCATGCCCTCGCGAACGTCGAGGCTGTTCAGCACGCCGCCTATTGGACTCGTCACTGTCCAAACGGGGCGCGCTTTACCAGTTCGTTCTAGCTGCACTATGACTTCTGGCGGCATGCCAGCAAGGCGCAACCGCTGGCGAGCCGCTGCGAGCAGCTGGGGTTGGCCGACCCCTTTGAGCGCCAGGTACTCTTCCTGTGCGGCAGCCCATTCGGGAACCAAAAGATCGGCTAACGGCGCGCCTTTTTCGATGACATCCTCCGGTGCTCGGTCGTAAACGCGCTCGACAAAGCCACCGGCACGCGCCTGCACAACCGCCACGTCTCGCTCGTCAAACATCAACGCGCCTGTCGCTTCGAGCGACTGGCTGATCGATTCACGCGTTACGGTTGCCAAGCGCACGCCGAGATTCTGCGTCACGCTCGGGTCGATACTGATCGATGCCCCGTCGCTTCCCTCATCTGCATAGCGTGGAATCAATTCCATATCCATGAATGGCGACTTGCCCGGCTTATCGAACTTTTGCTGGGGGACCATAGGGTCATACCAATAGAGCACTTCCTTGTCTTCTTCTGCAGGCGATTGTCCGAAGGCTGCGGTAGGCAGACCGATTAGCGCTGCAGCGCTAATCATCAGAGGCAGACTGAAGGCGAGTACCAGCCGCTTGTGTTGGAATGTCATGGTCGGGTATCTCCAAAGGCGAAATGCAGGCGGGCATTGCTCAACGATCGATCGCGGGCGACGTCAATACGCCGTAGCCGGGTCTCCACAAGCTGTCGTCGCGCTTCGATCACAGCGGTCAGCTCACCGCTTCCGGAGCGGTAATCGGCCATGGCAAGGCGGACCTTCTCTTCAGCGAGGGGTAGTAAGGTTTTGTCGAGGCGGATGAGTGCGCGGTCCAGACGCTGATACTCAGCGAGGTCAGTACTCAGCTCTTGGTTGTACAGGCGCAAGGTCGCTTGGCGCTGAGCCTCGATCTGGGCAAGGCGAGCTCGTTCGGCCGCGATCTTCGGATCCTGCCGAGAGCTGGTAAACAGCGGCAGGTCGAAGCTGACGCTGAGGTTCACCATGTCGCCGTACTCACGGCCACGTCGCAGGTAGTCGATCCCCCAACTCCAATCCGGTGTTTTCTCTGCGATGGCCTGGTGAACCTTTGCCTCCGCTTCACGAGTCATCGGGTCGAAGGCGAGTAACGCCGGGTGCCGGTTCAGGTTGTGCTGATAGTTATCAACGGCGGCAAGCCATTGCGGCCAGTCACCTGTAAGCGGCTGGCCTGCTAGCTCGCCTATCCAGCGCCGGAGGCCGGCCCGCGCAACAGCCTGGTTACGCAGCAGCTCATCCTCTTGTTCAGCCAGCAATGCTGCCTCTTGCCTCGGAAGTACGCTGTCTGCGGTTTGTCCGCTGCCGCCAGCAATGCGGGCCTGAACAGCCCGCGAAAGGAGCTGATTCTCGCTGTAAAGCTGCTTGAAAAGGCTTAGCTTCTGCTCGACCGCGAAGCTAGCGATCCATGCCTCGGCGGTTGCTTGGCGCACACCGAGACGTTCAACCGTTTGCTGGGCGTTTGCGAGCGCAACACTAGCCTGCGCGGCCTCGACACGAGCGCGCCTTTTCGCTCGGTTTGGCACATCTTGCATGACCCCAACCATTTGCATGGTCATGGCCTCTTGCTCCAACTGCCAGCGAGCGTCACCTTCGATGGGCACGCTTTGCAGTCCAAGCTTAAGTTTAGGGTCAGGAAGCTCGCCGGCAGGGATTGCAGCGCTGCGTGCGGCCACCAGGTTGGCGGCTTGCGCATGCAGCGAAGGCGCGTCTTGCTCGGCCACGCTCAGAGCTTGTTCTAAGGTCAAAGCGGACGCTAACCCTGGAAACGAGAGCGCGCCCATGATCAAGGCGGCCACGTACGGCGGCGCCCAATAAATACGGGGTTTCATTTGCGAAGGATTCCTGATCTTTCATGCGAGCCAAAGGCGCGCAGTAGCCGGCCCGAATGCTCACTCGGGCGGTTCCTATAATTTGATCGGAATTAGACGCGGGGTGGACGCCAGACGGCGTCTAAAAGGCTAGAGGAGATCAGGCCGTTATAGGGAGTGGTCACGGGTTCAGCAGCAGGCATCAGCTGGGCTTTTATTGAGACAAGCTGAAGGATACTTGCAGTTTTGCATTCTTGGCCCGTCTTGCAGACGGTCTCCGTTCCATGCTCATTCGCTTCACAGCACTCGTGTTCAGCACCGTCATCGGCGCCAACCATCGAAGCGTGGTCGGTCGTCATGGCGCCCACACCTTCCATATCGGACATCACGTGATGCCCGGACGATCCAACCGGCATGAGCATTTCCGCTATCCCATTGATCGGAAGCGCAAGCACTAGCAGCAGGATAAGGAAGGAGCGCATTGTAGTGGTCAACCCATCCCG
>NZ_VBTN01000026.1:0-10045 GCF_013277805.1 Pseudomonas sp. MS15a(2019)
GGGCTACTTCAGACCTTCCCTAAGGCGTCCGTGCGCATTGACGGAAAATCCGTGTGACAGATGACATAACTTGGAGCTCTATCCAATTCCTACCTCGGATAGCGCGTCGTGCACCAACACCTGGTCCGTCAAGGCCGCACAAAGCGGCATCCCGTCGCCGTGTGATGATGGACCTGGGGTACATTAAGCGTTTAACGCAGCGCTGCGCGAGTCCTGCATTGGGGGTGATTGCTTTGAGAGAGGCTGAAACACTGATTCGGCATACCGGCAAGCTGAATATTGGCGCTGTGGAGAAAGCGATATTGGAGACTTTTCCATGATGAGGTTCTCTGAAATTGAGGCGTTCAGGGCCGTCATGTTGTCGGGCTCAACCACTGCGGCCGCGCAGACGCTGCACACCTCACAACCTAATGTGAGCAGAGCGATTGCGCTGCTTGAACAAAAAACCGGCTTGAAACTTTTCGAGCGATTGCCAGGGCGACTGGTGCCCACCAGTGACGCCCGGTCCTTCTTCAAGGAGGTACAACGAAGCTTTGCGGGGCTGCACCATCTGGACGAAGCCGCCAAGCGGATCAAGCGGTTCAGCGGTGGCGCGCTGACGGTCGCCGCAGTACAGATGCTTGCGCTGGGCCTGGTGCCCAGGGTGATGCAGCAGTTTTGTCAAAATCTGCCCGAAGTCAGCGTGTCCATCCATACCGGCCACGCAACGACAGTGGCACGCTGGGTTGAAGATCAAACCTGTGATGTCGGCTTGGTCTCCCAGGTCAATAACAACTATGGCCTGGCCTATGAGCACCTGTATGAGGTAGACGCCGTCTGCGTGATGCCTGCAGACCATCGGCTCGCACGCAAGGACGTGATAACCCCCCAGGACCTGGCGAATGAGCCTTTCATCTCACTGCCCCGCACCGAACATGGCTACTCACTGGTCGACACCCATTTTGAAAACGCCGGTATTGACCGGCACATTCGCCTAGAGACCTCTTACAGTTCAATCACCTGTTCGCTGGTCATGCAGGGGCTAGGCCTATCGATCGTGAACCCGCTCGCCTCATTGGATTACCGCCATTCGGGCATGGTGACGCGGCCTTTTCTGCCCACCGTAAAACATCAGGGGTACATCATCTACCCCAAAGAGCGCGCGAACGATCGGTTGATTTCAGACTTCGTGACGACCGTCAAAGACGTGCTGGCCCGCGAACTCGAGAGCCTCGGGTGTAAAGCGCCGGCGTAGGGATTGCTCCCGGGAGGGGGGGTATATCACCAGTGCATAGGCCAAGGCGATATTCTATTTGCTTGTCCACCGCTGCTCCCCTTAACGTTGTGTTCAGCCGGAACTGGGGCGCTAAGCGTCTCCTGGAAGACAACAATTATAGTCCGTGCATTGAAGCTGGGCCCCTGCCGACTGATGTTACCCAATTGAGTCAAAACAGAGGCGGACCACTGCCTCGTTAACTCGCGTGAGGAGGGGAAGCTGACATGAAAAAAATCAACACCTTTGCATTGGCCAGCGCCATTACGCTTAGCAGCGGCGCGTATGCGCAAGACACGCTCTATTTCGCAGGGTATTCCGGCGACTTTCAAAAGACCTTTGAAACGGTCATCCTTCCCGAGTTCGAAGCCAAGCATGATGTCAACGTCGTTTATGTGCCGGGCAGCTCGAGTGAAAACCTTGCCAAATTGCAAGCGCAGCGAGCCAGTCAGCAAATCAACGTTGCCTTGTTTGACGACGGCCCCATGCATTACGCCGTGCAATTTGGCCTGTGCGATAACTTGGCGCAGTCGCCGGTGTATCAGGACATCTACGATATCGCCGCAGCCTCGAACTTCAAGGGTAAGGCGGTCGGTATCGGGCTGGTGGCGACGGGCATTGCCTACAATAAAGCAGTCTTCGCCAAGAATGGTTGGGCGGCGCCCACATCGTGGTCCGACATCGCGGACCCCAAATATGCCAAGCGCGTCGCCTCCAACCCTATCTCCGGTACGTTCGGCCTAAATACCTTGATCATGTTCTCCCGCATCAACGGTGGCGGTGAGCATGATATGGACCCAGGCTTCAAAGCCGTTCGTGAAAATGTCGCGCCCAATGTATTGGCGTGGACCTCTTCGAATGCCCAATTAGCGCAGATGTTCCAGAGCAACGATATCGATATTGCTGTCTGGGGTAGCAACCGTGCCGTGGCGTTGAAAAAAACAGGCTTTCCTATCGAGTTTGTTTATCCAAAAGAAGGCACACCCGCCATTATTGCTTCGGCCTGTGTAGTTTCCGGGAATAAGCTCGCAGAAAAATCTCAAGCGCTGATTCAATACCTGGCGTCTCCCAGTGTGCAGGCCAAGTTCGCCACCGAGGGCTTCGGCCCCGTCAACCGGCAAGCCAAGCTCGAAGAGGGTTTGGCCGAAGAGGTCCCTTATGGCGAAGAGAAGCTTGCGCAGCTGGTGCCGATAGACTGGGACACCGTTAACCGTAAACGTGCTGAATGGACAAAACAGTGGAGCCGTACCGTTGAGTGAGCGCTTTTCTCGACGATGATAATAATAGTGAGTATTGGCCATGAGTAATTTGATTATCCGAGGGCTCTCGAAAACCTATTCGGGCGGCTTTACCGCTGTGCGCAACTTGGACCTAGAGGTTAAGAGCGGTGAGTTCATCTCGCTGCTGGGTGGCTCGGGATGCGGAAAAACGACGACACTTCAGATGGTCGCGGGATTTATTTCCCCTACCACGGGTTCTGTCCATCTCGGTGGCAACGACATCACCAGCATGCTGCCTGAAAAACGTGACATGGGCATCGTATTCCAAAGCTATGCACTGTTCCCGCATATGACCGTTGCCGAAAACGTCGGCTTCGGGTTGCAGATGCGCAAAGTGCCTAAACAAGAGCTGGCGACGCGTGTCGAAGAAGCGCTCGCGATGGTCCGTCTGTCGGGGCTCGGGGCGCGTTATCCACGGGAGTTGTCCGGTGGCCAACGGCAGCGTGTCGCTATCGCACGGGTTTTGACGATCCGTCCGAGTGTCTTGCTGCTCGATGAGCCTATGTCGAACCTCGACGCTAAGCTCAGGGGTGAAATGCATGTTGAGCTCCGGGCGCTCCAGCGCCGGCTCGGCATTACTACTATCTTGGTCACCCATGACCAAGTCGAAGCCATGACAATGAGCGACCGAATCGCTGTGATGGCCGACGGTTGCATCGCAGAGCTGGGTAAGCCTCAAGATGTCTACGACCAGCCCACCTCCGGCTTCGCCATGCGCTTCCTGGGTCAGACCAATATTCTCATGGGCAAGGTGAAGTCCATCTCCCAGGGACAGGCATTGGTCCACCTGGACGGCATCGTCGTGCCCGCGAACCGGCAGCAGCTCAAGGTGGGCGACGACGCCATACTGTTCATCCGGCCTGAGCGCATCCGCTTCACCCCGCCCGGCGTTGGGAAAGCCGAGGGGCGTATTGCATCACGTTTGTTCCTCGGTGGCCTGTGGTATTACGAAATCGAAAGCGCCTTGGGCGCGTTGAAGATGACAGCACCGAACAATGGCGAGCGCCAGCCTCAAGAAGGCGAAACGGTCGGCATCGGTTGGGGCGACGGCGACCTGCAGGTCGTATCCGCGGAGGCCGCCCATGGCTGACACTACCTACCGCGCCAATGGTGCTCAGTGGGTACTCTCGCTGCCCGCGCTCCTGTTGTTTCTAGGGTTGCTCGTCGTACCCATCGCATTGACTGGCATGCTTTCATTCAATGTGTTCGACGCCATGAGTGGCACTCAAAACAGTTATACCTTGGCCAGTTACCTGGAGGTACTCAGCGACAGTTTCTATTACGAGCTGTTTGCCCGTACCGCTTTGATGTCACTGGGCGTCACCGCCGTCTGCATTGCCATTGGCGTTCCTGAAACGCTGATCCTTTCGCGCATGCGGCCCGCATGGCAAGGTGGCTTTTTCGTCGTGATACTCGGCCCGTTACTCATTTCCGTGGTGGTACGGACGTTGGGATGGTCGCTGTTGTTGGGACGTGAAGGTTTTATCAACTCAGCGCTGATGGCACTCGGTCTGATCGACCAGCCACTACAGCTCATGTTTACCCTGACCGGGGTAGTGATTGCCCTGACCCATGTGATGATGCCTTTCATGGTGATCTCGGTATGGAGCACGCTGCAAAAAGTCGATGGCCAGATTGCCCATGCGGCCCGCTCCCTCGGGGCCGGCCCGGTGACCACCTTCAGGCGCGTTGTGCTGCCGCAGCTGATGCCGGGTATTTTGTCTGGCGGGATCATCGTCTTTACCTTGTCTGCCTCGGCCTTCGCCACGCCGGCGATGATCGGCGGTCGCGGCGTCAAAGTCGTCACCACGGCGATCTACGATGAATTTCTCTCCACGATGAACTGGCCATTGGGCGCTTCCATTGCGGTGCTCTTGCTTATTGCCATTGTCTTCGTGGTGATCGGCAGCAATCGATTGATCGAGCGAAAATTCAAGCAGGTGTTCGTATGAGTGATCGCAGCCTGGAAAGTAACGGACCCTTTGCAATACTCTTCCACACACTGTTCGTCAGTTTCATTGTGGCGCCGCTGTTGATCATTGTATTGGTCTCTTTCTCAGACAAGGGCTATATATCGATGCCTTTCGACGGCGCCTCGTGGCGGTGGTACAAAGCCATTTGGGACGCCCCGGAGTTGATCAATGCGTTTTGGCTCTCGGTGTGGCTGGGGCTTGGCGCGGCGACGATTGCGTCCATTGTCGCGGTACCCGCCGCGATAGCTATTGCCAAATACCGTTTCGCCGGACGCGAAGCACTTACATCATTGATTCTCTCCCCCTTGATGATTCCTCATGTCGTGCTTGGTGTAGCGTTTCTCAGGTTCTTTTCAGTGACGGGGATTTCGGGTTCGTTCATCGGGCTGTTATTGGTGCATGCATTGATCGTCACGCCTTACTCACTGCGGCTTACCCTGGCGGCTGTCATCGGGATTGATCGCGATGCGGAACTGGCGGCACGCTCACTCGGCGCCTCTAAATATGTGTCCTTTTGGAAAGTGTTGTTTCCCTTGATTCTCCCAGGCGTGGCCGGCGGTTGGTTATTGGCCTTCATTCAAAGTTTCGATGAAGTCACCATGACGATATTCGTCTCCACCCCGGGTACTACGACACTTCCGGTTGCCCTGTATGAACGGATCGCATTGATGACCGACCCGGTGACGACTTCGGTTTCCACGGTAATGATTGTGGGAACGATGATCCTCATGTTTTTGCTAGACCGTATTGTCGGTTTGGACAAAGTATTAATCGGTAAAAAATAGGCCCAGGTGCACTTTTCGCTTCCAAAGACTTTGGCAGCGAGGACCCGCTCGCCCTTTTTTCAAGAGCTGCCGCACAGTTGCGGAGGTGAAGTATGAGCAAAGAACACATGATCGTAGTGGGCGGTGGACTCGTCGGCGCGGCAATTGGCTACGGTGCCGCGCGCAGGGGCCTTAAGGTCACCGTCCTCGACCAAGGGGATGCCGCATTACGCGCCTCTCGGGGAAATTTTGGCCTGGTCTGGTTATCGAGCAAAGGTGGTGGGATGCCCCGCTATGCGCAATGGACGCGCGATGCCGTAAGACAGTGGCCGGAACTGCACCGGGAGTTGCTCAGCCTGACGGGTGTCGATACGGGGCTTGAGCAAACGGGCGGCTTCTGGCTTGGGTTCAGCGAAAAAGAGGTACAAGCGCGGGCGGACTTGCTTGAGAAAATCAACAAAGCAGTGGGTGATATCCCCTATCAAATGATGGGCCCTGCAGAGCTGAGGCAGCATTTGCCTGGGCTAGGCCCCAAGGTCGTCGGCGGAAGCTTCGGTACTCATGATGGCCACGCCAACCCCTTGATGCTGCTCAGGGCACTGCATGCGGGTCTGAAAATGAAGGGGGCAGATATCATTTCTGGCGTTGACGTTGTTGCGGTCTCGCAGGACCCCGGTACCGGTAAATTCACGGCGCGTTCCCGGGATGGCCAATCCTGGAACAGCGACAGGCTCGTACTCGCCGCCGGTATCGGGATCTCCGAGTTGGCATCGCAAGTGGGGTTGCATGCCCCAACCCGCCCGACGCGCGGGCAAGTGCTGATCACCGAGCGGCTCAAGCCGTTTATCCCCTACCCGACGAACAAGGCGCGGCAGACCAAGGAAGGGTCGGTGCAGATCGGCTCGACTTCAGAAGATGTCGGTCTGGATGATCGCACGACACCTGACAAGATCAGCTGGCTCGCCGAACGGGCTGTAGATACGTTTCCCGCCCTCAAGGATGTGAGGCTCGTTCGAGCATGGGGCGCCATTCGGCCTTTAACCCCCGACGGCTACCCGGTGTACCAGAGTTCGACGACGTGCCCAGGGGCCTATGCCGTTATTTGTCATAGCGGCGTGACACTGGCGGCAATCCACGCCTACGTCATCGGGCCCTGGGTCGGGGGCATAACACCCTCACCCCCGAACTTCGAAGGGTTCCACAGCGACAGATTCCTAGACCCCAACGCGAGTTTTACCCATGACCACTAAGCCGCTTTTTTCTGTTTCGAACGCGCCTGCTGGGCGGACGGTAAAAATCACATTCGAGGGGCAAGAATTGCGCGTCGCCGAGGGCATCAGTGTGGCTGCCGCGTTGCTGACCCAAGGCGCCCGTGATTTCCGCTCCAGTATCGTCGGTAATGTTTCCCGCGCTCCGTACTGCATGATGGGTGTTTGCTTTGAATGCCTCGTTGAAATCGACGGCGTACCCGCACGGCAAAGTTGCATGGTCCCGGTGCGCGACGGCATGCATATCAGGCGTCAACTCGGCGCTGTGGCACTGGACCTCGGCGAAATGGGAGGGTGCCATGAATAATGTCCCGGTAGACCTGGTGGTCGTCGGTGCCGGCCCAGCTGGAATGGCCGCAGCCTGCCAGGCACGCGCCCAGGGGTTGACGGTGGTCGTGCTGGACGAGCAACCAGCGCTCGGCGGCCAGATCTATCGGCGGATCGAGTCCGCTCCTGAAGCCATACAACACATCCTCGGCGCGGATTACGTCGCAGGCCGAGCCCTTGCTCGTGAATTCAAAGCCAGCGGTGCTATCCACATCACCGGTGCGGTGGTCTGGAACGTGGCCGCTTCGGGGGAAATCAATTACATCGCCAATGGCCATAATGAAGACATCGTCGGCAAGTATGTCGTACTGGCCAGCGGCGCCATGGAGCGACCATTCCCCATCAAAGGCTGGACGTTACCTGGTGTAATGGGCGCGGGTGCCGGTCAGATCATGCTCAAAGGGGCTGGTGCACTGCCTACCGAGCCCGTTGTCCTCGCCGGTTGCGGTCCGCTGCTCTACCTCTTGGCTTGGCAATACCTCAGGGCAGGCGTGGCGATCAAGGCGTTGGTGGACACCACACCACAGTCGGCTTATGTCCGGGCGTTGCGCGAAGCGGCTGGTGCGCTCAAAGGCTGGCGTGATCTTGCCAAGGGCATGAAGCTGCTCGCGTCGATCAAGCGTCACGGGGTCAAGGTTTACTCGGGCGCTACCGACCTGGCAATCGTGGGGGACCATGCGGCCCAAGGCATTCAATTCAAACATCGCGGGCAGCGCACGTCCGTCGCGTCTTCTCTGGTGTTACTGCATCAAGGGGTGGTCCCGAATGCGCAACTCAGCCTCTCGACGGGCGCCGCGCACTATTGGAGCCCCGAGCAACTTTGCTGGTTGCCGCATACCGATGAGCATGGACGCCTGGGCGACACCGTGATCTACGTCGCCGGTGATAGCCGAGGCATCGTCGGCGCCAAGGCATCTGCTGTACAGGGACGCTTGGCGGCCTTGGCAATTGGGGCGCAGCTTGGAAGTTTGCAGGGCTTGGGACATCAACTGGCCGGACTGGCTCAGCAGTTGGAAAACGCTACGAGCATCAGAAAGTTCCTGGATGTTCTTTATCGCCCCCAAGAGGAAAATAGAATTCCCGCAGACGATAACGTGCTGGTGTGCCGCTGCGAGGAAGTGACTGCTGGGCAGATTCGCAGCTATGTAGCGTTGGGCTGCCATGGGCCGAATCAAACCAAGGCATTTGGCCGCTGCGGCATGGGGCCATGCCAAGGACGTTTCTGCGGTTTAACCGTCACCGAAATTATCGCGAAAACGCGCAACGTCGATCCTAACGAGGTCGGCCACTACCGCGTTCGCGCCCCTATCAAACCTATTTTACTGGGCGAACTTACACATTAGTTCGCCCGTTCTTCATACTAAAATCCAGGAGCCTATATGAGTGATATCGTTCGCATCGAAACTGACCCGCGCCGTAGCCGGGTCGTTATTTATAATGGTGTGATTTATGTCGGCGGGATGACCGCCGATGACCGCACTCAAGATATCGCCGGCCAAACACGCGATACATTGGCGAAAATTGAAGCTTATCTTGAGAAGGCGGGCTCAGACAAAAGCCGGGTGCTGACAGCGCAAATCTGGATCAAAGACCTGGCCCGTGACTTCGACAGCATGAATGAGGTCTGGAACGCCTGGACCGCACCGGGTTGCGCCCCCACGCGCGCCACCGCCCAGTGCGACATGGGCGCGCCGGATGTGCTGGTCGAGATCATCGTGACCGCCGCGGTTGCTGAGTAAGCCGCCTCGCAGTACTACAGCTAAACCGGTCTGTACGGTGTTCACGGCACCGCGCAATGTGATGAGGCGTTTCAACTACAGCTTCTGACTGGCGTGAGCGCGCGCACCGGCGCAAGGTGCGCCGCTGCGCCCACGGCTTACCAATCAGCCGGGGGGATATCCGCGGCTATCGCACCCGGCATGCCATCTACGGCCGCTACGCGCCCGATCGCGCAGCCCAGCGGGCTGAGTGGACTCCCCACAGGATTTCTAGGCCTTCAGAACAGTCTTCTCCCGCTTGTTCCGCATCCGCCCAGCCTCCACATCCGCGAGAATCGCCTGGGCAAGCCCACTCAGGTAATAGGCGGCCCAGATCATGTCGCCATCTTCATCCACAGCCCCCGCGAGGATCAGCTTGTGCACGCACCCCAACAGGGTCGAGGCCTGTTCCAGGGCATAGTCGCAGGGCACGCCAGGGCTGATGTGGAACAAGTCCATGGGCGGATTCTGGTTCGTGATGAAGCTCGTCACATCTGCGGTAGTGGCCTTCTCGGCCTCGGGAAGCGCGCTCATGTCATCACCTCCTGGCGCTCACTGGCCTGCAGCTTGGCGAGCGCAAGTTCGATCAGCGCCTTCGCCGTCTCGGCCGAATGCAACACATTCACCAGCATGCCGTGGCCCGGCTCGTTCGCATGGGCGTAGCAATAGTCGTCGGTGGTCTCGAAGAGACCGCGCAGCAATTCGCAAGCGTAGGCCAGGGAATCGGTGGGCGTCAGGTCGCTGTGGATGGTGAAGTAGGGGGTGGTGATGATCTGCCGGGGGTAGCGTAATGCGCGGATCGGGGACGATCTTTTTCATGGCGAAACTCCTAGGTCAAACAGGAGCTGTCTCCCAGTCCCTCTCACAGGATTAGGGTGGCAGCCATACGCGGGGTGAGAGACCGGAGACCTAGGAACCCGGCCAGACCGAAGTCTGCCCGCGCACGGCTGCCATGACAAAGCTGCCATTAGGTCTAAAAGCGGGCTCTCACACCCGGTCGTCGAAATGACGACCCCAGGAAATTAGACCTGATGGACCTTCCCTACAGGGAAAGGTCTGCAGCGCGCGTAGGATACTTTCTATGGGAAGTTGAGTTATCGCTGCGGCGTTGCCATCGCGTCGTTGGTACCGGACTGGGAACGGTACTCAATCGACGAGCTGTTCGTACGGCTGGATGGGCTAACCTGAGCCGATCGGTGATGTTGGTAGGGCCATCCAGGCCCGCGTGCTGCGAATTGGCGGCAATCCTCGTCGACGCGCCACAACTCGTCGGCGATTGGCTTTTCGCTCGCCATTTCGCGCTCGAATTCTGCCTCCATCGCGGCTTCAAGCTCGGGATCGAACGGTGGCTCTGAGTCGAAGTCGTCGTGGCAATACTCACCTGGGAGATGCTGCTCTTCCCTAGGGAAGGTCTGAAGTAGCCC